>NZ_JBEYCQ010000014.1:0-204410 GCF_040632905.1 Streptomyces sp. NPDC016469
GGCATCCGACGAACCCGCCAGCCAGCACCGCCCAGCCGTCACCATCGCCCTGAACCACAGATGGCAGTAGCCCCAAAAGCAACGGCATTGTCATGAACAACAAGGGGGGAAGTCATGCCGGACCCGAAGGCCGGAGGCCCCATTGCGGAGCCACGAAAAAGGTAACTGTGATAGTCGACCTGCGGCCCGGGTTGGGTTGCTGCCAGGCTGGCGTTGGCGTTCCGGCATGACCCGAAACGGTAACTGGCGGCTCGTCAGAGCTTGCCGTGCCCCCGAGATGTCTGCCGGACGTCGACGTCGGCCTGGCACACCCCGTTGGCTTGATCAGCAGCTTGTCCGCCATCTCGACGTGACTCATCACAGTTCTGCCACGCGGTGACTCCACCCAGGCCGACGCCGACCACGGTCGTCCAGCCCTTGAAGGAGAACAACCGCGTGACCATGCTCGCAGAACAGGTCGACGGCGTCATCGGCGTCGACACGCACCGAGACACTCTTGCCGCAGCGGCCGTCAGCCCTATCGGCGCCCTCCTGGCCAGCACGGATTCACCCGCCAACGCCCGGGGCTATCAGCAGCTGCTGGACTTCGCCCGCCAGCACGTTCCCGGCCGGCGCTGTTGGGTGCTGGAGGGGACAGGCTCCTACGGCGCCGGGCTTACTGCCTTCCTCGACGAGAGCGGCGAAAGTGTCGTCGAGGTGTGTCGGCCCAAGCGTCCGGCTATCCGAGGCGGACGCAAGACCGACATGCTCGACGCCGTCCGCGCAGCCAGAGAGGCTCTCGCGACCGAACACCTCATCCACCCACGACGCCGCGGTGAACGTGAAGCGCTTCGCGTCCTTCTGACCACCAGGCAGAGCGCGGTCTTGGCTTCCACGGCCGCAATCAACCTGCTCAAAGCGCTGATCGTCTCGGCGCCCGACGAGGTCCGCGTCGAACTGCGAGGTATGAAGAGCAAGGACCAGATCGCTCACTGCGCAAGGTGGCGAGACCGGCCTGCCCAGGACATCGAACACCGCATGACCGTTCGTGCCTTGCGAAGCGCCGCTCAGCGGATCGAAGCCCTGCGTGCTGAGGCGAAGGAGCTCGAACTGGAAATCCTCACTCTCGTTCGCACCGTCGCCCCCGAGCTCCTGGCCCTGCAGGGGATCGGTCCCATCAGCGCTACTCAAATCCTGATCAGCTGGTCGCACTCCGGCCGCTTCCGGTCCGAGGCAGCGTTCGCGGCCTTCGCCGGGGTCGCTCCAATCCCTGCGTCGTCAGGACTGACCAACCGGCACAGGATCAACCGCAGCGGCGACCGGCAGCTCAACCGGGCACTCCATACGATCACCTTGATCCGTATCCGCCTCGACCCCATCACCCATGCCTACGTGGCCCGGCGAATCAGCGAGGGAAAGACAGCGAGGGACGCCCAACGCTGCCTCAAGCGCGCAATCTGCCGACAGCTCTTCAAGCTCCTCGAACGAGGAGACCAGCCCACGCCTCCAGCCACCGCCGAAGATCTTCCCCAGGCAGCTTGACTTGATATAGCAGCCTCGGGGGGGGGTAGCCATCACCGATCATGGCCGTTCAGTCGCTGTGCCGTACGGCCAGTGGCCGCCCGCGCCCAGGTCCGCTGCCACGCGAGCCCGGCTCCCGGACAGCCGCGCCCGCAGCAGGCCCACGGCCACGCTCATGCAGAAGCCCCCTCACAGACCAGATCATGCTGGGTAGGGTGATCCGTGTTGCCGCAGGGCAGGGCACCGAGTCAGGAGCGGGGGTGGGGACGGGTGTCGATACCCGCACTGCAGGCTATGGAGCGCGCCCGGGCCGCCGGAGGCCGCCTCGTGGACTTCACTCAGCGGGAGAGCCGCGGCATCGGACAGGTGTGCCCGTGGGACTTGGTGGTAACCATCGGGCCGGAGCCCGAGGACCGTGATGCGGCAGCCTGGATCATCGCCGACGAGATCATGCGAGCCCGCACCGACCTGGACGACCTCGCATACCGGCTCTGGCGCGACAGTGCCCTGGCCGGCACCCCGCTGACCGGCCCCGATCGCGCGCACGTCCTGCTCTACGCCGACCCGGTATTCGAGGCCAACGACCCCACCGGCGTCACCGGCTACGTGGGCGAGTGGCTCTGGTACCTCTCCACCCGCGACCTTCCCCCCGAGCCGGGGCGCAGCGTGGAGATCCTGGACCCGCCCTCATCGACAGTGACAGACAGCGGGCCGGACGGGCTGGTGATCCACCGAGTGCCCGGCAGCGAGCTGGGGTTCGTCTTCCGGTTGTGGGAGATGAAGAAATTCACCGCGGAAAAGACGAAGCCGAGCGACACGATCCGTAAGGCATGGCAGCAGTTGAACACCTGGGGGGCGCGGTACCTGGGTCAGATCTCGTGGGGAGGCCGGGAGCTGGCCCCCGACACCCGGGAGTTCGTCGCCTCAATGGCTCGGCAATGGGTGGACGCGAAGGCGTCGGGGAACGGCGGGGTCAGCATCGCGCTCGACGAGGCATACACCCCGGACACGGCCTTCGAGCGCTCGCACCAGCACTTCACCACCCACACCCACCCGGGCGCGCTGCAGGGCGTGGTGATGGCGATCGAGGACCTTGAAAACTTCGCGAAGGACGTGAGGAGGTACGTGTGGAGCGCACTCTAGACCCGGAGGTACTCGCGTCCGCGCTCGGCGAGCACCGGGCGGGCGGGGTGCTGCCCAGCGCACAGGACCTGCTGGCGGCCATCACCGACCTGGAGATCGCGGCGTTCCGCGGTGAGCGGGAGATCGAGGACGAGACCCTCGCCACGGCGTGGTACCTGCATGGGCTCGCCGCGCTCGACCCGGAGACGCCCGGCTACGACGCGGTGCGAGTACGGCGGGCCTTTGCCGCCAGCGCCCACCTGATGGACCTCGCCCTGGGCGACGAACGCCGGCCTGAGGCTGAGCGGCTCCAGATCGCTTTCGCCGCCCAGGCCGGGTACCGGCGCAGCGAGCAGGACCCGAACGCTACCGCCGTCTACCGGCAGGTTCGCGCTCTCGTTGACATCACCAGTGAGCTGCGCGGGCACATCGGCACCCTGGCAGTAGAGGCTGGCATCGTCTTCCTCGGTTTCGACCGCCCGGAGTTGGGCCGGGCGGTGCGCGCGTGGCGGCGGCAGCTGCGCGGGGTGCGGGCGATGATGCGCCGCGAATCCCTGGTGGGGACCATGTACGGGCCCGCAGAGGCGGTGGTGAAGGCCGTCTTCCGCCTGTACCAGTTCCTGGGGTTCGGCGAGGAGCGGGATCTGGTGGCGGCGCAGCGGTTGCTGCGGGATGTGATGACGGAGAGGGCGGGCCGGGGTGACCGGCTGGCGCGGTGGGTTGCTGCGCACCTGTTCCAGATGAGCGGGGAGATGGCGGCCAGCAGCTTGTACCAGCTGCTCCCCCCGGGAACTCCCCCAGAAGTGGCGCGGAGCTTCGCGCTGTCGAAGCCGCCGGTGATGACGCTCTGGCCGCCGCAGCGCCAGCTCCTGAAGCTCGAGCGTGGTAACCCGCTCGACCCGGCGACGTCACGAAGCCTGATCAGCGTGCCGACCAGCGCGGGCAAGACGCTGATGGCCCAGCTGGTGATCTGCTCGCACCTGGCACAGCGCCCCGGGCGCGTGGTGTACGTGTCCCCGATGCGCAGCCTGGGGCGGGAGATGCGCGGGACGCTGCGGGGCCGGCTGCGCGTGCTCGGGCGGCGCCTGGCCGCAGAGCAACCGGAGTTCCCGCTGGGCCCCTGGACCTCGCCGGCCGAGCCGAACGGCGGGGACGTGGAGATCGTCACCCCCGAGCGGCTCATGCACATGATCCGCAACAACCCCGGCGAAGCACTGGCGGAGGTCGGGCTGGTCGTCGTCGACGAGGCCCACCACCTGGGCCAGGGGAGGCGCGGCTTCGTGCTGGAGAGCCTCCTCACGCTGCTGCAGGCCCGCAGCGACATCCGACTCGTGCTGCTGTCCGCGGCAGTCGGCAACAAGGGCGACATCGCCTCGTGGCTCGACCCGCATCGCCCCGAACGAGAGGTCTACTTCACCGACACCTGGCGGGGCCCGCGCCGAATGCACGGGCTCATGTACCCGAACCTCATGGCGGAGCACGCCGAGCTGACGGAGCGACGGCCGACCGCGAAGCACACCTCGCCGGTGCTCGCCACCGTGCCCGTCGAGACCCTCCTCGATGTCCGGCCGACCGCCTCCTCCGCCATCGCTCGGCTGACTACCGGAGAGGTGGGCACGCGGCGCTTCGCCAGCTCCGCGGGCCGGTGGAACGCGCGGACCCGTCTGCCAGGCGGGATCCCCGACTACCAGGTCTTCGCCGCCGGCGCCGCGGAACTCACCGCGAACGGCAGCGTCCTAATGGTCGTCGGCACCCGGCGGGCAGCCCGTGACGCGGCACTCGCCATCGCCGAACACCTGCCCGAGCGACCCGAGGCCACAGCCCTGACCGACTACCTCGCCGACACCCTCGGCGCGGAGCACCCGCTGGTGCGCTGCACCCTGCACGGCGTCGCCTACCACCACGGCGCCCTACCCGAAGACGTCCTCCACACTGTCGAGGGCGCGCTGCGCCGCGACGAGCTCCTGGCGATCGCCAGCACCAGCACCCTCACCGACGGCGTCAACCTGCCCGTGCGCACCGTCATCGTGCACCACAAAGTCGACGGCGACCCGCTCACCTACGACGGCCAGCGCGCCCTGTCGCCCGCTGAACTTCTCAACGCCATCGGCCGCGCCGGGCGGGCCGGCCGGGAGAGTGAGGGATGGATCTTCCTGACCCGCCCCTACCCGCCCCGCCCCGCCGAGTTCGACTCCCTCAACCCCGACCCAGAGCAGTTGCGCGTCGTCTCCGCGCTGCTGACCGGCGAGGCGCTGGCCGAACTCGCCGGCGCCGAGGACACCCTGCGACAGAATGCTGACGGAGTCTTCGCGCTGGCGGACGGCATCGCCGCGGACTTCGCCTCGTTCGTCTGGCTCGTCCTGCAGCTCCATGCCACCTCGCCGACGCCGCAGGGCAATCCCCTCGACGCCCTGGACGCACTGTTCGCCCTGTCCCATACCGGCAACGGGCGGCACACCAGCCGGTGGCTCACCCTCGCGGACAAGGTCGCCACCGTGTTCGAGAACACCGACCCCACCCAGGCCGGCCGGTGGGCCGCCACCGGCACCAGCCTGGGGTCGTCCCGCTACCTCGACTGGCTCGCGAACCAGCTGGCCGTGCTGCTCGACCGGCACACGGTGGACGACGCCACTGGGGCTGACCAGCTCGCCGAGCCGGAAGAATGGCCGCTGCAACGCACCCTCGACTTCCTCACCGAGCACCAGGTCTTCGACCGCCTGATCGACCACGTCCCAGAGGTCACCAAGACCTGGAGCTTCAAGGACAAGGAGACGCGCGGCACACCGATGGACGTCCCGATCGCCCCCGCGCTCCGCGAGTGGATCTCCGGCACCACGATCCCCGACCTCGCCCGTTCCTGGCAGCCCGGCGTCGCTGCCGGGTGGGCGCTCGAACAGGCGTTACGTAACGTCAGCACCGCCTTCGGGCACGCCCTGAGCTGGACCGTCGGCGCCCTGATTAACCTGGTCAACACCAGCCCCGCGCTCCCTCCCGGCGCACCCAGGCTCAACACACACACTGCCTGGCACATCCGCCACGGCGTCGACACCGAGCAGGCCCTGACCCTGCTCACCTCCGGCATCACCTCCCGACGCATCGCCCACCTCCTCGGCCGCGACGCCGCCCGCCTGGGACACCGGTCGGCCGGCCTGCGGCAGTGGACCGCCCAGCACCACATCGACGGCTGGACACGGCAGTATGGGGCGAGCGACTACGAGGTCCAGGACCTCCTCGACTACGTCCGCACTCCCTCCGACCCGATCAACCAGCTCCTCGACAACCGCGCAGCCACCACACCACTCACCCGGCTGGTAGCAGGGACACCCGACGGCCCGGTCAACGTCGCACGGCCCAGCGAGCGCCACCCGACCATCCGCCTGGCCCGCGACCGCCACCGGGTGGCGACCGTGCCGGCCGACCGCCACCTCGATGTCCTCGCGATGCTCGACAGCGGCCTTGACCTCAACCACCGCCTCCACAACGGCCAGCTCATCACCACCCGGCGCGCCCGGTAGCGCCTGGTCCTGTCGTAGGGAACCAATCGCGGGACTGCGGCTCAAGAGGGGGGCGATGCATCGCAGAGTCACCGACTTGCCGCCGCCCGTGGAGGCGTTGATCAGGACGCACGGGGACCCCGCGTCCAGGTCGACTGAGACGACCCGCCCGGCGGAGCCGATCCCGGTGATGGGCGCGGACTCCTTGGCGGCGACCACCATCTCGCGCACCTTGGGGTTCTACCTTCGCCGGTCTCATCGGGTTCGGCATCGCCCGCCTGGTCTCGCAGTGCCCGCTGACCGTGCCGCAAACGCTGGGCCCGGTCCTTCCGTCGGAGGGCCGGACCCAGCAGTCTCCGAGTGCCCGAGAGACATGCGGGACGGAGTCGAGTACGGACGGCTAATGTGTGCGCAGCCGCTTGAGGAACGTCCTGACTAGGGCGTCCAACTCAGAGTCCTTGGCCGTTTCTTCCACCAGGATTCGTTCGATGTGAACGAACCCGCTGTTCCGCCAGTGCCGATCCCTGGTCCCGTCAGCCGCCAGTCGGCCGCGGTGATGGGGTCCGTCGACCTCGATCAGGCCCGCTCTGCCTTCGCGAACGACTAGGAAGTCGGGCGTCCATGTGTTGCCGACTCCTACGCGTCCCAGCGGCGGGGAAAGATGGAGATGGTGGCATTGGCGGGGAGGGCAGCCTGGGCGCGCTTGAGCGCCTCATAGACCCGTACCTCCTCGCGGGAGTCAAAAACGAATCCGTCGCGTCGCAGTTCCGGTTTCGGATCGGTGACACGCGCGGCGTGGTTCGTTGTGGTGTTGGCGGTGAGCCGCCCCTGAAGAGCTGACCTCCAGTCCGCGGCCACGTCTGGGAGCGCTGGCCCGACGTAGACAGAGTGTCCCTCGACGCCGTTCCGTTCAGCGATCGGCAGGAGGGCGTCCCGGATCCGCGCAAGCAAGTCCTCAGAGAACCGGTCCATCAGCCATCCGGGAACCAGAAGACGGGCATCCATCCAGTCGCCCAACCTGTTGCCGGGAGACCACTCGATTCCTTCAACATCCAGTAGAAGGGCTGCCGCCTGAACGTCTCCTCGCTCATGAAGGAACCAGGCAGTCTGCGCGAGGATGGTCTCCTCTATAGATAGCGCTGCCTCTTCGCTTGAGACCTTGCTGACGTCTGAAGTCACCGTTCCACACTAAAACCTCGGTCTGACAGTCGAACCCCGTTGACCAGGATGATCGCGGCGACATCGCCGCCCCGGTCCGCCATTTATTCGTGGGGCCGTGACGACGCCGTCCGGCGACACTGCCGGGACCGGCCAGGGCGCGGGCCGTACGGTCAGGAGTGTGTGGCGCGCGATGGGGGACTGTAAGACGTTCGGCCCTGACCCGTAGTCGGTGGTGACGCCGCAGCAGAACACGACTTCCGTGCGTCGCCCATCGGCGACCCCGGTACAGGGTGTCGAAGCGCTGTCTGGACGGCGGGCTGTGCCGACCCGATCGCTGAACGGGAAGGAGCAGGTGCTTAGAAGACGCCTGCTCTATTCCGGCGTTTGGATCGTTCAAATCGACCGCGCGCTGGCTGGGCGTCAGCGATTTTGGGTCGGCATGGTGATTCGCTCACGGCAGACGCATTGAGCCCGGAAGGGACTGGAATTGCGCGGCGAAGCAAGTGAACCTAGAGCAGCTCACGGAAGATCGTCTGCGTGGTCGGCGGAACATAGCACGGGATCGCCGGTTACCCAAACCGGCGATCCTCCGGACTATTGGAGAGGTTCGGTCGCCGTGCGATTCACAGGCGGTGCCCGGACTGCCGTGCCTACCCCCACGCCCCACCTCAAGGAGCTCACACATGGCCGCAGTGGTTGGCGCCAAAACGTCTCATCTGACCGATCGGCAGTGCTTTTCGATCCTGGACTGGGCCGCCGAGCAGCCGCAGAACGGTCTCGTACTGCGGGCCTTCCTGGCGTCCATTGCCCTCGCGGCGCTGCAGCCAAAGGAGGCCCTAGTGCTGCGTGTCCGAGACGTGGAACTCGCGGACGACGGCAGCGGTTGGCTGCTGATTTTCCCTCAGGGACAAGAGCGCCGCGAGACGGATTCGGAGCGCGCGGGCGCCGAACGGCGTGTTCCTGCCTGCCGGAAGTTGGTGGCGCTCCTGAAGGCGGAGATCGTCCGGCGCGAACTCCGCCCCGATGACGCGATATTCGTTCTCGACGACGGGCGACCGCTGACCGCCCCGGTCTACCGGAAGATCTGGAAGCAAGCGCGGGCGGCGGTTCTGGAAGGGCACGAGGCCGACTCGTCGCTCGGCAGGAATATCTCCGCTCTGCGTGACGCATGCATCGCGGCGTGGCTGAAGAACGGTGACCAAAGCGCGGCGCACATCTTCGTGGTGGCCGAGTGCGCCGGAATGAGCGCTCCTCGCCTCGCCGAACGCTTCGCGCACTGCCTTCGTAAGCCGACACGGGATGAAATCCCTTGGGACCGGCTCGAAGCTGCCCTCGCCCTTCCTGACCTGGCGAGTGAGCCAGCCCCGAGCGCCGTGTGCCGTCCGTAGCGCTGTTCCGCGTTGCGGATCGTCTGCGATTCCCTTCCTGCCGCATGACAAGGCGACGGGTGGGCGGAATTGGATTTCCACCCACCCGGGCTGCCTCCGCCCCTACCTCACAGAGAACCACCGATGCCTGGACGATCTTCGCTTGCCGCGACCGCTACCTCAGGCGCCACATCCGCCGCCTTCCTGACCGTGAAGGACGCCGCCGACTATCTCGGCCTCTCACCCCACACGCTCTACGTCTGGCGCCACCGTCGCCAGGGACCCCCGAGCTTCCGTATGGGACCCCGCGGTCGCGTCATGTACCGGCTCGAAGTGCTCGACGCCTGGGTTCGCGAACAGGAACAGGCCGACTCCCGCTCCAACCCGGCCCTCAACCCGCTCAACACCCCTCTGCAGGAGCGGTCGAGCCGCTTCCTCAGCGCCTGAAACCCCAAGCGCCGTAGAGCGCTGCCTCCATCCCCATCACCAAGGAGTTCCACCTGGCCGGCTACATAGAAGACCGATGGCTGAAGAAGCGCCCCAACCCGAAGACCGGCAAACGTGACCGTACCGCCATGTACGGCAAGTGCATCCGCTATCGCGTCAAGGGCATCCCCGGCGTCAAGGACCGTTCCTTCGACGTACTTCAGGACGCCAAGACCTGGCTCGCCCAGGCCCAGACCGACGCACGCCGAGGCGAGTTCGTCGACCCCCGCGACGGGGCCATCTCCCTCAAGGACTACATCGCGACCCACTGGTGGCCCACCCAAAGCGGTGACCCGTCCACGATCGAGCGGATCGAGCAGAGGGTACGCCGCCACATCGTTCCCCATCTGGGTTCTCAGCCGCTCAACGCCATCGGCACGGAAGTCCTGCGGCACTGGAAGAAGCGGCTGGAGAAGGACCTCGGTCCTACCTCGAGCCGACTGGTCTGGGCGACGCTCTCCAGCGTCCTTCAGGCTGCGGTCGAGGACCGTCGTCTCGGACGCAACCCATGCCGGTCCAGCACGGTCGGGCCTCCGCCCGCAGCCGCTGGCAGGGTTGAGGCGTGGCCGCCTGAACGGGTGCTGGCAGTACAGGAGGCCCTGCCGGACCGCTACCGGATCCTCCTTGTGATCGGAGCAGGTCTCGGGCTCCGCCAAGGGGAGGCGCTCGGACTCTCAGCGGACGACATCGACTTCGAGAAGGAAGTCGTCCACGTCCGGCGGCAGGTCAAGATGGTGCGGGCGAAACTGTGCTTCGCGCTCCCCAAGGGGCGCAAGGTCCGGGACGTGCCCCTGCCGGCCAGCGTGGCCCGGGCCATCCGTCAGCACATGGAGCAGTTCGCACCGGTGCCGGTGACGCTGCCCTGGGACGACCCGACTCCGGCCGAGACGCTGGTGGAGGCCAAGCATCGACGGCCGAGGACCTACAGCCTCCTGGTCACGGGACGCGAGCTGAAGGCCATCAACGGAACTACTTCAACTCCTACGTGTGGAAGCCCGCTCTGGCCACGGCGGGCGTGATCGCCTCGCTGGACGAGGGCAGCACCGACGGTGTCCGCGTGTGGGAGCCGTCCCGGGAACACGGCTTCCACGCCCTGCGCCACTTCTTCGCCTCCGAGGAACTGGAGGCTGGCGAATCGGTCGTCTCCCTGGCACGTTGGTTGGGGCACTCCGACCCTGGGTTCACGCTGCGGAAGTACTCCCACTTCCTGCCCCGCGCCGGCGCACGGGGAAGCGCCGCCATCGACGCGATCTTCGCGTAGCCGCGACCGTCCGCTGGGCTCGTGGCTCGTAGCCCGCCGCAGGCCCAAAGTCCCAGAGAAATCCCAGACGTGCCGCCGCACCCCGTCTGACCCGCCAAATGGCAGGTCAGACGGGGTGCGGCGGCATCCTCATATCAGATGTCCCGGAAGATCTCGATCTGCGCCCCCACCGAGTTCAGCCGCTCCGCCAGCTCCTCGTAGCCGCGGTTGATCACGTACACGTTGCGCAGCACCGACGTGCCCTCGGCCGCCATCATCGCGAGGAGGACGACCACCGCCGGGCGCAGGGCCGGGGGGCACATCATTTCGGCGGCGCGCCAGCGGGTGGGGCCCTCGACCAGGACGCGGTGGGGGTCCAGGAGCTGGAGCCTGCCGCCGAGGCGGTTGAGGTCGGTGAGGTAGATGGCGCGGTTGTCGTAGACCCAGTCGTGGATCAGGGTCTGGCCGTGGGCCGAGGCCGCGATGGCCGCGAAGAAGGGGACGTTGTCGATGTTGAGGCCGGGGAACGGCATCGGGTGGATCTTGTCGATCGGCGCCT
The DNA here is from genome assembly GCF_040632905.1 of Streptomyces sp. NPDC016469. Lineage (NCBI taxonomy): Bacteria > Bacillati > Actinomycetota > Actinomycetes > Kitasatosporales > Streptomycetaceae > Streptomyces > Streptomyces sp. NPDC016469. The sequence continues at coordinate 10,930 of NZ_JBEYCQ010000014.1, forward strand.
CCAGTTTGGAGGGGCGGACCGTCAGGTCGACCAGGCGGGTGCGGCCGTTGTCGGCGGCGTACTCCGCGGTGCGGTCGCAGTCGACGCCCATCTCCTCCAGGACCGCGAGCTCGATCTCCAGGAACTCGATGGGCACCCGGCGGATCGTCAGCTCGGACTCCGTGACGACGGCGGCGGCCAGCAGGCTCATCGCCTCGACCGGGTCCTCGGACGGGGAGTAGTCCACGTCCACGTCGATGTCGGGCACACCGTGCACCGTGAGGGTCGTCGTGCCGACGCCGTCCACGCGTACGCCCAGCGCCTCCAGGAAGAAGCAGAGGTCCTGGACCATGTAGTTGGAGGAGGCGTTCCGGATGACCGTGGCGCCGTCGTGGCGGGCGGCGGCCAGCAGGGCGTTCTCGGTCACCGTGTCGCCGCGCTCGGTCAGCACGATGGGGCGGCCGGGCGTGACGGAGTGGTCCACCCGGGCGTGGTAGATCCCCTCGGTGGCGGCGATGTCCAGGCCGAAGCGGCGGAGGGCGATCATGTGCGGCTCGATCGTGCGCGTACCGAGGTCGCAGCCGCCCGCGTAGGGCAGCTTGAACGCGTCCATGCGGTGCAGCAGCGGGCCGAGGAACATGATGATGGAGCGCGTGCGGCGGGCGGCGTCCGCGTCGATCGCGTCCATGTCGAGCCGGGCCGGCGGCACGATCTCCAGGTCGGTGCCGTCGTTGATCCAGCGGGCGCGCACGCCGATGGAGTTGAGCACTTCGAGGAGGCGGTAGACCTCCTCGATGCGGGCCACGCGGCGCAGCACCGTACGGCCCTTGTTGAGCAGCGACGCGCACAGCAGCGCCACACAGGCGTTCTTGCTGGTCTTGACGTCGATGGCGCCGGAGAGGCGGCGGCCGCCCACCACGCGCAGATGCATGGGACCGGCGTAGCCGAGCGAGACGATTTCGCTGTCGAGTGCTTCACCGATGCGGGCGATCATCTCAAGGCTGATGTTTTGATTGCCGCGCTCGATGCGGTTCACCGCGCTCTGGCTGGTGCCGAGCGCCTCGGCCAGCTGGCTCTGTGTCCAGCCCCGGTGCTGACGGGCGTCACGGATGAGCTTGCCGATACGTACGAGGTAGTCATCTGACATGGCGAAAGGCTATCTCAGATATGAGATCGCAATTGCGTGGGGGTGTGCCGTTCGGGTGAGAGTGGTGTGCCGGAGGCGGCGGACGGGTGGAGGAGAGTGCGCAAATTCCCTCGCGCCCGCACCCCTTCGTCCCTAGGGTCCCGCCTCATGTACGCACTCTCCGTCAACATCGGCCGCCCCCGCCCCAATCCCTGGAAGGGGATCAGCGCGACCGGCATCGACAAGCGGCCCGTCGACGGGCCGGTCGCGGTGACCGCCCCGGGGCCCAAGGGCACCGGCGCCGTCGGTCTGTCCGGTGACCGCGTCTACGACGTGAAGAACCACGGCGGCGCCGACCAGGCCGTCTACGCCTACGCGCGCGAGGACCTCGACGGCTGGGAGGCCGAGCTGGGCCGGCCGCTCGCCAACGGGGTGTTCGGCGAGAACCTGACCACCCACGGCGTGGACGTCAACGGTGCCCTGATCGGGGAGCGGTGGCGGATCGGGCCCGACGTCGTCCTGGAGGTGTCCTGCGCGCGGATACCCTGCGCGACGTTCCAGGGCTGGCTGGAGCGGGACGGCTGGATCAAGCGGTTCACCCGGGCGGCCCTGCCCGGCGCGTACCTCCGGGTGGTCGAGCCCGGCGAGATCCGCTCCGGCGACCGGCTGGAGATCGTGCGCCGGCCCGCCCACGAGGTGACCGTCGCGCTGGAGTTCCGGGCCATGACCCTGGAGCCGGAGCTGCTGCCGCTCCTCGCGGCGGCGGACGCGCTGCCCGAGGAGAGCAAGGAGCTGATCCGCCGCCGCACGCGCGCCACGCCGCCGCCGGGGGGCGCCCGGACATGACCCTTCCGCGGTCATGTACTAGAGTTATCTCGACATCGAGATATATGCCGAAGGTGCACAGCGGGCCGCCCGCAGGTAAGGGTTACCTAACCAATCCTTACCTTAGCGGATGGCCCGGTGGTCCGAGGCGGCACCACGCGGCGCCCGCCGTGGTGAGGCGCGGCGCGGAGTTACGCGCACATTGATGAAGGAGACTGTCGTGTCGGCGAACAGCTTCGACGCCCGCAGCACGCTGCGCGTGGGCGACGAGTCGTACGAGATCTTCAAGCTGGACAAGGTCGAGGGCTCCGCGCGCCTCCCTTACAGCCTGAAGGTGCTGCTGGAGAATCTGCTCCGCACGGAGGACGGCGCGAACATCACCGCCGACCACATCCGCGCGCTCGGCGGCTGGGACTCCCAGGCCCAGCCCAGCCAGGAGATCCAGTTCACGCCGGCCCGCGTGATCATGCAGGACTTCACCGGTGTGCCCTGCGTCGTGGACCTCGCGACCATGCGTGAGGCCGTCAAGGAGCTCGGCGGCGACCCGGAGCGGATCAACCCGCTCGCCCCGGCCGAGCTGGTCATCGACCACTCCGTCATCGCCGACAAGTTCGGTACGAAGGAAGCCTTCGGCCAGAACGTCGAGCTGGAGTACGGCCGCAACAAGGAGCGCTACCAGTTCCTGCGCTGGGGCCAGACCGCGTTCAGCGAGTTCAAGGTCGTCCCGCCGGGCACCGGCATCGTCCACCAGGTCAACATCGAGCACCTGGCCCGTACGGTCATGGTCCGCAACGGCCAGGCGTACCCCGACACCCTCGTCGGCACCGACTCGCACACCACCATGGTCAACGGCCTCGGTGTGCTGGGCTGGGGCGTCGGCGGCATCGAGGCCGAGGCCGCGATGCTCGGCCAGCCGGTCTCCATGCTCATCCCGCGCGTCGTCGGCTTCAAGCTGACCGGCGAGCTCCCGGCCGGCACCACCGCCACCGACCTCGTGCTGACCATCACCGAGATGCTCCGCAAGCACGGCGTCGTCGGCAAGTTCGTGGAGTTCTACGGTGAGGGTGTCGCCGCCACCTCGCTCGCCAACCGCGCCACCATCGGCAACATGTCGCCGGAGTTCGGCTCCACCGCCGCGATCTTCCCGATCGACGACGAGACCCTCAACTACCTGCGCCTGACCGGCCGCGACGCCCAGCAGGTCGCCCTGGTCGAGGCGTACGCCAAGGAGCAGGGCCTCTGGCTGGACCCGGCCGCCGAGCCGGACTTCTCCGAGAAGCTGGAGCTCGACCTCTCCACGGTCGTCCCCTCCATCGCCGGCCCGAAGCGCCCGCAGGACCGCATCGTCCTCGCCAACGCCAAGGCCCAGTTCGCCCAGGACGTCCGCAACTACGTGGACTGCGTCGACGAGGCGGGCAAGGAGTCCTTCCCGGCCTCCGACTCCCCGGCCATCGGCGCCGCAGGCCCGACGAACCCGGTCACTGTCACCGCTCCCGACGGCTCCACGTACGAGCTGGACCACGGCGCCGTCACCGTCGCCGCGATCACCTCCTGCACCAACACCTCGAACCCGTACGTCATGGTCGCCGCGGCGCTCGTGGCCAAGAAGGCGGTCGAGAAGGGCCTGACCCGCAAGCCGTGGGTCAAGACCACCCTCGCCCCGGGCTCCAAGGTCGTCACCGACTACTTCGACAAGGCGGGCCTGACCCCGTACCTCGACAAGGTCGGCTTCAACCTCGTCGGCTACGGCTGCACCACCTGCATCGGCAACTCCGGCCCGCTGCCGGAGGAGGTCTCCAAGGCGGTCAACGAGCACGACCTGGCCGTGACCTCGGTGCTCTCCGGCAACCGCAACTTCGAGGGCCGGATCAACCCCGACGTCAAGATGAACTACCTGGCGTCCCCGCCGCTGGTCGTCGCGTACGCCATCGCCGGTTCGATGAAGGTCGACATCACCAAGGACGCGCTCGGCGTCGACCAGGACGGCAAGCCCGTCCACCTCGCGGACATCTGGCCCTCCGAGGCCGAGGTCAACGACGTCGTGGCGAACGCCATCGGCGAGGACATGTTCAACAAGTCCTACCAGGACGTCTTCGCGGGCGACGCCCAGTGGCAGGCGCTGTCCATCCCGACCGGCAACACCTTCGAGTGGGACTCCGAGTCCACCTACGTGCGCAAGCCCCCGTACTTCGAGGGCATGACCATGGAGACCTCGCCGGTCGAGGACATCACCGGCGCCCGGGTCCTGGCCAAGCTCGGCGACTCGGTCACCACCGACCACATCTCCCCGGCCGGTGCGATCAAGGCCGACACCCCGGCCGGCCAGTACCTCACGGAGCACGGCATCGAGCGCCGTGACTTCAACTCCTACGGCTCGCGCCGTGGCAACCACGAGGTCATGATCCGCGGCACGTTCGCCAACATCCGCCTGCGCAACCAGATCGCGCCGGGCACCGAGGGCGGCTTCACCCGCGACTTCACCCAGGACGGCGGTCCGGTGTCGTTCATCTACGACGCCTCGCAGAACTACCAGGCCGCCGGCACCCCGCTGGTCATCCTGGCCGGCAAGGAGTACGGCTCCGGCTCGTCCCGCGACTGGGCCGCCAAGGGCACCGCGCTCCTCGGCGTCAAGGCCGTCATCGCCGAGTCCTACGAGCGCATCCACCGCTCGAACCTCATCGGCATGGGCGTCCTGCCGCTCCAGTTCCCGGAGGGCCAGACCGCCGAGACCCTCGGCCTCACCGGCGAGGAGACCTTCTCCGTCACCGGCGTCACCGAACTGAACGACGGCACGACCCCGCGTACGGTCAAGGTCACCACCGACACCGGCGTCGAGTTCGACGGTGTCGTCCGCATCGACACCCCCGGTGAGGCGGACTACTACCGCAACGGCGGCATCCTGCAGTACGTGCTCCGCAGCCTGATCCGCAAGTAGGGATCGGCGGCAGTACGGCGAGAGGGCCGCATCCCCGGTGACGGGGGTGCGGCCCTCTCTCATGTTCCGAAGGAACTACGCGAGCCCTACGGGTGGGATCAGAACAGGAACTTGTAGCTGTCCCAGCCGCTCGTGCCGATCAGCTTCTTGGCCTTGTACGGGGTCGCGGCGTTGCCGGTGCCGCTGTACAGGTACAGCGCGCCGCCCTTGCGGGCGATGAGGTCGGTCTTGCCGTCCAGGTCGATGTCACCCGTGGAGACCAGGCGGTTGTACTGGCTCCAGCCGCTGCCGATCTTGGAGCGCTTGCCGAACGGCGCGTTCTGGTTGCCGGTGCCCTTGTACAGCCACAGGACGCCGGCCTTGTCGCGGGCGACGACGTCGTTCTTGCCGTCGCCGTTCAGGTCGCCGTTGCCGGCGATCGTGTTGTAGATGTTCCAGCCGTAACCGGCCTTGATGCGCTTGGTGACCTTGCCGTTGCCGTAGCCGAGGTAGACGTACAGGTCGCCCTTGGTGTCGACGGTGAGGATGTCACCGGCGGCGGCTCCACCGATCTGGCCGGGGGAGACGATCTTGCTGTAGATGTTCCACCCGTAGCCGATCTTGACGGCCGACGAGTCGAACTTCAGGTAGCCCATGTTTCCGTTGTCCTCACGGAACCAGAGGCCGTCGCTGTCACCATCGTTCTGGTGGTCGACCTGCATCATCGCGGAGACGCCGGTCCAGCCCTTGCCGTACTGCTTGCGGGCGGTGAGGCCGCCCTTGCCGTTCGGGCCGTACGCGTACGCGATGCCCGCGGAGTTGACGGCGTAGAGCGAGAAGTGCGGGTTGCCGGCCGCGGCGGCCGCTGCGGGAGCCGCCGCCGGCTGGTCTGCCGAGGCACCGAGCGAAGGCTGCGGGGCGTCGGCGGCCACGGCGGACGTGCCGGTGGCGACGAGGGCGGCGGTGAGCGCCGCGGCTGCCGCGCGAGCGGCTATGCGCATGTGGTGCCGGCCAGTGGTTTTGGCCACAAGTACTCCATGGATCGTGAAGTGGGAGTGGCCCGCCGCACGTTGGCGGCGGGCCACCGATTCACGGGAATCGTGTCACGGTTTCGTACGTGAAACCTTCACGTTTCGTCATGACTGTGTAACCGCTGTAACTTCTGTGACCGGCTCAGAAGAAGAGGCGGTACGAGTTCCAGCCCGACGCGCCGATGAGGGCCTTCGCCTTGTACGGGGCGGCTCCGTCGCCGGTGCCCTCGTACAGGTACAGCTCACCCTTGGCGTTGCGGGCGACCAGGTCGGTCCGGCCGTCCATGGTCAGGTCACCGGCGGCGAAGAGGGTGTTGTACTGGTTCCAGCCGCTGCCGATCTTGGTGCGCTTGGCGTACGGGGCGTTCTGGTTGCCGGTGCCCTTGTACAGCCACAGGACGCCGGCCTTGTCGCGGGCGACGACGTCGTTCTTGCCGTCGCCGTTCAGGTCGCCGTTGCCGGCGATCTGGGTGTAGGTGTCCCAGCCGTAGCCGACCTTGATGCGCTTGGTGACCTTGCCGTCGCCGTAGCCCAGGTACAGGTAGAGGTCGCCCTTGCCGTCGCGGGCGAGCAGGTCGCCGGCCTCGGCGCCGCCGAACTGGCCTACCGAGACAACGGTGTTGTAGGTGTCCCAGCCATAACCGACCTTCACCGCAGCGGAGTTGTCGGCGTAATACCAGATGTTGCCCGAGGTGCCGAGCTGCCAGCGGCCGTCCGCGACGTTGTCCGCGTTGTGGTCCACCTGGCCGACGAACGCGAGGCCCGTCATGCCGGTGTCGAACTCGACGCGCGGCGAAAGGGTGCCGTCGCCGATGGGTGCGTAGTGGTACGCGGTGCCCGAGCTGGTGATGCCCGTCAGGCCGTACATGGGCGCGTCACCGATGTCGGCGGCGGAGGCGGAAGTGGCGGCAGCGCCGGTGGCGACCAGGGCCGCGGTTATCGCGGCGGTGGCGAGACGGGTGACAGCCCGTCCGGGCCGACGGCCAGAGTTCTTGGCCACGTGTGTTCTCCATGGATGGTGGGACGAGGCGTGACGCGCCGCGGGATACGGGGACACGCCACGGAATTTGAGGGTGATCCTTTCACGACTCCCTCACGTCTCCAAGGGTTTGTCGAAATGAGGCCAATGCATCGTCTTCGCCCCGGTATGCGGACACCGCGAGACCTCCGGCCGGCCTTTGTCCGCAGCGGCATGCGTACACCCGTGCATGCCGGGCAGGCGGAAGTCAGCTTCCCGAAACCAGTCGGACAGCGGTAGAAGAGGAGTTGTCGTGTCATTTCTGTGGGCCATCATCGCGGGACTCATCATCGGCCTGCTGGCCAAGCTGGTCGTCCCCGGCCGTCAGCCCATTCCCCTGTGGCTGACCGTCCTGCTCGGCATCGTCGGCGCCATCGCCGGCAACGCCCTCGCCACCGCCTTCGGTGTGCGTGACACCGGGGGCATCGACTGGATCCGCCACATCTTCCAGATCGGTGTCGCCGCCGTGCTCATCGCCTTCATCAGCCCGATGTGGGCCCGACGACGCGCCTGACCGGCCACCCGTACGACGAAACGCCCTGTCCACCGCATGCTGCGGTGGACAGGGCGTTTCGTCGTGTCGCTCAGGCCCGGTGCGCCGCGATCAGCGCCTGATACCAGCGGTAGCTGTCCTTCGGGGTGCGCTCCAGGGTGTCGTAGTCGACCCGGACGATGCCGAACCGCTTCGCGTACCCGAGCGCCCACTCGAAGTTGTCGAGCAGCGACCACACGTAGTAGCCCCGCACATCGACGCCCGCGTCCATCGCGGAGCGCAGCGCCGCCAAGTGCGTACGCAGGTACTCCACCCGGTCCGCGTCCCGCACCGCGCCGTCCGGCTCCACGGTGTCGAACTCCGCCGAGCCGTTCTCCGTGATGTGCACCGGCGGCAGCGCGTCCCCGTAGGTGTCCTTCAGCGCGGTCAGCAGATCGGTGAAGGACTCCGGCACGACCGGCCAGCCCATCGCCGTCCGCCGCACGTCCGGGTACTGCCCCTCCGCGTACCGGTTGTCCGTGGCGACCCGCAGCGCCGGGTCCGGCTCGCGGTGCGGGGCGTCGGCCACCACGATCGGGCGGTAGTAGTTGATGCCCAGGAAGTCCAGGGGCTGGGAGATCAGGTCCAGGTCGCCGTCGCGCCGGAAGTCCTGCCCGGTGATCAGCTCGCCCCAGGTGTCCTCCTCGCCGGCCGGGTAGCGGCCCGCGAGTATCGGCTCCGTCCACACCAGGTTGTGCTGGGTGTCCGCGCGGACCACCGCGGCCCGGTCGGCGTCCGTCGGGGCGGCCGGGACATTGCGGTCCAGGTTCAGCGTGATGCCCGCCTCGCGGACCCCCGCCGCCCGCAGCGCCTTCATCGCCAGGCCGTGGCCGACGAGCAGGTGGTGCGCGGCGGCCAGGGCACCGCGCCCCTCCTTCGCGCCGGGCGCGTGCCGGCCCACGGAGTAGCCGAGGAAGGCGCTGCACCACGGCTCGTTGAGGGTGATCCAGCGCGGCACCCGGTCGGCCAGGTGCTCCGCGACGACCGCGGTGTACTCGCCGAACCGCTCGGCCGTCTCCCGTACCCGCCAGCCGCCCCGGTCCTCCAGGGCCTGCGGCAGGTCCCAGTGGTAGAGGGTGGCGGCCGGCTCGATGCCCGCCTCCAGGAGCTCGTCCACCAGCCGGGAGTAGAAGTCCAGCCCCTTCGGGTTCACCGCGCCGGAGCCCTCCGGCAGGATGCGCGACCAGGCGATCGAGAAGCGGTACGAACCGACCCCCAGCTCCCGCAGCAGCGCCACGTCCTCGCGGTACCGGTGGTAGTGGTCGCAGGCGACGTCACCCGTGTCGCCGCCGTCCGTCTTCCCGGGCGTGTGGCTGTACGTGTCCCAGATGGACGGACCGCGGCCGTCCTCGTGCGCGGCGCCCTCGATCTGGTACGAGGCCGTGGCCGCGCCGAAGACGAAACCGGGCGGGAAGACCGGGAACTCACTCATGGATACCCCTACTTGACCGAGCCACCGGTGATTCCGGCGGCGATGTACTTCTGCGACAGGACGAGTAGCACAGCCGCGGGCACCGCGGACAGCACGGAAGCGGCCATCACCGAGCCCCAGTCACCGACGTGGGCGCCGATGTACTGGTAGATCCCCAGCGTGATCGGCTTCACGTCGTCCGTGGTGTTCAGTGTCAGCGCGAACATGAAGTCGCTCCACGCGTAGAGGAACGAGAACAGCCCGGCCGTGATCAGCGAGTTGCGGCTCATCGGCAGCACGACCTGCACGAACGTCCGGAACCGTCCGGCCCCGTCGACCTCGGCGGCCTCGATGACCTCGCGCGGGATCGCCACCATGAACGACCGCATCAGCACGATCGCGAAGGGGATGCCGAGCGAGGCGTCGGCCAGCATCAGACCGGCGTACGAGTTGACCAGGCCGAGGTCCACGTACGCGCTGTACAGGGCGTTGGCGATGACGATGCCCGGCACCATCTGGGTGATCAGCGTGCCGAAGACGATCGTACGGGTGCCGCGCAGCTTGAACTGCGCCAGCCCGTAGGCGGCGGGCGCCGAGATCGCCAGGCAGATGACGACCGCGCCGAGCGCCACCGCGAGCGAGGTCAGCAGATTGCCGCCCTGGTCGGTGAGCGCCGAGCGGAAGCCCGACAGGTCCAGGCCGTGCGGGACGGGGTCGACCTCCAGCAGCCCGGACTCGGGCTGGAGCGCGGTGTTCACCATCCAGTACAGCGGGAACAGCATCACGCACAGCACCAGGACACCGAAGACCATGGCGCCCCAGCGCCGCTTCGGCCGGCCGTTGGTCCGCGTGGGCGCGGCGGGGGTACGCACGGTGTTCGCCATGCCGGTCACTTCCCCTCGTTGCGGTTGGCCCGCAGGTAGAACACCGCGAAGACGGCGGAGATCAGGATCAGGATGTTGCCGACCACGGCACCGGCTCCGAAGTCCAGCTGGACGAAGGAGTTCTGGTACGTGAGGGTGCCGAGGGTCTGCGTGGAGTCCGCGGGACCGCCGTCGGTGAGCGCCAGGATCAGATCGAGGATCTTGACCGTCGACATGAAGCCGAGCACCAGGACGACGGTGATCACCGGCCGCAGCATCGGCAGCGTGATCGAGCGGAACGTCCGCCAGGCGGAGGCGCCGTCCAGCGAGGCGGCCTCGTACAGCTCCTTGGGGACCTCCTGGATGCCGCCGTAGAGGATCACCATGTTGAACGGAATGCCGATCCAGATGTTCACCAGGATCACCGAGATCAGCGCCATGCTCGTGCTGGTCAGCCACGGGGTGTCGCCGCCGAGGCCGAGGGTGCCGAGGAACGAGTTGAGGACACCGGTGTCCTGGTCGAGGATGCGCCGCCAGACGACGCCCGAGACGACCATCGGCACCAGCCACGGCAGCAGGATGAGCGACCGCAGCACGCCGTTCAGGGGGAAGCGCCGGTTGAAGAAGACGGCGAGGCCGAGGCCGATGCAGAACTGTCCGATCAGCGAGCCGATCGTGAACAGGATCGTGTGCCACAGCGCCTTGCCGAAGAGCTCGTCGTTGAAGACCTTGCTCCAGTTGTCCGTCCCGTTGAACGGGGACTTGCCCGTGAAGAACGTGGACGGCGAGTAGTCCTGGAAGCTCATCACGATGTTGCGGACGAGCGGGTAGCCGAAGAACAGCGCCATGAAGATCACGGCGGGGGCGATGAAGCCCCACTGGGCGAGCCGCCTGCGGCGCCGGATGCGGGCGGGGTTCGGCGGCTTCGCGGTCTTCTCGGTCGCGAGCGCCGGGGCAGCGGTGGTGGTCGACATGGTTCGGATACCTCAGTTCCCGCTCGTCGCGCGCTTCTGGGCGCGGGTGAGGGCGGCCTCGCTCGACTCGCCGGTCAGGGCGGACTGGAACGCGCTCTGCAGCGCGAGGGAGACGGACGACCACCGGGCGCCGAGCTTGGCGGTACGCGAACGGGCCGTGGCGACCTGGTCGGCCAGGGCGTCCAGCTCGGGCACCTTCTTGCGCCACTCGGCGGCGGCCTTCTCGTTGGCCGGGACCATCCAGCTGTTCAGCGCGTAGGTGATCTGCTCCTGCTCGCCGGACATGCAGCCGATGATCTTCGCGGACATCTTCTCCCGCTTCTCGTCACCGGTGTTGGGCACGGTCAGCACACCACCGCCCAGCGGGCCCACCGAGTCGTCGCCGGCCTTCGGGACCGGGATCTCGGCGATGCCCCAGTGCAGCCCGTTCTTGGAGTTCAGGGTCTCCACCTGCCAGGGGCCGTTGATCATCATGGCCGCGTTGCCCGCCATGAACTGGTCGTTCACGTCGGCCTGGGTCCAGTTGACCGTCGACTTGGACAGGGAGCCGTCCTTGAGGAGGCTCTTCCAGTAGTCCAGGGCCCCGGCCACCTCGGGGCTGTCGAGCTTGGTCTCGTCGCCGCCGTTGGACCACATGAAGGGGGTGAACTGGAAGACGCCGTCCTCCGCGCCTCCCGCGCTGAGCGCCAGCCCGTACCGCTTGCCCTGGGTGAGCTCCTTCGCGGTCTCGCGCATCTCGGCCCAGGTGGTGGGGACCTTCAGGCCGGCCTTGTCGAGGGTGTCCTTGTTGTAGAAGAGCGCCAGCGTGTTCACCGTGCGGGCGGCCCCGTAGTACGTCCCCTCGTACGAGCCGAAGTTCACGATCCCCTCGGGGATGTCCCGCGTGGTGAGGCCCAGGTCCTTCAGCGGGATCAGCCCGCCCGCCTCGGCGAACGTCGGCATCTCGGAGGCGTCCAGCTGGAGCACGTCGGGCAGCGACTTCGAGGACGCCATCCGCAGTGCCTTGGTCATCACCTGTGCGGCGGGGACGCTCTGCTGCTCGATGGTCACCCCCAGCTGCTTGCTGCACCGGGCCAGCGTCTGGGCGTCCCAGCGGTGGTACGACTCGTCGGTCGAGGAGTTCAGGACGGTGTAGACGTCCGGGTCCCGCTGCTGGCCGCAGCCCGACAGGACCGCACCGCCGATCAGCGCGGAGACGACGGTGAGCGGGACGGCGACCCGTGGGGTGAAGCGGTTCGACATTCAGGTGCCTCTTGTCGGCAAGGGCCCGGACGGCTGCGCTGCCGTCCGACCGATTTGTTTGCTGCCAGTACTAATACGGCATGTGGCCGTCCGTTTCTAGACCGTCCTGGTGACGCGCAGGTCACACAGGGGAAACGTGGCCGCTCGCAGGGGGTGTCCGAGCCCTTGGTCCGGTGGATTCAGCGGCTTCGGCGGGTGAATCGAAGCGCTTCGAAAAAGATTTGTTTTGTGTACGATCAAAATCAGGACCCACAGGAACGGACCCCCCATGAAGTTCACCGACGGCTTCTGGCAGATGCGAGACGGTGTCCACGCCTCGTACGCCACCGAACTCCGCGACCTCCGCCTCGATCCCGACCGCCTCACCGCCTACGCGGCGGTCCAGCGCGTGACCCGGCGCGGGGACACCCTGAACGCCCCGCTGATCACCGTGGAGGCGTACGCCCCCGCCGAAGGCGTCATCGGGGTCCGCGTCACCCATCTGGCGGGCAAGCGTCACCCGGGCCCCGACTTCGCCCTCCCCGGCGCCACCGGTGACCCCTCCGCCACCACCCGCGAGGACGCCGGGGCCGCCGAGCTGACCAGCGGGCCGCTCACCCTCCGGCTCCCCGCCGGCGGCGGCTTCGGCCTGGAGTTCCGGGACGCGGACGGGCGCCTCCTGACCGCCGCCGGGCGCAAGGGGACCGCCTTCGCCACGACCGGCGACGGCGCCCACCACATGTTCGCCCAGCTCGCGCTGGGCGTCGGCGAGACGGTCCACGGGCTCGGCGAGCGGTTCACCCCGTACGTCAAGAACGGCCAGGTGGTCGACATGTGGCAGGCGGACGGGGGGACCAGCAGCGAGCAGGCGTACAAGAACGTCCCGTTCTACCTCTCCTCGCGCGGCTACGGCGTCTTCGTCAACCACCCCGGGAAGGTCTCCTTCGAGGTCGGTTCCGAGGCGGTCGGCCAGGTGCAGTTCAGCGTCGAGGACCAGACGCTGGAGTACTTCGTCGTCGCCGGACCCACCCCCAAGGAGGTGCTGGCCCGCTACACCGCGCTGACCGGCCGCCCGGCCCTGCCCCCGGCCTGGTCCTTCGGCCTCTGGCTGACCACCTCGTTCACCACCGCGTACGACGAGGCGACCGTCACCTCGTTCGTGGACGGCATGGCCGAGCGGGGCATCCCGCTCTCCGTGTTCCACTTCGACTGCTTCTGGATGCGCGAGTACCAGTGGTGCGACTTCGAGTGGGACCCGGCCGTCTTCCCCGACCCGGAGGGCATGCTCGCCCGGCTCAAGGACAAGGGCCTGCGGATCTGCCTCTGGATCAACCCGTACATCGCGCAGAAGAGCCCCCTGTACGCGGAGGGCGCGGCCAAGGGCTACTTCGTGCGGACCCGCGAGGGCGACGTCTGGCAGTGGGACAAGTGGCAGGCCGGCATGGCGCTGGTGGACTTCACCAACCCGGAGGCCACCGCCTGGTTCCAGGGCAAGCTGCGCACCCTCCTCGGCCAGGGCGTCGACGGCTTCAAGACGGACTTCGGCGAGCGCATCCCCACCGACGTGGTCTGGCACGACGGCTCCGACCCGGAGCGCATGCACAACTACTACACGCACCTGTACAACAAGGCCGTCTTCGAGCTCCTGGAGAAGGAGCGCGGCCAGGGCGATGCCGTCCTCTTCGCCCGCTCCGCCACGGCCGGCGGCCAGCAGTTCCCCGTGCACTGGGGCGGCGACTGCTGGTCCTCCTTCGAGGCGATGGCGGAGTCCCTGCGCGGCGGCCTCTCACTGAGCCTGTCCGGCTTCGGCTTCTGGAGCCATGACATCGGCGGCTTCGAGGGCACCCCGGACCCGGCGGTCTTCAAGCGCTGGCTCGCCTTCGGCCTGCTCTCCTCGCACAGCCGGCTGCACGGCTCCTCGTCGTACCGCGTGCCGTGGGAGTTCGGCGACGAGGCGGTCGAGGTCGCCCGGCGCTTCACGGAGCTGAAGCACCGGCTGATGCCCTACCTGTACGGCGCCGCCGTCGAGGCCCACCGCACCGGCGTCCCCGTCATGCGCCCGATGCTCCTGGAGTTCCCGGACGACCCGGCCGCCCGCACGGCGGACCGGCAGTACATGCTCGGCCCGGACCTCCTGGTGGCCCCGGTCTTCAGCGAGGACGGCGAGGTGGAGTACTACGTCCCCGAGGGCACCTGGACCCATCTGCTCACCGGCGAGACCGTCACCGGCCCGGCCTGGCACCGGGACACCTACGGCTTCGACAGCCTCCCGCTGCTGGTCCGCCCCGGCGCGGTCCTCCCGCTCGGCGCGGACACCTCCCGGCCGGACGGCGACTGGACGGACGGGCTCCAGCTGCGCGTGTACGCCCCCGAGGGCACCGGCGACCTCCACCGCACGGTGACCGTCCCCGGTCTCACGGGCGAGCCCGCCGCCACGTACGAGGTGGTCCGCGAGGGCGGCGCGCTCAGGGTCACGGCGGACACGAACCGGCCGCACGAGGCCGTGGTCGTCACGCCCGGGGCGAGCGCTCCCGCGATCTGACCCAGGAGGTGAACGCCTCGACCGCGTCCACCACCGCGTCGAAGCGGAGCGAGTGGTACAGGTCGAAGGCGTGGTGCCCGCCGCGCAGCTCGGCGTAGACGACCGGGCTCTCGGACGCGTCGCGCAGCCCCTCGGCCACCTCGCGGATGCCGGCGACCGGCACCAGCGGGTCCAGATCGCCGTGGACGATCAGCATGGGCGGCGCGTCCGGCCGGGCATGGCCCAGCGGGGACGACTCGGGGCCCTGGTTCCAGTACGCGCCCAGGAAGCCGTTCAGCACGACGACCCCGCTGACCGAGGTGTCGGCGCCCTCGAAGCCCGGCTGGAACGCGGGGTCGTCCGAGGTCAGCGCGGCGATGGAGCCCATGTGGCCGCCCGCCGAACTGCCCGCCACGAACAGGCTCGACGGGTCGGCCCCGTACTCCTGGGCGTGCTCCCGCGCCCAGGCGATCACCCGCTTCAGGTCGATCATGTGCTCGGGGTGCCGGACCTGCGGCTTCAGCCGGTAGTTGGCGCTGATGGTGACCCAGCCCCGGCTCGCCAGCCGGTACAGGAGCGGCAGCGACTGGCTGTTCTTGTGGCCGCCGGTGTAGCCGCCGCCGTGCATGTGGATCAGCACGGGCGCACCCTGCGGGCGGGCACGGTGGTGGTACACGTCGAGCAGATTGCGGCGCCCCGCGTCCCCGTACGACAGGTTGGCCACGCGTCGCACGTCCCGGCGCCGCTTGAGGACAGGCACGAACAGGACGCGCAGCCACGGGGGCCGGAGCCGCAGCCCCTCGGCGAGGTCCGCGTCGATGGAGGCCCGCCAGCCCTTGCCCAGCCCCTCGGTCAGCGCGCGCTCGATCCGGTCCCGGTCGCCCCACGCGCGGTGGACGACCACGGCGAGCCCGAGCGAGGTCACGGCGGCGAGCGCGACGATCCCCCAGGCGCCCGGCGAGTCCATGACGTCGTCCTGGGCGAAGGCCATCGTTGTAGGGACGAGCAGCATCCAGAAGAAGGCGGCGAATGGCAGCTCGTTGGCGGCCAGTCCGAAGATGTAGCTGGGGCGGCCCAGCGGGTGCTCGAACGGCACCGGTCTCAGCGCACACCACGTGCCGATCGCGACGATGAGCACGGGGACCAGATATCCGACGGGCATGGCACCTCCTGGAACGGCAGCCGGGCGGTGCCTACTCGCGCGCGCCCCCGGTCGAGGGCGGCGCCCACCAGTCTTCCCCGACGCCCGCGAGGCATCAACGACGAGGCTGGTAACGTCATTTGACTCTGGACTAAAGAATCCGGGGGGGGCCGGGCGTGGAGATGCGGGAGATCGAGATATTCCTGACGCTCGCGGAGGAGCTGCACTTCAGCCGCACCGCCGAGCGGCTGGGCGTCAGCCCGGGCCGGGTGAGCCAGCTGGTCAAGAAGCAGGAACGCCTCATCGGCGGCCCCCTCTTCGACCGCACCACCCGCACCGTGCGCCTCTCACCCCTGGGGGAGCAGCTGTACGAGGCGCTGAAGCGCGGCCACGAGCAGATCACCCAGGGCATCGAGGCCGCCAAGGCCACCGCCCGGGGCACCAGGGGCACCCTGACCCTCGGCACCATGGGCCCGTACGCCCTCCAGATCAAGGACACGCTCGACCGCTTCCAGGCCCGCCACCCCGACGCCCGCGTCCGGTACCGCGAGATCCAGCCCGCCTCACCGCTCGACCTGCTCCTCGCGGGCGACGTGGACATGGCATACGTATGGCTGCCGGCCGACAGGCCCGGGCTGAGCGTCCTGCCGACCGCGCACACCTCCGCGCTGCTCCTGATGGTCTCCGCCGGCCATCCCTTTGCGGAACGGGAGTCCGTCTGCCTGGAGGACTTCGGCGACTGCGCCGTGGTCCAGGGCGGATCGATCTCCTCCGCCATGGAGGAGGTCCTCAATCCCCGGCAGACCCCCTCCGGCCGTCCCGTCCGCCGGGGCCCCCGGGTCACCACCTGGCAGGAGGCGCTCAGCGTCGTCGCCTCGGGCCAGGCCACCGCCGCCGTACCGGCCGAGACGTCGGACTTCTACGCGTGGCCGAGCCTGGCCTTCGTCCCCATCCGCGACGCGCCGCCCTGCCGGTGGGCCCTGGTCTGGCGGACCGCGGCGGAGTCACCGCTCATCCGGGCGTTCGCCGATGCGTCCCAGGACGCCTCCTAGGGCGTTTCGTCTCCTCACGGGCGCGCCCGCTCTCCCGCCCCCGGCCGGAATGCGATCGTGGACCGGCGGGTTAGCGCCTGTACGGAACGTGAACACGAGCGGTAACAGCACTGAGAGCGGATGGCCTTCACATGGGCGAGCTGATCCTGATCCGGCACGGCGAGACCGAGTGGTCCCGTAACGGGCGCCACACGAGCCACACCGATCTGCCCCTGACCCCCCTCGGCGAACGCCAGGCCCGCGCCCTGGCCCCCCTGCTCGCCGACCGGTCCGTCGCGCTCACCCTGGTCAGCCCCCTGGTCCGGGCCCGGCGCACCGCCGAACTCGCCGGGCTCGCCGCGCCCCGCATCACCCCGGAGCTGCGCGAGTGGGACTACGGCGCCTACGAGGGCGTCACCACGGACGAGATCCGCCGCACCCGGCCCGACTGGAACCTCTGGACCGACGGTGTCGGCGCCGGCCCCGCGGCCCACCCCGGCGAGACACCGGCGGAGGTCGGGGACCGGGCCGACCGGGTGCTGGCCGAGGTCGCGGAGGCGGCCGGGCGGGCCGGTGACGAGGACATCGTGCTCGTCGCCCACTCCCACTTCCTGCGCGTCCTGACCGCCCGCTACCTGGGCCTGACCCCGGCCGAGGGGACCCTCTTCCAGCTGGCCACCGGCGCGGTGTCCCGGCTGGGCCGGGAACACGGCAACCCGGTCATCACCGCGTGGAACGTCACGCTGCCGGAGAGCCTGTATCCGGCGGCGGTCCCGGAGACACCGGAACGGGGCTGAGAACGCGGACGGCCGGCAGCCCACGGGGAGCTGCCGGCCGTCCGCGTACGCGGGGTGGGGTCAGGCGATCAGTTCCACCTCCGCGAGCGACGCCTCACCGTCGAACACCAGCCGGTAGTGCGCGTAGGAGCCGGGGGACTTCACGGAGAAGGCCCGCGTCTGCTTGTCCCAGGCGAAGGACTGGCCGGACCGCTTGTCGACGTCCTTCCAGCTCTTGCCGTCCGACGAGCCCTGGAGCACCCAGCCGGCCGGCGCCGTCGCCCTGCCGGCCGAGGTCAGCGTGTACTGGGCGGCCTTCGTGGCGGACGGGACGGGCAGCTCGACCGTGGCGGCGGTGCCGGTGGTGGCCGAGGTGTTGTCGAACAGCGGGCCCTCGCCCTTCAGCACGTCCTTCCTCGGGGACGGCACCTGGTCGTCCTTGGTGATGGAGACCGGCGCGGCGTCCTTGCCGGTGCCCCAGGCGGACGGCTTCGGGCCCATGTCGAAGTCCAGCGTCCCGCCCCTGGCCAGCAGGTCGTGCGGCAGCGAGGTGGAGGTCCACTTCTTGCCGTTCACCTTCAGGCCCTGGACGTAGATGTTCTTCGCGCTGTTCCTCGGCGCCTTCACGACCAGCGTGCGGCCGTTCTCCAGGTGCACCGTCGCCTTGGTGAAGAGCGGCGAACCGATCGCGTACTCGCCACTGCCCATCACCAGCGGGTAGAAGCCGAGCGAGGAGAAGAGGAACCAGGCGGACTGCTCTCCGTTGTCCTCGTCGCCGTGGTAGCCCTGGCCGATCTCGCTGCCCGTGTACAGGCGGCCCAGGACCTCGCGGACCTTCTCCTGCGTCTTGTACGGCTGCGAGGCCGCGTCGTACATGTACGTGACGTGGTGGGCGACCTGGTTGCTGTGCCCGTACTGGCCCATCCGTACGTCACGGGCCTCCGTCATCTCGTGGATGACCCCGCCGTAGCTGCCCGCGAACTCTGGGGTGCCGGTCTCCGGGGTGGCGAAGTACGTGTCCAGCTTCTCGGCGAGGCCGTCCCGGCCGCCGTACAGGTTGGCCAGGCCCTTGCTGTCCTGCGGAGCGGTGAAGGCGTAGCCCCAGCCGTTGGTCTCCGTGTAGTCGTAGCCCCAGACGCGCGGGTCGTAGAGGCCGGACGGCAGCCGCCAGTCGCCCTTGGCGTCCTTGCCCTGGAAGAAGCCGGCCTTGTCGTCGAACAGCTCGACGTAGTCGCGGGCCCGGTTCATGAAGTACTCGGACTCGTCCTTGTAGCGCTGCTCGTGCGTCTTCTTGTAAAGCGCCTCGCCCATCTTCGCGATGCCGTAGTCGTTGACGTAACCCTCCATCGACCAGGACATGCCCTCATGGGTCGTGGTGTCGGCGTACCCGGTGAACGGGGACGTCACCATGCCCTTGCGGCCCACGCCCGAGGACGGCGGGACGACCGTCGCGTTCTTCACGGCCGCGTCGTACGCCGCCTTCGCGTCGAACTCCACGCCCTTGACGTACGCGTCGGCGAACGCCACGTCCGAGGAGGTGCCGGTCATCAGGTCCGCGTAGCCCGGCGAGGACCAGCGGGAGATCCAGCCGCCGTCCTTGTACTGCTGGACGAAGCCGTCCACCATCTCGCCGGCCTTCTTCGGCGTCAGCAGCGAGTACGCCGGCCAGGTCGTCCGGTAGGTGTCCCAGAAGCCGTTGTTGACGTACACCTTGCCGTCCACGATCTTCGCGCCGGTGTGCGTCGGGGTGTCCGAGCCGACCTGCGGGGAGAACGGGGAGGCGTACTTGTCCTTGCCGTCGACCCTCTCGGAGCCCGAGTTCGGGTAGAGGTAGAGCCGGTACAGGCTGGAGTACAGCGTGGTCAGCTGGTCGGCGGTGGCGCCCTCGACCTCCACCTTGCCCAGCAGGTCGTCCCAGGCGTCCTGCGCCTTGTCCTCGACCCGGCCGAAGGAGCGCGAGGCGGGGATCTCGGCGGCCAGGTTCTTCTTCGCCTGGTCGATGCTGATCAGCGAGGTCGCCAGGCGCAGGTTCACCGTGCGGTCCTTGCCCGCGTCGAACCGCAGATAGCCGGAGACATCGTCATCACTGCCACCGCCGCCGCCCGAGAGCTTGCCGCTCGCGGTGACCGGCGCGTCGAAGACGCCGTACACGAACAGCCGCGTCGCCCCGGTCGAGCCGCCGCTCTTCACGTCCGAGAAGCCGGTGAACGAGCTGGTCGCCGGGTCCAGGGTGAGCCCGCCGTCGTTGGAGACGTTGTCGAAGACGATGCTCGCGTCCTCGCCCGGGTACGTGAACCGCATCCGCGCCGCGTGGTCGGTGGGCGTCATCTCGGCCTTGAGGCCGTTCTCGAACGTCACCCCGTAGTAGTGCGGCCGCGCGGTCTCGTTCTCGTGCTTGAACGGCAGCGCGCGGGCCGTGCGGGAGGCGTCCGGGGTGCCGGAGGCCGCCGACGGCATCAGCTGGAAGGTCTGCCGGTCGCCCATCCAGGGGCTCGGCTCGTGGCTCGCGGCGAACGCCTGCAGGGTGGGCAGGTTGTCGTCGTTGTTGCCGCGCGCGTAGTCGTAGAGCCAGCTGGTCGAGCCGGCGTTGGTGACCGGCGTCCAGAAGTTGAACCCATTGGGGACGGCCGTCGCGGGGAAGTTGTTGCCGCGCGAGAAGGAGCCGCTGGAGTTGGTGCCCCGGATGGTCGACGCGTAGTCCGAGAGGTGCGCCTTGCGCTTCTCCGGCTTCGCGGGCGCGATCTTCAGGTCGTCGATCCAGCCCTGGAACTTGGCCGTGCCCTTGGGGGAGTCGTACGCGACCAGGATGCGGTCGACGGTCTTCCCCGCGGCGACCGTGCCGATACCGGCCTCGACCTTGTTCCACTGGTTGACGTAGAGCCGCTTGGCGTCCGCCTGGCCCTGCGGCGTCAGCAGCCCGCCGTTGGTGTCGGTGGCGTGCAGGTCGCTCAGGTAGGTGCCGTCCGTGAAGGCCAGGTCCACCGCGACGTGCGTGGCCGGGTAGGACAGGTCCGTCTCGCCCATCTGCGGGTAGACCAGGTAGGACAGCTCGGTGTCCCGGGTGACCCGGGTGTTCACGTCGAACACCTTGTTGTACGAGTACGCCCGGCCGTCCGCCTTGTGGGTGCCCGCGTACCGCAGCGCCTTCCTGCCCGTGAAGCCCGCGCCGGCCTTGGCGGTGGGGGAGCCGGAGGGGCCGTTGCTGATCTGCGTGCGCATGTCGGAGGGCGCGGGGGCGGAGGTGTCGCCGTCGGAGAACTGGACGTCGGCGAGCTGGGTGGCGTCGGTGGCGCCGTTGTTCCTGGTGATGTTCAGGCGGAAGTGCTGGTACGCCTTGTCCGCCTCGAAGTCGTACGACTTGGTCTGGAAGCGCTCGCTGAAGGTCTGGCCGGTCCGGGTGTCCAGGTCCGTCCAGGTCTTGCCGTCCTCGGAGCCCTGGAGCGTCCAGTCCTCGGGGTCGCGCTCGTCGTGGTCGTCGGCGGAGGTGAGCGCGTACGTCACGACCTTCACCGGCTCGCTGAGGTCGAACTCCAGCCAGGCGGTGGGCTCGAACGACAGCCACTTCGTACGGGATTCGCCGTCGACGAGGTTCTCCTTCACCTCCCCGCCGCCGGTGTTCTCGTCGCTGGCGCGGACGTCGGTGACCTTGTCGGTCACATTGCCCGGTATTCCGGAGGAGAATCCGCCATCGACACCCGATGACCGCTTCTTTCCGTCAGGGCCCTCTTCTACGGAATTGCGCCAGTCCGGCTGCTTTTCGTCTTCTTCGAAGGACGTGCTGAACGTCCGGTCGCCCGAGGGCTTTTGACCTCTCTGTCCTGACCCGGCCGATTGAGCGGCGGCCGCCGTGGGGGCTGTCACGACCAGGACCAAAGAGGCCGCGATCAGCGCTGCCGTGCTGCTTCGTCTCGTACGAGAACGGTGTCGGGGGTGCATGCCGAGCCATTCCTCCCGGGGAAGTGTGCGCTTGGACAACGTTGTCAGAGGATGCGCAGGAACAAGTAGGGAGTGAAGTGGCTCATGGTGTCAAGGGAGTTGGATCGCAACCCGTCGCAGAATCGACCGGAATGCGGAAATCGTTACATCCGAAGGAGGGTCCGGAGTGTCGAGGTATCCGCGAGGTCTCAACTCGGGAAAGACTGCCGTGCAACCTTGCTTTCGATCTTGCTCAGTTGGCGGCAAGTGGACTATACCTGTCGGCGTCCGTACAGCTGGTTCACCGGTTGTGCGGCTGGGGGACACGGGGGCAGGACAACGCGACGCCGCAGGTGTGTCGGCTGTTCGGTCCCCCGGCGCCCCCCACGGCAATCGTTAGCCTGAAATCTGTACCACCCAAGCGCAACTGACCGCGGTGGCGGGGCCCTTCGCTGAGGCGAATTACGACGGGGCGACCGGTACACACCGCCTGAGTCCTGGAGAAGGCGAGGACTTGAGCATGGGATCCACCTCCGCCCACAACAATGAGGGCCTTGGCCGTCGCGATGTGATCAAGCGTTCTGCCGCACTCGGTCTGATCACCGTTCCGACCATGAGCTTCCTGTCCGCCTGCGCGAGCGGCGACAGCGGTGGCGACGAGCCGGTCAAGAAGGGCAAGACCAGCGCCAAGAACCCGCTGGGTGTCAACGAGAGCGCCGCGCTCGACGTGGTCATCTTCAACGGCGGCTTCGGCGACCAGTACGCCAAGGACGCCGAGAAGAAGTACGGCGAGGCGTTCCCGAAGGCCAAGGTCAAGCACACCTCGACGCAGAAGATCCAGTCGCAGCTGCAGCCGCGCTTCAACGGCGGCACCCCGCCGGACCTGATCGACAACTCGGGCGCCGAGCAGATGGACATGGGTGTCCTCGTCGGCAAGAAGCAGCTGCTCGACCTGACCCCGCTGATGGACGCCCCGTCCTACGACGACCCGAACAAGAAGGTCCGCGACACCCTGCGTCCGGGCGTTCTGGAGATGGGCCAGTTCGACGGCGACCCGGTCTGGATCATGTACTACGCGTACACCGTGTACGGCGTCTGGTACTCGCAGACCAACCTGGAGAAGCTGGACGCGGAGTACCCCGAGACCTGGGACGACATGCTCGCCCTCTGCGCCAAGGCGAAGAAGCAGGGCATCGCGGGCTGGACGTACGCCGGCAAGTACCCGTACTACCTGCCGTTCTCGCTCTACCCGTTCATCGGCAAGATCGGCGGCCGCGAGGTCCTCGACAAGATCGACAACCTGGAGCCGAACGCGTGGAAGGACCCCGCCGTCAAGGCGGCCTTCGAGGCGTACTACGAGCTCTACCAGAAGGGGTACATCCTCAAGGGCACCCCCGGCCTGACCCACATCCAGTCCCAGACCGAGTGGACCAAGGGCAAGGCGCTCTTCATCCCCAACGGTTCGTGGGTGGAGAACGAGGCGGCGCCGACCACGCCCAAGGACTTCAAGATGATGGTCGCGGCCCCGTCGAGCCTGGACAAGTCGGACGCGATGCCCTTCGGCACCATCTGGGCGTCCGGCGGCGAGCCCTTCGTCGTCCCGGCCAAGGCGGCCAACCCGCAGGGCGGCATGGAGCAGCTGCGCATCATGCTCTCCGAGGAGTCCTCGAAGAACTTCACCAAGCAGGTGAAGTCGCTGAGCGCCTTCAACGGGGGCACCGACGGCCTGACCCTCTCCACGGCCATGCAGTCCGGCGTCGACGCGCTGAAGAAGGCCGGCGACAACGTGGTGAACCCGCGCATGCAGGACTGGTACGTCAAGCTCCAGAAGGAGCAGATCGGCACGGCCGGTCTCGGTGAGATGATGGCCGGCCGCCTGACCCCGGCCGAGGCCATCAAGAAGATCCAGGCCTACGCCGACGCGGCGGCCAAGGACCAGTCCATCAAGCACTACAAGCACCAGTGAGCAACCGTCACCAGCGGCGGCACCCGCGGAAAGATCGGGGTCGGTAAACGATGCAGCACGGCAAGTACCGGTTCATTGTGGGGTTCCTGGTAGTCCCCTTGGCCTTGTACGCGGTCTTCGTCATCTGGCCGTTCATCCAGGCCATCTACTATTCCTTCACCGACTGGACCGGACTGAGCCCGGACTTCAAGATGGTCGGCTTCGGCAACTATTCGCGGATGCTGAAGGACGACATCTTCTGGAAGTCCCTTCAGCACAGCGTGATTCTGGTGCTGGTGCTGCCGCTGGTGACGCTGGGCCTCGCGCTCTTCTTCGCCTTCATGCTCAACGTCGGAGGCCGCCGGCGGAAGAACGCCGCGGTCGCCGGCGTGCGCGGGTCGGGCTTCTACAAGATCGCCTATTTCTTCCCGCAGGTCCTGTCGATCGTCATCGTCGCCCTGCTGTTCCAGTTCGCGTACAACCCGCGTTCCGGCATGGTGAATTCGGCGCTGAAGGGGATCGGCCTGGACTCCGTCCAGCCGGACTGGCTGGGCGATCCGAATCTGGCGCTGATCTGCGTCATGGTGGTGCTGGTCTGGTCGACGGTCGGCTTCTTCGTCGTCCTCTTCTCGGCCGGAATGGCGTCCATTCCCAAGGACTTCTACGAGGCGGCCCTCCTGGACGGGGCCAGCCGCATCACGACGTTCTTCAGGATCACCGTCCCGCTGCTCTGGGACACCATCCAGTCGGGCTGGGTCTACATGGGCATCCTGGCCCTCGGTGTCGAGGCGTTCACGGCCGTCCAGGTCATGACCGTCGGCCCCGGCGGTCCCGACTACTCGACCTCGATCCTGCCGCTGTACGTCTACCAGACCGCCTTCCGCGACGGTCAGGCCGGATACGCGACGACGATCGGTGTCGGACTGCTCGTCGTCACCATGGCGTTCGCCGCCGTCGTGATGCGGCTGGGCCGGCGCGAGCGGCTGGAGTTCTGATGCCGCGCTCTCCGGGACGCGTTCCCCGGACCCCCAGCAGGCAAGACAGCCCGGCCGCGGCGGCCGGCTCGACAGTAGTACGAGGTGAGCACGCGTGAAGGCCACTGAAACCCCTCCCGCGGTCGCGGCGACGGATCCGGCCCCCGTGTCCAAGTCGTCCGCCCCGGCGGGCAAGGAGAAGAAGAGCAGCGAGGGGAAGACCCTCAACGTCTTCTCGCACGGCGTGCTGATCATCTGGGCGATCCTGGTGGTGCTGCCGCTGCTCTGGGCGATCATGTCGTCGTTCAAGGACGACGACTCGATCCTGTCGACGCCGTGGGCGCTGCCGGACAAGCTCCACTTCGAGAACTGGTCGCGCGCCTGGAGCCAGGCGCACATGAGCGACTACTTCTTCAACACGATCGTCGTCGTGGGCTGTTCGCTGATCGGCACGCTGCTGCTCGGCTCGATGGCGGCCTACGTGCTCGCCCGGTTCGACTTCCCGGGCAACCGCTTCATCTACTACATGTTCATCGGCGGGATGAGCTTCCCGATCATCCTGGCGCTGGTCCCGCTGTTCTTCGTGATGAACAACATGGGGATGCTGAACACGCGGCACGGACTGATCCTGGTCTACATCGCGTACTCGCTGCCCTTCACCGTCTTCTTCCTCACCTCCTTCTTCCGGACGCTGCCGGGGTCGGTGGCGGAAGCGGCGATGATCGACGGGGCCTCGCACACCCGGACGTTCTTCCAGGTCATGCTGCCGATGGCGAAGCCCGGCCTGATCAGCGTCGGCATCTTCAACTTCCTCGGCCAGTGGAACCAGTACATGCTGCCGACGGTGCTGAACACCGACCCGAAGTACCGGGTGCTCTCGCAGGGTCTGGTCGAACTGGCCAGCAGCCAGGGCTACAAGGGCGACTGGTCCGGACTCTTCGCCGGTCTGGTGATGGCGATGCTGCCGGTCCTCGCGGCCTACATCATCTTCCAGCGCCAGGTCGTGGCGGGGCTGACCGCGGGAGCGGTGAAGTGACGCCCCGTACAGCCTGAACGCACCTTACGAACGAAGCGAACCGCCCGCCGGCATCCCAGCCGGCGGGCGGTTCGTCTGTGTACGGGGGAGTTCGCCCGGGCCGCCGGGTGCAGGAGCCGTGCTCATCCGTGGCTCCGACTGCTCAAGGTCTTGACGGGGCCCGCCCGAAAACGGTCAGCTTAGAGTTCACATGTTGGAGAATAGGCAGGAGTGAGTGAGTCGATGGAGACTCCGGGGTCGCAGACGTCTCTGCATCGCGCCAACCTTGAGCGGGTCGTGCGCGCCGTACGCATGGCTGGTTCGCTCACCCAGGCGGAGATCGCCAGGAGCACGGGCCTCTCCGCGGCCACCGTCTCCAATATCGTTCGCGAACTGAAGGACAGCGGCACGGTCGAGGTGACCCCCACCTCGGCGGGCGGCCGCCGGGCCCGCAGCGTCTCGCTCAGCGGGGACGCGGGCATCGTGATCGGCGTCGACTTCGGCCACACCCACCTGCGCGTGGCCGTCGGCAACCTGGCCCACCAGGTGCTCGCCGAGGAGTCCGAGCCGCTGGACGTCGACGCCTCCTCCGCCGAGGGCTTCGGGCGGGCGGAACAGCTGGTCAACCGGCTGATCGAGACCACCGGGATCAGCCCCGGCAAGGTCATCGGGGTGGGACTCGGTGTACCCGGCCCGATCGACGTGGAGTCCGGCACCCTGGGCTCCACGTCGATCCTGCCGGGGTGGACGGGCATCAACCCCAGCGAGGAGCTGTCCTCGCGCCTCGGCGTGCCGGTGTACGTGGACAACGACGCCAACCTCGGGGCCCTCGGCGAGCTGGTGTGGGGGAGCGGCCGGGGGGTCAGGGACCTCGCGTACATCA
This sequence comes from Streptomyces sp. NPDC016469, assembly GCF_040632905.1. Classification (NCBI taxonomy): domain Bacteria; kingdom Bacillati; phylum Actinomycetota; class Actinomycetes; order Kitasatosporales; family Streptomycetaceae; genus Streptomyces; species Streptomyces sp. NPDC016469. The sequence continues at coordinate 37,025 of NZ_JBEYCQ010000014.1, forward strand.
AGGTCGCGAGCGGTGTCGGCGCCGGTCTGGTGATCGACGGGCACATCTACCGGGGCCCCGGCGGGACGGCCGGCGAGATCGGCCACATCACCCTGGACGAATCGGGCCCGGTCTGCCGTTGCGGCAACCGCGGCTGCCTGGAGACCTTCACGGCCGCGCGCTACGTCCTGCCCCTGCTCCAGCCCAGCCACGGCCCGGATCTCACCATGGAGCGGGTGGTCCAGCTGGCCCGCGAGGGCGATCCGGGGTGCCGGCGGGTGATCGGTGACGTCGGGCGCCACATCGGCAGCGGGGTGGCCAACCTCTGCAACCTGCTGAACCCGAGCCGCGTGGTGCTGGGCGGCTCGCTGGCGGAGGCCGGGGAGCTGGTCCTGGGGCCCATCAGGGACTCCGTCTCGCGTTACGCCATCCCCAGTGCGGCCCGGCAGCTGTCCGTGCTTCCGGGGGCCCTGGGGGGCCGGGCGGAGGTGCTGGGCGCGCTGGCGCTCGTCCTGAGCGAGATGGGGGATTCAACCCTTTTGGAGAGCACCCTCCCTGCGGCCACTCCTGCCTTCACTTAGATAACGAATGGCACCGTTGTCATCTCGTTAAGGATTTACTCCTTGACGTCGCCCTTGCGGCCGAGTTGACTTCCAGCCACCTCGGCCGCGACGTTGCGGCCTCGTCAGGGAGGCACACCCCCAATGAACGCAATGACGCGACGCATCGTCATAGGCACGGCCGCCGTTTCGATGGCCGTCTCCCTCGCCGCTTGCGGCAAGGCCGGCGACGACAAGAAGGACTCGGCGGACTCGGGCAGCAAGACCAAGATCGGTCTGCTGCTCCCGGAGAACAAGACCGCCCGCTACGAGACGCTGGACAAGCCGCTGTTCATCGACGCGGTCAAGAAGGACTGCGCCGACTGCGAGGTCGTCTACAACAACGCCGGTGGTGACGTCGGCCAGCAGAAGCAGCAGTTCGAGCAGCAGATCGCCGACGGCATCAAGGTCATCGCGATCTCCTCGGTCGACGCCGAGAAGTCCGCCGCGTGGGTCGCCGCCGCCCACAAGAAGGGCGTCAAGGTCGTCGCGTACGACCGCGCCATCGCCGGTGCCGACGCCTACGTCAGCCACGACAACGAGAAGATCGGCCGGCTCCAGGGCCAGGCCGTCCTCGACGCCCTCGGCTCCAAGGCGGCCAAGGCCAACCTCGTCATGATCAACGGTGACGAGAAGGACCCGAACGCCGGTCTGTTCAAGAAGGGCGCCCACGCGTCCCTCGACGGCAAGATCAAGATCGCCTACGAGGCGTCCGGCGAGTGGGACCCGAAGATCGCCGGCGAGAAGATGACCGCCGCCATCTCCTCGGTCGGCAAGGGCAAGATCGACGCCGTCTACTCCGCCAACGACGGCATGGCGGGCGGCATCATCACCTCCCTGACCAACGCCGGCATCAAGGGCATCCCGGTGGGCGGCCAGGACGCCGAGCTCCCCGGCATCCAGCGGATCATCGCCGGTACGCAGACCTTCACGATCTACAAGTCGCCGAAGCAGCTGGCCCCCGAGGCCGCCAAGTTCGCCGTCAACCTGCTCCAGGGCAAGGACATCGGCGCCCAGGGCGAGACGGACGGCGTTCCGTCCACGCTGCTCGAGCCGACCGTGGTGAACAAGGACAACATCCAGTCCACCGTGATCAAGGACGGCATCTACAAGGCCGCCGACGTCTGCGTCAAGGACATCGCCGCCAAGTGCACCGCGCTGGGCATCAAGTAGTCCCTCCTCGCGCCGGGGCCGTCCGGCCCCGGCGCGCGCGGGTCCGGTCCGCCCCGTACGGCGGATTCCGCCCGCCCCCCTGACTGTCCGGCCCCGGCCGGCTCACACCCCGCTTCCGGCCGGGTGCCGGACACTCACCCACCCCCCCAGTGCTTCCCGTATGTCGACGCTGCCCTCGCGGCGCGGCGTCTCCGCCGGTCAGGCGGCACATCCCCGCCGGTCAGGCGGCGAAGGAGATGGTTCACGTGTCAGAGACGCCCGTGCTGGCGTTGCGTGGAGTCTTCAAGCGATTCGGAGCGGTCCAGGTCCTCTCCGGTGTCGATCTCGAAGTCCACGCCGGAGAAGTGGTCGCCCTCGTCGGCGACAACGGTGCCGGAAAGTCCACGCTGGTCAAGACGATCGCCGGCGTGCACCCCATCGATGAGGGCGTCATCGAGTGGGAGGGCGCGAAGGTGGACATCACCCGTCCGCACGACGCCCAGAACCTCGGCGTCGCCACCGTCTACCAGGACCTCGCGCTCTGCGACAACCTGGACGTCGTCGCCAACCTGTTCCTCGGGCGCGAGATCAAGAAGGGCGGCGTCCTCGACGAGGTCGCCATGGAGAAGCGGGCCCAGGACCTGCTGTCCACCCTCTCCATCCGCATCCCCAGCGTCCGCATCCCGGTCGCCGCGCTCTCCGGTGGCCAGCGCCAGGTCGTGGCCATCGCCCGCGCCCTGGTCGGCAACCCCAAGATCGTGATCCTGGACGAGCCCACCGCGGCCCTCGGCGTCGAGCAGACCGCACAGGTCCTCGACCTGGTGGAGCGGCTGCGCGAGCAGAACCTCGGCGTCATCCTCATCAGCCACAACATGGCCGATGTGAAGGCCGTGGCCGACAAGGTCGCCGTGCTGCGACTCGGCCACAACAACGGCGTCTTCCCCGTGGCGACGACCAGCCACGAAGAAATCATCGCCGCGATCACGGGCGCCACGGACAACGCCGTGACCCGCCGCAAGTCCCGCAGCGCGGAGGCATCCAAGTGAGCAACACCAACGAGACCTCGGCCAAGATCCCGGCCCAGGCCGAGACCACCGAGGCCCCCGCGCCGGCGGAAGGCGCGGTCCGTGTCGTCGACCCCCGACTGCTCGTCCGCGAGCAGGGCTTCAAGGGCTACTGGACCGAGTTCAAGCGCAAGGTGCGCTCGGGCGAGATCGGCTCGCTGCCCGTCGTGGTGGGCCTGATCATCATCGGCATCGTCTTCCAGGCCGAGACCGGCAACTTCCTCACCTCGTACAACCTCGACCAGATCACGCTGTACGCGGCGGGCCCGGGCATCATGGCCGTGGGCATCGTCTTCGTCCTGCTGCTCGGCGAGATCGACCTCGCGGTCGGCTCCGTCGCCGGTCTCGCGGGCGCGGTGTGGGCCGTCCTCGGCACGGACATGCCCGACGGCCTCGCCATCCTGCTCGGCATCCTCTCCGGCACGGTCATCGGCGCCTTCCACGGCATCGTCTTCGCCAAGATCGGCGTGCCCGCGTTCGTCGTGACCCTGGCGGGCTTCCTGGGCTGGGCCGGCATGCAGACCTGGGTGATGGGCGAGAAGTCCACCATCACCACCCCGCTCGGCAGCTTCGTCCGCGACCTGACCAGCTACTACTTCGAGGACATCGCGGCCGCCTACGGCCTCGCCGTGGTCGTGATCGCCGCCTTCTACCTCACGCAGCTGCGTGACGCGAGGCGCCGCAAGGCCGCGGAGCTGCCGCACCGCCCGCAGAGCGAGATCATCCTGCGCACCGCGCTGCTCGCCGTCCTGGCCCTCCTCGCCGCGTACGCGTTCAACCAGGAGCAGGGCCTCCCGCTCTCCCTGGTGATCTTCCTCGCGATCCTGGTCATCACCGACTTCGTGCTGCGCCGCACCACGTACGGCCGTCAGGTCTTCGCGGTCGGCGGTGGCGTCGAGGCCGCGCGCCGCGCCGGTATCAACGTGTCGTGGATCCGCATCTCGGTGTTCATGATCTCCGGCACGCTCGGTGCGGTCGGCGGTCTCTTCCTGGCCTCCGCGACCGGCGGCGCCGACCGTTCGCTCGGTGGCGGCAACCAGCTCATGATGTGCATCGCCGCCGCCGTCATCGGCGGTACGTCCCTGTTCGGCGGACGCGGCAAGGTCTGGTCCGCACTCCTGGGCATCCTGGTCATCCAGTCGATCGTCCAGGGCCTCAACCAGATGAACCTGTCGTCCAACGCGATCCAGTACATGATCACCGGTGCGGTCCTCCTCATCGCCGTGATCATCGACTCGGTCTCCCGCAAGACGCAGAAGACCGCGGGCCGCGGCTAGCCGCGACACGCGACACCGCAGGCCACGCGCCGCACGCACCACCCGCCGGAGCCCGGCGCCCCCGCGGGGGCGCCGGGCTCCGGCACGTACCGGCGGAGAAGGGGCAGCACGCCCCGACTCCCGCTTCGGGGGGAGGCCGTTAGACTCATCGGATCGGCATGCTCGACCAGCACAATCGCAAGGAGGCACGGTGACACAGCCGCGCGAAGCGCGTCACGCACGGGCGGTGGTGGGCGACGGATGGGATCTGCTGACCCGCATCGGCGGACCGCGTGACCTCGACCGGCTCACTTCCGAGCAGCTGGAGCAGCTCGCCGAAGAGATCCGGACGTTCCTGGTCGACGCGGTCTCGAAGACCGGCGGCCACCTCGGACCCAACCTCGGCGTGGTCGAGCTCACCATCGCCCTGCACCGGGTCTTCGACTCGCCGAAGGACAAGGTCCTCTTCGACACCGGCCACCAGAGCTACGTGCACAAGCTCCTCACCGGCCGCCAGGACTTCAGCAGGCTCAAGAGCAAGGGCGGCCTCTCCGGCTACCCCTCGCGCGCCGAGTCCGAGCACGACGTGATCGAGAACTCGCACGCCTCCACCGTCCTCGGCTGGGCCGACGGCCTCGCCAAGGCCAACGAGCTCCGCGGCAAGGACGACCACGTCGTCGCGGTCATCGGCGACGGCGCGCTCACCGGCGGCATGGCCTGGGAGGCGCTGAACAACATCGCCGCCGCCAAGGACCGCCCCCTCGTCATCGTCGTCAACGACAACGAGCGCTCCTACGCGCCCACCATCGGCGGCCTCGCCAACCACCTGGCCACCCTGCGCACCACCGACGGCTACGAGCGCTTCCTGGCCCGCGGCAAGGACCTCCTGGAGCGCACCCCCGTCGTCGGCAAGCCGCTCTACGAGACGCTGCACGGCGCGAAGAAGGGCCTGAAGGACTTCATCGCCCCGCAGGGCATGTTCGAGGACCTCGGCCTCAAGTACGTCGGCCCCATCGACGGCCACGACATCGAGGCCCTGGAGTCCGCCCTTCAGCGCGCCAAGCGCTTCGGCGGCCCGGTCATCGTGCACTGCCTCACCGAGAAGGGCCGCGGCTACACCCCCGCCCTCCAGGACGAGGCCGACCGCTTCCACGCCGTCGGCAAGATCCACCCCGACACGGGCCTCCCCGTCGCCACCTCCGGCCTCGACTGGACCTCGGTGTTCGGTGAGGAGATGGTCAAACTCGGCCACGAGCGCGAGGACATCGTCGCGATCACCGCGGCCATGCTCCAGCCGGTCGGCCTGACCGGCTTCGAGAAGGAGTTCCCGGACCGGATCTACGACGTCGGCATCGCCGAGCAGCACGGCGCGGTCTCCGCGGCCGGCCTCGCCACCGGCGGTCTCCACCCGGTCTTCGCGGTGTACGCCACCTTCCTCAACCGCGCCTTCGACCAGGTCCTGATGGACGTCGCCCTGCACAAGTGCGGGGTCACCTTCGTCCTGGACCGGGCCGGCATCACCGGTACGGACGGCGCCTCGCACAACGGCATGTGGGACATGTCGATCCTCCAGGTCGTGCCCGGCCTCCGGATCGCCGCCCCGCGTGACGCCGACCAGGTCCGCGCCCAGCTGCGCGAGGCCGTCGAGGTGGACGACGCGCCCACGGTCGTCCGCTTCTCCAAGGGCGCGGTCGGCCCCTCGGTCAAGGCCGTCGGCACGGTGGGCGGCATGGACGTGCTCCGCGAGCCCGGCGCCGCCCGGCCCGACGTGCTTCTCGTCTCCATCGGCGCGCTCGCCCCGATGTGCCTGGAGATCGCCGACCTGCTCGACGCCCAGGGCATCTCCACGACCGTCGTGGACCCCCGCTGGGTGAAGCCCGTGGACGAGGCCCTGGCCCCGCTCGCCGCGCGGCACCGTGTCGTCGTCACCGTCGAGGACAACAGCAGGGCCGGCGGCGTCGGCTCCGCGGTCTCCCAGGCGCTGCGCGACGCGGACGTCGACGTACCGCTGCGCGACTTCGGCATCCCGCCGGTCTTCCTCGACCACGCCTCCCGCAAGGAGGTCATGGCCGAGATCGGGCTGACCGCCCCGGACATCGCCCGCCAGGTCACCGGCCTGGTCGCCAAGCTGGACGGGCGCTACGAGCCGGCGGAGGACCGCACCGTCGCGGAGCGCGTCCGGGACTGAGGCGTACCCCGCTTCGGCCGAACGGGCCGGTGGGACCACCCGCAACGAGTGGTCCCACCGGCCCGTTCGCGTGAAATCCGGCCGTGGCAGGCGTGCCGCGAACGGGTGGTGGGGCCGGGTCCGGAACATGGCCTGCACGACGAGTGCGTGGAGGTACGCCGGTGAGCACGCAGCAGGACCTGCCCCCGAGCGGGAACGGGCTGTTCAGGACCAAGACGGTCGAGCAGTCCATCCGCGACACCGAGGAGCCGGAACACGCCCTCAAGAAGTCGCTCTCGGCCCTCGACCTGACGGTCTTCGGGGTCGGGGTCGTCATCGGCACCGGCATCTTCGTGCTCACCGGCAAGGTCGCCAAGGAGACGGCGGGGCCGGCCACCGCCCTGGCCTTCGTCGTCGCGGGCGTCGTCTGCGCGCTGGCCGCCCTGTGCTACGCGGAGTTCGCGTCCACCGTGCCGGTCGCGGGGTCCGCGTACACCTTCTCGTACGCCTCGCTCGGCGAACTGGTCGCCTGGATCATCGGCTGGGACCTGGTGCTGGAGTTCGCGCTGGGCACGGCGGTGGTCGCGGTCGGCTGGTCCGGCTACGTCCGCTCGCTGCTCGACAACGCGGGCTGGCACCTGCCCGACGTGCTGGCCGGACCGGACGTGGCGGACGGCTTCGGCTTCGACATCCTCGCCTTCGCCCTGGTGCTGGTCCTGACCGTGATCCTGGTGCTGGGCATGAAGCTCTCCGCCCGGGTCACCACGGTGGTGGTCGCCGTCAAGATCGCCGTCGTCCTGATCGTCATCATCGCGGGCCTGTTCTTCATCGACGCCGGCAACTACTCGCCGTTCATCCCGTCCGCCGAGCCGCAGCCCTCGGGGTCCGGCTTCGACGCCCCGCTGGTGCAGCTGATCTTCGGCTACGCCCCGACGAACTTCGGCGTGATGGGCATCTTCACCGCCGCCTCCGTCGTCTTCTTCGCCTTCATCGGCTTCGACGTCGTCGCCACGGCCGCGGAGGAGACGAAGCTGCCGCAGCGCGACATGCCGCGCGGCATCCTGGCCTCCCTGTTCATCTGCACCGTGCTCTACGTCGCCGTGTCGATCGTCGTCACCGGCATGCAGCACTACACCGAGCTGTCCGTCAGCGCCCCGCTCGCCGACGCCTTCAAGGCCGTCGGCCATCCGTTCTACGCGGGCGTCATCAGCTTCGGCGCCGCCGTCGGCCTCACCACGGTCTGCATGATCCTGCTGCTCGGCCAGACCCGGGTGTTCTTCGCCATGAGCCGCGACGGCCTGCTCCCGCGGTTCTTCTCCAAGACGCACCCGCGCTTCCACACCCCGTACCGCCCGACCATCCTGCTCGGCGTGATCATCGCCGTCGTCGCCGGGGTGACCAGCATCAACGAGCTCGCCACGCTGGTGAACATCGGCACGCTCTTCGCCTTCGTGGTCGTCGCCCTCGGCGTCATCGTGCTGCGCCGCACCCGCCCGGACCTGCACCGCGCGTTCCGCACGCCGTGGGTGCCGCTGGTCCCGATCGTGTCGGTGGCCGCCTCGGTCTGGCTGATGCTCAACCTGCCGGCCGAGACATGGCTGCGGTTCGCGGTCTGGATGGTGATCGGCGTGATCATCTACTTCGCGTACGGCCGCTCGCACAGCCGGGTGAACCGGGACCGGGTGTGAACGTCAGGCCCCCGGCCGCACCGTACGCGGCCCCGTGCACCGTGCCCCGTGCGCCTCGACCCGGCGGCGCAGCTCCCGGTCGGCGGTGACGACCACACAGGGGCGGGACGCGGCCTCCGCCGCCAGCTCGGCGATCAGGTCGTCACCGCTGCCCGGGGCCGCCGCCACCCGCACCCCGGGAACGGGCGCGACGTCCCGGGCCCGCCCCTCGACCACCAGCACCAGGTCGACGGGGCCGGGCGTACCGGGCAGTCCGTCGGAGGCGTAGGACACCAGAGAGTCGCGCAGCCGCTCGGCCGCGCCCCGCCGGTCGCGCCACCAGCCGTCCGGGACCGACCCGACGACGTTGGCGGCGTCGACGATCACCAGGGGCAGCGGCAGCGGATTCGGCATGGGGCCAGCCTGTCATGCCAGGGTGCCCTCAGGGCCTGGACAAGCGGTCCGGACGCGGTGATTCCAAGGGTTCGAACGGTGATTCTATGATGGGTGCTCCCCGCCTTCCGGATGCCGGTCGAGACACAAAGCCGCAGATCGGGGGCGGACCATCACGGAAGGAAGACGCCACGACATGCGAGTCAGGTCGAGACGTGCCCAGGGGAGCGCCTCGGGCAAGGGCGACGACGCCCTGCGAGACGTCGAAAACGCCCGTGGCACCGGCGAGACCCCGGTCGACGGACGCTGGCTCGTGCGTGGCAAGGACGGCAGGCTCACCGCCTACGCCCGCAACGAGGACGGCATCCTGCGCTGGACCGAGGAGCGCCCCGGCGGCCCCGGCTGGCAGGGGCCGGAGTTCTTCCCGGCCCCGGACCTGACCCATCTCGGCCTCGCCCAGGGCCCGGACGGCTACGTCCACTTCATCGGCCGCCGCACGGTGCACGGCGACGAGGAGCAGCCGCAGGTCGACCTCGTGCACGCCATCCAGTACCAGACGGGCCGCCCGGTCACCGCGTGGCGGACCGTGGGCAATCCGTACAAGGAGGGGGACGAGCGCGCCGCCCGCATCGGTCCGCCGGCCGCCGCCGTCGCCCCGACCGGCATGGTCCACGTCTTCGTCCGCAACGCCAACGGCGGCATGATGCTGCGCCGCGAGGCGAAGAACGGCAAGTGGGAGGGATGGAAGGACCTCAGGGGCACCCTGGGCAAGGAGACGATGGCCGTCGCGGTCGCCGAGTCGGGCCGGATGGAGCTCCTGGTCCCCGGCGCCCACAAGGCCATGCGGTGGGCCCAGGCCGAGCCCGGCGGCGCCTTCCAGAAGGGCGACAACCTGACCGTCAAGATCGCCGGCGGCGCGGTGAGCGTGCTGGAGACCGCGCCCGACCGCAACACCTTCTACTGGACCGACGCCACCACCGGCACCCTGGTCGCCAAGCGGCTGGACACCCCGCCCATCACGATCGGGGACACCGCGGCCGAGGGCCCGGTCGCCGTGCTCCGCGCCGAGCTGGACGACTACGACTGCACGGTGCTCGCCCACCGCACCCGCGACGGCCGTGTGCTGCTCGCGGCCTGCGGTACGGAGAACGAGGCGGGCGGCCTGTGGTGGGCGGCGACGGGCGAACGCACCTCGGCACCCCCCGCGTTGGCGCTCGACGGCGAGGGACGCGTGGTGCTCGCGATGATCGGCGAGCGCGGCGGGCTGTACGTCGCCCGGCAGAACGACGAGCCGGGGCTCGCGCTGGGGCCGGCGCGGCGGGTGTGAACCGTACGGCCCCGGGAGCAGTACGGCCCCGGGAGCGTTCCCGGGGCCGTTGCCGTGCTGTCCGTCCCGGTCAGCCCTGACCGAGCGCCGGGGACTTCTTGGCCGACTCGGGGATGGGGGCGTCCTCGCGGATCGCCTTCCACAGGGCATCCGCCCGGGACTTCACGGCCACGACGCGGGCGGGGTCGATCTTGTCGTACTCGACGGGGAGCATGATCGTCTCCATCGTGTCCGGGTCGACCCCGTTCATGGACCGGGCGAACTTCGCGAGGGAGGTGAGCGAGGCCAGCTCCTCGTCGGTGGTCAGGGCCGCCGTGGCCGAGTTGGCGATCTTGTAGGCGCTCGTCGGGCTGCCCAGCAGGTCCTGGCTCTTGACCTCCTTGAGCAGTCCCATGAGGAACTGCTGCTGGAGGCCGATGCGGCTCAGGTCGGTGCCGTCGCTGAGGCTGTACCGGGTGCGGACGAACTTCAGGGACTCGGTGCCGTCGAACTTGTGCGGCCCGGCCTCGACGTCCAGTCCGGTCTTCTTGTCGTGGATCGGTTCCTTGACGTCGATGTTCACCCCGCCGATGGCGTCGACGAGCCCCTTGAACCCGGCGAAGTTGATCTCCAGGTAGTGGTCGATGCGCACCCCGGACATCTTCTCGACGGTCTTGACCACACACGCCGGACCGAGCTGTGCGTACACGGAGTTGAACATCACACGGTCCCTGGTGGGCACCGTCGAACCGTCGGCCTTGGTGCAGTCGGGCCTGGTGACCAGGGTGTCGCGCGGTATGGACACGGCGACGGCCTTCTGACGGCCCTCCGGAATGTGCACGACGAGCGCCGTGTCGGACCGGGCCCCGCTGACCCCGACCGCGCCGCCCAGCTTCTTGTTCTCCGCGCCGGCCCGCGAGTCGGACCCCAGGACCAGCAGGTTCTGCCCGCTGGTGGGCAGCTTCTCGGGCCGGTCCTCACCGAGCGCCTTGTTGATGTCGACGCCCTTGATGTTGCCGTCGAGGCGGCTGTAGAGCCACCATGCGGTGCCGCCTGCGGCGACGACGAGCACCAGCGCCGACACCAGGATCGCCCGCCGTATTCGCTGGCCCCGTGTCCGGACACGCTTGCGGCCGCGGCGGCGGGGGGTCTCCGGGGAGCTCCCCTGGCCGGGGGTGGTGTCGTCTTGGCTCATCCTGAGTGAGTCCTCACAGCTTGTGGCCTGGTCAGGGCGCAGGTGATGGGGTGGGACTCGGGTGGGGGGTGGAGCCGGTCCTCGTTCTCCCGGGATGAGAACTATAAACAGTCGATCAGGTGTACGTACGAAGGCTGTGGCGTAACTGTGACAGACCGGGTGGTCCGGGCGAGGTGGCGGTGACCGGTCAAGGAAGAAAACGATCATGTCTGCCTGAATCCGGCGGACATCGCAGCACTATGGGTGGATTTCCTGACCGAAGCGAGAGTGCATATCTTCTTGGGAGCCGGGATCTCCATCAGCCCGGCTCCACACACGAGGGGGGCGGAGCGCATGGCACGCAGAGGGGAGCGCCGGTCGGAGCGCGGCAGGCCGGCACGCGACCGCGTGCGCACGGCCCGGTCCGGTGACGCGGGCGGCGTGGCGATCGTGGTCGCCACGCCGGGGGACGCCGTGGAGCCGCTGGCGCTGCAGCGGTCCGGTCCGGTGGTCGACATCGTCTGCGCCCAGCCCGGCACGCCGGACGAACGGGCGGCGCTCGGCCGTGCGGTGGCCGAGGCCGCGGCACGCGGTGTCCGGGTGGCGGAGGAGCCCTGGGTCATCGACGCCGAACCGGGGAAGATCACCGCTTCGGTGCTCGACGCCCTGCGCGAGCTGCGGCCGCTGCTGGTGACCACCCTGGACCCGGACCCCGAGCACTCATCGATCGATCTGGAGGCCAACCGCCCGGTCGTCACCGAGCCGCCGCTGCGCGGCAGCGTGGCGCGCGCCACGATCTCCGCCGCGCGCACCTACCAGCGGGAGAGCGGGACCCCGGTGTTCGTCCGGTGTCATCGTGCCGGGGCGCCCGCCTCGATGGGCGCCCGTGCGAGTGCCCGTCATCCGCTGCCGCTGCGCTGGCTCGTCAGAGGGGTGGACGGGCGGCTCTCCGCCTACCTGCCGTCGGCGGCCGGGGTGCTGCGCTGGACCGAGGTCCGCGCGGGCGCCGACGAGTGGACCGGTCCTGAACTCCTCGACGGACCCGACCTGCTGCCCGGCCTGGAGGTCGTCCAGGACGCCCAGGGCTATGTGCACCTCTTCGGGCTGCGCCGCCGGAAGCGGCCGGACGGCGAGAAGTACGTCGAGGTGGTGCACGCGACCCAGTACCAGAGCGGGCGCCCCCTGGGCCTCTGGCATTCCGCGGGCAATCCGCACGGCAACGACCCGGCCAAGAGCCGCGAGGCCGGTTTCCCCGCCGCGGCCTTCGACGCGGAGGGGGGCCTCCACGTCTTCGTGCGCAACGTCGGCCACAGCATCAGTACCCGCCGCCAGAGGGCGGACGGCCGATGGGGCGGCTGGCAGCACCTGCGCGGCGTCGTGGTCGCCGACGAGCTGGTCGCGCTCACCGGTGGCGCGGGGGTCCCCGAGGTCTGGGCCCCGGTCAGGGGCGCGGCCTCGGCCGTCCGCTGGCACCGCGGGGCGCCGGGGGGCGAGTGGGCGGCGGACACCACGGGCTCGGTGAGCCCGTCGCCCGGCAGCCTGTCGGCGGCCCCCGACGCGGGGACAGTGCGCTACCGGTACGCGGGGAGCAACGAGGTCTGTGTGCAGGTGCCGGGCGCCGGTGCGGTGAGCCTGGGAGGGCCGGACGGTACGGGGCCGGTGGCCGGGGTCGCCGGCGTGGGCATCCAGGGCTGGGGCTGCACGGTGCTGGTGCGGTCGGGGGTGTCCGGCGCGTGCCTGGTGGGCGCGCATGCGGACGGGCGGCCGGAGAGCGGCGTGTGGTGGTTCGACGCGGGGGAGACTTCGGTGGTGCCGCCGGCCGTGGCGGTGGACGGCCTCGGCCGTGCGGTCGTCGCGGTGCTGGGGGACGACGGGCGGCTGAGGATCACGCGTCAGGGGCCGGGCGATACCGGCCTCGTCTTCGCCCCGTGGACCGTGGTCGCCGGGGTCTGAGCCGGTGGCCCGGAGGCGGTCACATGAACATCTGTGACCGCCTTTGGTGGTTTCAATTTTGACCATGACCTTGGTAGTCTCTAATCCTGTCTTTATGTGGATCACAAGTGAAGGTCTTGTGTCCACTATGTGAACGCCCCTTGATTGCGACTTTTTGCAGGCCGATGGGGCCGCGTTGACCGCGTGAGTCGTGTTTGTCTGAGGGGTTATGGGGAAGCTGTCGCTGCGTGCCGTTCAGAAGCTGACATGCAAGAAGCGCGATGCCTGGTGGACCGTCCTGCTGGTCGATCCCGTCGCCACGCGCATGCTGATCGGGATGGCGAAGTTCAGATTCATCACCCCGAACCGTGTCACCTGGTCCGCTCTCTTCGTCGGACTCGGCTCCGCGTACTTCTTCCTCAAGGGTGACACCCCCTCCCTCGTCATCGGGGCGGCCCTCTACCACCTGAGCTTCATCCTCGACTGCATCGACGGCAAACTCGCCCGCCTCAAGGGCAATGGCACCGTCTTCGGCGGCTGGCTCGACTACGTCTTCGACCGCATCCGGGTCCTCTTCTGCGCGCTCGCCCTGATGGGCGGCCAGTTCCTGCGCACCCACAACGAGCTCTACCTGCTCGCCGCCCTGGCCGTCGTCTTCCTCGACATGCTGCGGTACGTCGACGCGCTCCAGATCTACAAGATGCGCATGTCCATGCGCATGAAGATCGAGAAGGTCACCCTGGAGCGCCAGGCCCTGGAGGACGAGCAGGCCCGGCGCGACGCGGCCGAGGCGACGGCCGACCAGCCCAAGGTGGTCTTCATCGAGGACCTGCTCCGGGAGAACCCCGGCGTCGAGGCGGAGGTCCTCAAGCAGCAGGCCGGCGACGTGGTCGATCTGCACGCCCAGTTCCGCAACCGCTTCCCCTGGTACACGCGGTTCCGCCAGGCCCTGCTGCGCAGCCGCATCCGGCCGCACCTGATCAGCGGCATCGAGTTCCAGATGTTCATCTTCATCGTGGCGCCCCTGATCGGCCAGATCCTGTGGACGACCGCGATATCCGCGGCCGCGCTCGGCGTGTTCGAACTCGTGATCATGTACAAGTTCTGGCTGTCGACCCGCGACTTCACCCGGCTCATGGACAAGCTCGCCACCGAGCCCTCGAAGGCCGGCGTCATCGCCGAGAACCTCCACCGGGGGCGCCACCGCCGGGCCGGCGACGCCGTCGACGAAGAGGCGCAGGCGCTGACCGAGAAGTACCCGCTCCCCGAGCAGGACGACGACCTCGGCTTCCAGCCGTACCCGCGGCCCTACACCCCGCACCCTTCCGACATCGAGACGCAGCAGCTCCGGACGCTGCCCTACTGGGCCGAGAGCGAAGGGTCCGTCCGATGACTCCGCCCGCCGACCCGTCGCTGTACACCGTGACGATCGTGGTGCCCGCCTACAACGCGAGCGCCACCCTCGGACGGGCCCTCCAGTCCGCCCTGGCCCAGACGCACCGCGCCGTCGAGGTGATCGTCGTGGACGACGCGTCGGCCGACGGGACCCTTCAGGTGGCGCGCGAGTTCGCGGCCGGCGACCACCGCGTCCGGATCGTCGAACGCCCGCAGAACAGCGGCGGCGTGGGCGCGCCCCGCAACAACGGCATCATGGCCGCGACCGGCCAGTACCTGATGTTCCTCGACGCCGACGACGAACTGCCGCTCAAGGCGTGCGAGACCCTCGTGGCCTCCGCGGTCGCCACCGGCGCGGACATCACCGCCGGGCGCGCGCTCCGGGTGAACCTCGCCAAGGACGAGATCACCGTCTGGCAGCCCCAGCTCTACGGGACCGACCGCACCGTCGACGGCGGCCTGCGCGCCATGCCCGACCTGCTCCAGGACCCGATCGCGGCGGCCAAGCTGTACCGGCTGGACTTCCTGCTCAACCACGGCATCCGCTTTCCCGAGGAAGTCTTCTTCGAGGACACCTACTTCTCGACCGTCGCCTGGTATTCCGCGCGTTCCGTCACCCTGCTCGCCGCCCCCGTCTACCGATGGATCTGGGAGCGCGAGACCGACACCCCCTCCATCACCAACCGGCGCGGGGAGCTGCGCAGCATCCGCGACCGGGTCCTGGTGCACCAGTACGCGGACACCTTCCTCGTCCAGCGGGGGGAGCAGGAGCTGCTCGCCCACAAGGCCGCCAAATTCCTCTCCCACGACCTGCGGCTGTACACCCCGGAACTGCGCACGGGCGACGCGGAATTCCGGGCCGGCTTCGCCGGCTTCGTCGCCCCGTACCTCCGCACACTGCCGCCCGAGGTCTACGACCTGTGCGGACCGCTGGAGCGCGTACGGGCGTTCTGCCTGATGCACGGCCGGGTGGACCTGGCGCTCAGCGTCTCGGACTACACCCAGCGCCGCAGCGTGCTCAGCTCCGACCTGGTGTGCCGTAACGACAAGGTCTACTGGTCCGCCTCGCTGCTCGGCCGGCCGGACGCCGAACGCTTCCTGGACGTCACCGACCTCGACCTGACCGGCAACAGCCTCACCGACTCCCGGCTGTTCAACCAGGCCACCCTCGTGGAGATCCGGGACAGCACGCTCCACGTCACCGGCTACATCCGCAACCAGTTCGGCAGGGTGGGGCCGAAGGACAAGCTCGAACTCACCGCGGTGCTCCGCCGCCGCAGCACCAAGGCCGACCACTCCTTCGAAGTGACCGGTGTGGACGTCGACGAGGAGTTCATCCGGTACCACACCACGGTGGACCTGGCCGCCACCCTGGGCGCGGCCGGCCGGGCCGGCAACTGGAACCTCTTCGTGCAGATGCGGCACGGCGGGGAGCGGGCCACCACCACCGTCGCGGTCACGGGCCTCGACATCGCGCGCGAGCGCTACCACGGCCCCCATGGCACGTACGAGATCTACGAGACGGTCAGCGGCAACCTCGCCCTGCGCCCGGAGACGACCGAGCAGCAGACCGTCGACCACCCGCGCGGCACTCCCTGGCTGTGGTGGCAGAACGCCCCGGCCGTCGAGCCGGCGATGCCCTCGCCGGAGACGTACGCGGCCGCGGTCGTGGCGCACTGCCACAACGACGAGTACCACCTCTACGAATTCCTCAGCTCCCTGCTCGCCCAGCGCGAGTTCGCCTCGGTCCAGGTGATCCTCGTCGACGACGGCTCCACCGACGCCACCTCCGCGCAGCTGGCCGAGTTCGCCGCGTACCACGCCAATGTCGAGGTCGTCCCGCAGATCAGGCTCGGCGCACGCTCCAGCTACGACAACGGCCTGCGCTACGTCCACGCGCCGTACGTCATGTTCACCAGCGCCCAGGACATCCTCGGCGAGAACTGCCTGGGCCGGCTGGTGGCCGCCGCCCGCCGGTGCGATGCCGACGTGGTGGTCGGCGACCAGGACAACTTCCCCGGCCCGCGCAGCGACGCGGACGCGCCCTGGAAGCGCTACTTCGGACCGGACGCGCCCCGCGTCGACCGGCTGCACAAGGCGCCCTACCTGATCTTCTCCACGGAGCTGGGCACCAAGCTGTTCCGGACGGCCCTGCTGCGCCGGCACACCCTGCGCGCGGGACACGGCCCCGGCTTCGAGGGCGCCTGGCTCACCGTGCCCGCCCTCCTGCACGCCGGTACGGTCACCACGGCGCCCACCGCCACCTCGTTCGCCCGCGACCCGGAGCAACGGGACTCGCTCTTCGACCTGGCCTGGAACGACCCGGTCAAGACACAGGAACTCATCCGCCTCTGCCGCCACGTCACCCGGCTGACGGAGCGGCTGAACGATCGGGCCGCCCGGCTGGCCATGCGCTTCGTGGTCCGCTCCATGCAGCCGCACCTGCGCAACATCCACCGGATCATGAGCCGGGCGGAGATCGCCGGCGTCTTCCCCGCCCTGGTCGACGTCTACCGGCCGATACCCGACGACCTGATCCTCCAGTACGCCGGTGCGCCGATGGCACGCCTCCAGCACCACGCCGTGCGCACCGGCAACTTCGAGCTGTTCTGCGACCCCTACACCAAGCCCGCCTACCTGCCCCGGCTGTTCGTCGACGACGACGGGCTGCACCGCCGCCTCGACGCGGACCGCACCCCGACCGTGCTGCTGCGGGTGGACCGGCAGAAGGCCGTCCTGGAAACCTTCGTCCCCGACGGCGACTACCTGCACTTCGAAGGGCTGCTGGTCCTCTCCGGAGTCGACATCGCCCAGCTCTTCGGCAACCGCCTCGAACTGGTCCTCGGTGACGGCCGCCGGGAGACCGCCCTGCCCATCGAGCAGGTCTACCGCCGCGACCGGTGGCGCGCCCGCAAGGAACAGGACTGGTACGCGGGCTGGCGGGCCACCGCCCGCCCCGGCGACCTCGCCTCGCTCTCCAACCGAAACCTGACCCTCCGGGTCCGCGTTCACGACGCGGACCGCAGCCACGACATCTCCGTCGAGGCCCGCCAGATGCTGCACCGCTTCAAGGGCGTGCACCGGTCCGGCCGGGCCCGGATCCGGCTGAGCATCGCCGCCGACGAGTCCGTGACCCTGCGCCGGATCACCGGCACGCTCCGCAAGGCCGGCCACCGGCTGCGCCGCCTGCGCGAGGAGGTGCGCAACTCGCTGCCCGGCCGGTCCGGATGGCGTACCCGGCTGCTGTACTGGCTGACGTATCCGAGGCTGCACCGCAAGAACATCTGGATCATCGGCGAGCGCGAGGACACGGCCCAGGACAACTCGTACCACCTGTTCAAGTGGATCAGGGAGAACGAGCCGAAGCGCAAGGTCTTCTACGCGATCAACGGCGACGCCCAGGACCGAGCGAAGATCGACCACCTGGGCCAGGTGGTCGACCGCCTCTCATGGAAGTACCGCGCCTATCTGCTGCACGCCACCAGGCTGATCAACGCCTACGACCTGGAGGCGTACCTCGGCTTCCCCGGCCTGTCGAAGCGGGCCTTCCTCCGGGGGTACGGCGACCTGCTGCGCTACAAGCGCGTGTTCCTCCAGCACGGCGTCGTCTACAACGACGTCGTGCAGTCCATCCACGCCCAGGTCACCAACGTGGACATGGTCCTCACCACGGGCCGCAGCGAACGCGCCTATTACGCCGAGCACTGCGGGTACGGATACGACCGCGTGGCCGCCACCGGACTGCCGCGTTACGACGCGCTCAAGCCGGTCGACGGCCCGCGCAAGGTCCTCGTCATGCCCACCTGGCGCCGTGACATCGTGGCCCCGTCGTACAACAAGGCGGCCAAGCCCGAGATCCCGTTCGCCGCGTCCGAGTACTACCGCTTCTTCTCCGCGCTGCTGCGGGAAGAGAGGCTGCTCAAGGCGCTCCAGTACTACGGCGTGGAGCTGGAGTTCATGCCGCACTACGAGATCCGCCCGTACCTGAAGCACTTCCGGATCGACCACCCGTCGATCACCGTCTCCTCGACGGGCCGGGACGTGCAGCTGGCCATGCGCGAGTGCTCCATGCTCGTCACCGACTACTCCTCGGTGTTCTTCGACGTCGCGTACATGGGCAAGCCGATCGTCTACACGAACTTCGACGACGAGGCGTTCTACAGCAAGCACTACAAGCGCGGCTACTTCGACCTGGCCCGCGACGGCTTCGGCCCCGCCTGCGGAACCGTGGACCACGCGGTGGACGAGATCATCGCCTCCATCGCCCGCGGCTTCGAGGTCGAGCCCGAGTACCGCCGTCGTGCCGAGGAGTTCTTCGTGCTGCGGGACACCAACAACTGCCGGCGGGCCTTCGACGTGATCGACACGATGAACGCCACGGCGGGCGGCGACCCGGGCCGGATGTCGGTACCACTGGTGATGGGACGGCCGGGGGACCAGGAGCGTGAGAGAGCGTGAGGACATGGAGCATCTGAGGATCTTTCTGGCTGGTGACTCCAGCGTGACGAGCCGGCCGCTGAGCATGGCGCCGATGACCGGCTGGGGGCAGGTCCTTCAAGTTTTCGTGCAGGACGCCGAGGTGGTGAACGCCGCCCGTGCGGGCGCCAGTTCCCGGAGTTTCGCGGAGCGCGGCAGACTGGACTGGATCCTGGAGAACATCGCCCCGGGTGACCTGCTGCTCGTCTCCTTCGGACTGATCGACATGAAGCCCGGCGACGGCCGGTTCACCGTGCCCTTCGGTGACTACCAGTGGTACTTGCGCAAGTACGTGCTGGGCGCCAGGGAACGAGGGGCCCACCCCGTCCTGGTGACCAGCCACGAACGCCGCGTCTTCGACGACCACGGAAACATCCGGCGGCCGCTGGGCCTCTACCCGGCTGCCATGCGGGAACTCGCCGCAGCCATGTCCGTGCCTCTCGTCGACCTCAACGAATGGAGCGTCAACTGGTGGCGCCAGGCGGGCGCGGAGGGGACGAAACAGCTGTTCCTCTACATGGAGCCCGGCGAGAACCCGAACTACCCCGAAGGCATCGCGGACAATACGCATCTTCGTGGACATGGTGCCGTGGAATGCGCCCGATTCGTGGCCGGTGAATTGTCCCTCCGCGGCGTGCTGGCCCCGCATTACTTCAGGAACTTGGACGCGGCGGTCCCGGAGACCGCCATCGAGTTCCTCGACGACGACGTCTTCGAGAGACTGACCAAGTCCCGGGTGGCGGGCCGCCCAGTGCCCGATGCGATGAGCGGGGCACTGCTGTGAACGACTGGTTCCCGCTCGTCCGGGCCTGGGTGACGCATCCCGAAATGCCCCACGTCGGCGGCACGCTGGAGCTGTTCTCCGATGTCGATCCCGGCCAGCCGCTCACGCCGGGCCAGGAGTTCGGCCTCACCCTGGCCATCTCTCCGGTCGGCGGTGCTTACCGGACCTACGGCTACCTACTCGACGACCTCCTCGGCTCCCACGCCACCATGATCCAGCACCAGGGCATGAGCCATCTGCCGAATGGGCGCTACGCCACGTATGCCAGCGGGACGAACCCGCGATCCGTGACGTGCCGGGTGCGAATCAATGACGACGCCCCCGAGGGCGCGGTGCTCCTGCCCCGCGTGATCATCGGCCTGATGACGGCCCAGGGCGACAAGCTGATCCCGTCGAGCGCGCTCTCGGACATCGGGTTCCGGGTGCGTCGACAGTGGCTGCCCGGACAGCACATGGTGCTGCGACAGGGCGGTCGCGCGGTGCTCCCCGCTGCGCACAGCCCTGCGCCCGGTCTGCGGTTCGTCGGCGTGGCGATCGCGACTCACGGCCTGCTCATCTGCCACGCCGACGGGTCCGTGACCTATGAAGCGGACGCTGGGCACCGGGGCTACGACCGCTTCGAATTGTGCTACGAGGACGAACAGGGCCACCGCGTCTGGGCGGAGGTAACGGTGTACATCGGCGATTTCGGTGCGTCGCCGGGCGCCATCGCCGCTCAGTGATGGGGCGAACGCCGTGAGGGGCCCCGGCCCCCTGGGCCGAGCCGTGGTGCCGGTTCTCGTGGTGCTGCTTGCCGGCTGCGGTTTCCAGCCCGGGAACGGCCGGAGCGATGCCGCCTCCCCATCGTCCTCAGCCGTAGCCCCCACCGTTCGGCCGTTGCCCCGGGGCGTCCTGTTCAGCCAGTCGGTCAGGAGGCTGGAGGACGGCAGTCCGGTACGCACCACCGTGGTGACGGTGGCACCGGACGCCCCGGTCGACGTCGGGGCGGTACACGGCCGTTCCCTGACGAGCACCGAGACCGTCCACGACCTCGCAAGCTCCGCCGGTGCTGTCGCGGCGGTCAACGGCACGTTCTTCGACATAGATGCCCACCGCTACAAGGGCGACCCCCTCGGCCTCTACGTCTCCGACGGCACCTTCCTCAGCGAGGCCGCCAACGGGCGCACCGCCCTCATCCTGCCCGGGCGCGGGAAGCGCCCCCGGATCACCGAGCTGCGGTCCGCCACGTACGTCACCTCGTCCGACGGTGCCCGCGCGGTCGTGGACGGCACCGACCGGGTGCCGGGGCGCATCGTCGGCTGCGGGGGCGTCGGCGGGGACCGGCGCACGGACACCGGCGCACCGACCGGGGACCCGCTGCCCGGACGCGTCTGCTCGGACCCGGACGAACTCGTCGACTTCCCCGCCCAGTGGGGCGTCCCGACCCCCGCCGCCGGCCGGCACAGCGTCGAGGCGGTGCTGGACGCGCGGGGCACGGTCACGGCCGTGCGCACCCCCTCCGGCGGCAAGGTCCCGGCGGGCGGGCGCACCCTGGTGGGTACCGGGTCCGCGGCCGGCTGGCTCCGCGAGCACGCGGCCAAGGGCCGCACCCTCACCGTGGAGTCCCAGGTGACGGACCCGGAAGGCCGGACCGTGGACACCTCCGGCGCCTCGGTCGTCGGAGCCGGACCCGCGCTGGTGCGCCACGGCCGGACCTGGATCAACGCGGCGGCCAACGGGGTCTCCAAGACGGCCGTCAGCAGCCGGTCGCCCCGCACGGTCGCCGGCATCCGACCGGACGGCACCCTCCTGCTCGTCGTGTTCGACGGCCGCCGGCCGCGCGTCAGCGAGGGCGTCACCCTCACCGAGGCCGCCGGAATCCTGGTGGACCTGGGCGCCGAGGACGCCATCAACCTCGACGGCGGCGGGTCGAGCACCATGGTGGTCCGGGACAAGGTCCGCAACAGCCCCTCGGACCCCGGGGACACCGACGAGGAGCGCCAGCGCAAGGTCTCCAACGCGATCGTCGTCGTCCCGCGAAGCCCCGCCCCCTGACACCGGATACGGGAACGGGCCGTACGGAACGATCCCGTACGGCCCGCCGCGCCGAGGCGAATCCCGGTTACGCCGGAACGCTCGCCACGCCCGCCGCCAGGAACTTCTTCCCGTTCACGCGCTCCGAGACGCCCTCGCGGTCCAGGTACGGCGTGATGCCGCCCAGGTGGAAGGGCCAGCCGGCGCCCGTGATCAGGCAGAGGTCGATGTCCTGGGCCTCGGCCACGACGCCCTCGTCCAGCATCAGGCCGATCTCCTGGGCCACCGCGTCCAGGACGCGGTCGCGGACCTGCTGCTCGGTCAGGACGGTGTCGCCCTGCTTGAGGAGGGCGGCGACCTCGGGGTCGAGGACCGGGGCGCCCGTGTCGTACACGTAGAAGCCGCGCTTGCCGGCCTTCACGACCGCCGCCAGGTTCTCGGAGACGGTGAAGCGCGCCGGGAAGGCGCGGTTCAGGGTCTCGGAGACGTGCAGGCCGATCGCCGGGCCGACCAGCTCCAGGAGCACCAGCGGGGACATCGGCAGGCCGAGCGGCTCGATGGCCTTCTCCGCGGTCTCGACCGGGGTGCCCTCGTCGATGACGTTCTGGATCTCGCCCATGAAGCGGGTGAGGATGCGGTTGACGACGAACGCCGGGGCGTCCTTCACCAGCACCGCGGTCTTCTTCAGCTTGCGGGCGACCCCGAAGGCGGTGGCCAGCGAGGCGTCGTCCGTCTTCTCGCCGCGCACGATCTCCAGGAGCGGGAGGATCGCGACCGGGTTGAAGAAGTGGAAGCCGACGACCCGCTCGGGGTTCTTCAGCTTCGAGGCCATCTCGGTGACCGAGAGGGACGAGGTGTTGGTGGCGAGGATCGCGTGCGCCGGGGCGACCGCCTCGACCTCCGCGAACACCTGCTGCTTGACGCCGATCTCCTCGAAGACCGCCTCGATGATGAAGTCGGCGTCGGAGAAGCCCTCCGCCTTGTCCAGCACGCCGGAGACCAGGGCCTTCAGACGGTTGGCCTTGTCCTGGTTGATACGGCCCTTGCCGAGCAGCTTCTCGATCTCGGCGTGGACGTAGCCCACACCCTTGTCGACGCGCTCCTGGTCGATGTCGGTCAGCACGACCGGCACCTCCAGGCGGCGCAGGAACAGCAGGGCGAGCTGGCTGGCCATCAGGCCCGCGCCCACCACGCCGACCTTGGTGACCGGGCGCGCCAGGTTCTTGTCCGGGGCCCCGGCCGGGCGCTTGGCGCGCTTCTGGACGAGGTTGAAGGAGTAGATCCCGGACCGCAGCTCGCCGCCCATGATCAGGTCCGCCAGGGCCTGGTCCTCGCGGTCGAAGCCGGCGGACAGGTCGCCGTCCTTGGCCGCGGCGACGATCTCCAGCGCGCGGTACGCGGCCGGGGCCGCACCGTGCACCTTGGAGTCGGCGATGGCCCGGCCGCGCGCGACGGCCTGGTCCCAGGCGTCCCCGCGGTCGACCTCGGGGCGCTCGACCGTGACCGTGCCGTTCAGCACGTCCGCGGTCCAGACGAGGGACCGCTCCAGGAAGTCCGCGCCCTCGAAGAGCGCGTCCGCGATGCCGAGCTCGAAGACCTGCTTGCCCTTGAGCTGGCGGTTCTGGTTCAGCGAGTTCTCGATGATGACCGATACCGCGCGGTCGGCGCCGATCAGGTTCGGCAGCAGCACGCAGCCGCCCCAGCCGGGGACCAGACCGAGGAAGACCTCGGGCAGCGAGAACGCCGGCAGCGCCTTGGAGACGGTGCGGTACGAGCAGTGCAGCCCGACCTCGACACCGCCGCCCATCGTCGCGCCGTTGTAGTACGCGAACGTGGGCACCGCGAGGGTGGACAGCCGGCGGAAGACGTCGTGGCCGCCCTTGCCGATGGCCAGCGCGTCCTTGTGCTCCTTGAGCAGCTCGACGCCCTTGAGGTCGGCGCCGACCGCGAAGATGAACGGCTTGCCGGTGATGCCGACGCCGGTGATCGCGCCCTCGGCGGCCTCCTTCTCGACCTGGTCGATGGCGGCGTTCAGGTTCGCCAGCGACTGCGGTCCGAAGGTGGTCGGCTTGGTGTGGTCCAGGCCGTTGTCCAGCGTGATGAGGGCGAAGCGCCCCGCACCGGCCGGCAGGTCCAGGTGGCGTACGTGCGCCTGGGTGACGACCTCGCCAGGGAACAGCTCGGCCGCACCCTTCAGAAGCTCAGTGGTGGTCGTGCTCACTTGTTGCCTCCGTCGAAGTGCGGGTTCTCCCAGACGACCGTCGCGCCCATGCCGAAGCCGACGCACATCGTCGTCAGGCCGTAGCGGACCTCCGGCTGCTCCTCGAACTGCCGGGCCAGCTGCGTCATCAGCCGGACGCCGGAGGAGGCCAGCGGGTGCCCGTAGGCGATCGCGCCGCCGTACTGGTTGACGCGGGCGTCGTCGTCGGCGATGCCGTAGTGCTCCAGGAACGCCAGCACCTGTACGGCGAACGCCTCGTTGATCTCGAAGAGACCGATGTCCGAGATGGACAGGCCGGCCTTCGCGAGGGCCTTCTCGGTGGCCGGGATCGGCCCGTAGCCCATGACCTCCGGCTCGACGCCCGCGAAGGCGTACGAGACGAGGCGCATCTTGACCGGGAGGCCCAGCTCGCGGGCGACGTCCTCGGCGGCGAGCAGGGAGGCGGTGGCGCCGTCGTTGAGCCCCGCGGCGTTGCCGGCCGTGACGCGGCCGTGGGCGCGGAACGGGGTCTTCAGGCCGGCCAGGGACTCCATGGTGGTGCCCGGGCGCATCGGCTCGTCGGCGGTGACCAGGCCCCAGCCGGTCTCACCGGCCTCGGCGTTCGTGCGGCGCACCGAGACCGGCACCAGGTCCTGCTGGATCTTGCCGTTGGCGTACGCCTTGGCGGCCTTCTCCTGCGACCGCACCGCGTAGGCGTCGGCGCGCTCCTTGGTGATCGTGGGGTACCGGTCGTGCAGGTTCTCCGCGGTCATGCCCATGAACAGGGCGGACTCGTCGACCAGCTTCTCCGACACGAACCGCGGGTTCGGGTCCACACCCTCGCCCATCGGGTGGCGGCCCATGTGCTCGACACCGCCGGCGACGACGACGTCGTACGCGCCGAAGGCGATGGAGCCGGCCGTCGACGTGACGGCGGTCAGGGCGCCCGCGCACATGCGGTCGATGGAGTAGCCCGGGACGGACTGCGGCAGGCCCGCCAGGATGCCGGCGGTACGGCCGAGGGTCAGGCCCTGGTCGCCGATCTGCGTGGTCGCGGCGATGGCGACCTCGTCGATCTTCTTGGGGTCCAGGTCCGGGTTGCGGCGCAGCAGCTCCCGGATGGCCTTCACGACGAGATCGTCGGCGCGGGTCTCGTGGTAGATGCCCTTCGGGCCCGCCTTGCCGAACGGGGTGCGGACGCCGTCTACGAAGACGACGTCCCGGATGGTACGAGGCACGATGGCTCTCCTCCAGGGTGCGGGATGGCACTGCTGCGGGGCGCGCCCGGGGGCACGCCGCTCCGGTCATGCTACTTGCGGGTAACCAGACTGCCCACCCCCTGTGGCCGGAGCGGCGAAGGTCACACGCGGAAACTGCCCGGGGAGCGTCCCTCCGTACACGGCGAATGGCCCGGACGGACTCGAAAACGAGTCCGTCCGGGCCATGGGCGGTGGCAGGGCCCGGCGGAACCTGGCGTGATCGCGCCCCTGTCCTGTGCCGTGACGAGAGCCGCCTGCCGTTACGAGGGGTGCGTCAGCGCGCGGTACAGCAGCGGGGCCACCTGCTCGATCTGCCAGTGCCGCGCGCCGTACCCGGCGAGCGCGGACTCCACCGTCTCCGGCGTCGGGTTCTTCGGAGGCTCCCAGCAGACCCGGCGCACCGTGTCCGGTGTGATCAGGTTCTCCTGCGGCAGATGCAGCCGCTCCGCCAGCGCGGACACCGCGGCGCGTGCCGCCGAGAGCCGGGCGGCGGCGGCCGGGTCCTTGTCGGCCCAGGCGCGCGGCGGCGGCGGGCCGGCGAGGGCCTGCCCCGGCTGCGGCAGCTCCGTGTCGGGGAGCGCCTTGGCCCGGTCCACGGCGGCCTGCCACTGCTCCAGCTGGCGTCGGCCCATGCGCGGACCGAAGCCGGGGAGGGCGGTCAGCGCGTGCGTGTTGGCCGGAAGCGCGAGCGCGGCCTCGATGATCGCCGCGTCCCCGAGGACCTTGCCGGGCGAGATGTCGCGCCGCCTGGCGATCTGGTCCCGGGCGTTCCACAGCTCCCGGACGACCGCCATCTGCCGGCGGCGGCGGACCTTGTGCATCCCGGAGGTGCGGCGCCACGGGTCCTGGCGCGGGGGAGCGGGCGGCGCCGAGGCGATGGCGAAGAACTCCTCCTGGGCCCATTCCAGCTTGCCCTGCCGGTCGAGCTCGTCCTCCAGGGCGTTGCGCAGGTCGATGAGGAGCTCGACGTCGAGCGCGGCGTAGCGCAGCCAGGGCTCGGGCAGCGGGCGGGTGGACCAGTCGACGGCGGAGTGGCCCTTCTCCAGCGAGTAGCCGAGGACGCCCTCGACCATGGCACCGAGGCCGACGCGCGGGAAGCCGGCCAGCCGTCCGGCGAGCTCGGTGTCGAAGAGCCCGGTCGGCATCATCCCTATCTCGCGGAGGCAGGGCAGGTCCTGCGTCGCCGCGTGCAGGATCCACTCGGTGCCGCGCAGGGCCTCGCCGAGCCCGGACAGGTCGGGGCAGCCGACGGGGTCGACGAGCGCGCTGCCCGCCCCGTCACGGCGCAGCTGGACGAGGTAGGCGCGCTGTCCGTAGCGGTAGCCGGACGCCCGCTCGGCGTCCACGGCCACCGGGCCCGAGCCCGCGGCGAATGCCGCGATCACTCCGGCCAGGGCTTCGTCGGACGCCACCACCGGCGGAATGCCCTCGCGCGGTTCGAGCAAGGGGATCGGCGCCGGGGCGACGTCGTCCGGGGGAGCGCCCCCGGTGGTTCGCAGTGATGTGTCTGCTGCGGTCTCTTGGGCGTCGGTCACGTGTCAAGGGTATCTGTGTGTGCGCGGCGCCTGCCGACGGAACGTTCCGTCGGCAGGCGCCGATGCACGTTATCCAGCCGGTTCCGTACGTCGTGCACCGGCCGGGGCGGGGGGTCAGTGGATGATGCCCGTCCGCAGGGCCACCGCGACCATGCCGGCGCGGTCGCCGGTGCCCAGCTTGCGGGCGATGCGGGCGAGGTGGCTCTTCACGGTCAGGGCGGACAGCCCCATGGAGACACCGATGGCCTTGTTGGACTGGCCCTCGGCGACGAGCCGCAGGACCTCCACCTCGCGGCCGGACAGTTCGCGGTAGCCGCCCGGGTGGCTCGGGGTGCCGGGGGGCCGGCGGTGCATCCGGGCGGCGGTGGCGCCGATGGGGGCGACGCCGGGACGGGCCGGGTGGCCGATGTTGGTACGGGTGCCGGTGACCACGTAGCCCTTGACGCCGCCCGCGAGGGCGTTGCGCACGGCTCCGATGTCGTCGGCGGCGGACAGGGCGAGACCGTTGGGCCAGCCGGCGGCTCGGGTTTCGGACAGCAGGGTCAGCCCGGAACCGTCGGGCAGGTGGACGTCGGCTACGCAGATGTCGCGCGGGTTGCCGACGCGGGGACGGGCCTCCGCGATGGACGACGCCTCGATGACGTCACGAACTCCGAGGGCCCACAGATGGCGGGTGACGGTGGAACGGACGCGCGGGTCGGCCACGACGACCATGGCCGTCGGCTTGTTCGGGCGGTAGGCGACCAGGCTTGCGGGCTGCTCGAGGAGAACGGACACCAGGCCTCCTGGGGAGTGGCGGGACGGGCCGGCTCGGGGATGAAGCCGGGGCGAACCGTGCTTGAAGGGTCATTGACTCCTTCGGCAGCAGACCCCTGCTCCTTTAGGGGAAGATCACGAATTGATGAGTAACAATTCGGGCAAATGGTGTTCTCGATCGATTCCTGAGAGCGTTTTCCGCTGGCTGAAAGTGATCGCATGACGCGGCGTCACGGAGGACGGGGCGGCCCGAAGGCCGCCCCGTCCGTGCCGGTCGTGCTCTCTGGTTACGGCGCCTGCGGGCCCCGGCGCTGTGGGAGCGTGACCACCGCCGCGTCGAGCGGGCCCGACGGCGGCAGGCCCGCGATCTGGCAGAGCAGGTCGCCCCAGGCGACCAGATGCGCCGCCGCGTCCGGTGCGCCGCCCAGGCCCTCGCGCGGGGTCCAGGAGGCCCGGATCTCGATCTGCGTCGCGGGACGCCGGGTCTCCAGCGCGCCGAAGTAGTGCGAGCCCGCCATCGTGACCGTCCCGCCCGCCTCCCCGTAGAACAGACCGCGGGCCTCCAGCGCACCGGTCAGCCAGGACCAGCAGACCTCGGGGAGCAGCGGGTCGGCGGCCATCTCCGGCTCCAGCTCGGCGCGGACCAGGGTCACCAGCCGGAAAGCCCCCTGCCACGCGTCGTGGCCGGCCGGGTCGTGGAGCAGGACGAGCCGGCCGTCGGCGAGGTCGTCCTCGCCGTCGAGGACCGCCGCCTCCAGCGCGTACGCGTGCGGCGCGAGCCGCTTCGGCGGCCGGGTCGGCTCCACCTCCAGCTCGGGACGCAGCCGCGCCGCACGCAGCGCCTCGACAGCCGAACGGAACGCGGGCGGGACGTCACCACCCTCCGCGCCGTCCGTGCCGTCAGCGCCATCGGATTGACCGGAGATGTGTCCCTGAGCCGCAGCCATGCGGGGAAGAGTAGGCGGAACGGGAGCTCCGCGCGCGGAAGGACACCCGTGCGGGACGGGCTCGTTGCCCACGCGTGCGAAGATTCTGTGCGTGAGTGCCAACGACCGCCCCTCCGGGCAGCAGACGAAGACTTCCGCCACCTACGACTCGGCGTTCCTCAAGGCGTGCCGGCGCGAGCCGGTCCCGCACACGCCGGTCTGGTTCATGCGTCAGGCGGGGCGCTCGCTGCCCGAGTACCTGAAGGTGCGCGAAGGCATCCCGATGCTCGAGTCCTGCACGATGCCGGAGCTCGTCGCCGAGATCACGATGCAGCCCGTCCGCCGCCACAAGGTCGACGCCGCCGTCTACTACAGCGACATCGTCGTCCCGCTCAAGGCGATCGGCATCGACCTGGACATCAAGCCCGGCGTCGGCCCGGTGATCGCCGAGCCGATCCGCACCCGCGCCGACCTCGCCCGGCTGCGCGACCTGACCCCCGAGGACGTCCCGTACGTCACCGAGGCCGTCCGGCTGCTCACCGCCGAGCTGGGGGAGACCCCGCTGATCGGCTTCGCGGGCGCGCCGTTCACCCTCGCGAGCTACCTCGTGGAGGGCGGGCCCTCCCGTAACCACGAGCACACCAAGGCCATGATGTACGGCGACCCGGAGCTCTGGGCCGACCTGCTCGACCGGCTCGCCGAGATCACCGGCGCCTTCCTCAAGGTCCAGATCGAGGCCGGCGCCTCGGCCGTCCAGCTCTTCGACTCCTGGGTCGGCGCCCTGGCCCCCGCCGACTACCGGCGCTCCGTGCTGCCCGCCTCCGCGAAGGTCTTCGATGCCGTCGCCGCGTACGACGTCCCCCGCATCCACTTCGGCGTCGGCACCGGTGAACTGCTCGGCCTGATGGGCGAGGCCGGGGCGGACGTCGTCGGCGTCGACTGGCGGGTGCCGCTGGACGAGGCCGCGCGCCGCGTCGGCCCCGGCAAGGCGCTCCAGGGCAACCTCGACCCGGCGGTGCTGTTCGCGCCGACCTCCGCGGTGGAGGCCAAGACCCGGGAGGTGCTGGACGCGGCCGCCGGCCTGGAGGGCCACATCTTCAACCTGGGCCACGGCGTCATGCCGAACATGGACCCGGACGCGCTGTCCCGGCTCGTCGAGTACGTCCACACCAGCACCGCGCGCTGAACCCCGCGAGGGCGGGCGCCGCTCAGTCGGTGCCCGCCTTCCGCAGCACCGCGACGGTCTTGCGGGCCGCGACCAGGACCGGGTCCCAGACCGGTGAGAACGGCGGGGCGTAGCCCAGGTCCAGGGCGGTCATCTGCTCCGCGGTCATCCGGGCGGTGAGCGCCACCGCCGCCACGTCGACCCGCTTGCCGGCGCCCTCGCGGCCCACGATCTGCACGCCGAGGAGCCGGCCCGTGCGGTACTCCGCGAGCATCTTCACGGTCATCGGCCGCGCGTCCGGGTAGTAGCCCGCCCGGCTGGTCGACTCGATCGTCGCCGTGACGTACCGCAGGCCCACCGCCCGGGCGTCCTTCTCGCGCAGCCCGGTCCGGGCGATCTCCAGGTCGCACACCTTGCTCACCGCCGTACCGACCACACCGGGGAACGTGCCGTAGCCGCCGCCGACGTTGGAGCCGATGACCTGGCCGTGCTTGTTCGCGTGCGTGCCGAGCGCGATGTGCCGGGTGTGGCCCGCCACCAGGTCCAGGACCTCCACGCAGTCGCCGCCCGCCCAGATGTTGCCGTGGCCCTGGACCCGCATCGACAGGTCGGTGACCAGCCCGCCGTGCGGTCCGAGCGGCAGCCCGGCCTCCCGGGCCAGGGCCGTCTCCGGCTGGACGCCGATGCCGAGCACCACCACGTCCGCCGGGTAGGACGCGTCGTCCGTCACGACCTCGGTGACCCGGCCGTCCGGACCGGTCCTGATCCCGGTGACCTCCGCCCCGTTCACCGTGGTGATGCCGAGCCCGTCCATCGCGTCGTGGACCATGCGCCCCATGTCCGGATCGAGCGTGGCCATCGGCTGCTCGCCGCGGTTGAGGACGGTCACCTCGTAGCCGCGCTTCAGCAGTGCCTCGGCCATCTCGACGCCGATGTACCCCGCCCCGACGACGACCGCGCGCCGGCCCTCCGTCCGCTCCAGGGTGTCCAGCAGTGCCTGCCCGTCGTCCAGGGTCTGCACCCCGTGCACCCCGGCCGCGTCCATGCCGGGCAGGTCCGGGCGCACCGGGCGGGCCCCGGTGGCGATGACCAGCTTGTCGAACCCGGTCCAGTACGTCTCGCCGGACTCCCGGTCCAGGGCGCGCACCCGCCGCCCCGCCACATCGATCTCCGTCACCTCGGTGCGGGTGCGCAGATCGATGTCGCGGGCCCGGTGCTCCTCGGGCGTACGGGCGATGAGGTCGTCCCGGTCGGTGACGTCGCCGCTGACCCAGTACGGGATGCCGCACGCGGAGTAGGAGGTGAAGTGGCCCCGCTCGAAGGCGGTGATGCTCAGCTCGTCCGGGCCCTTGAGCCGCCGAGCCTGGGACGCGGCGGACATTCCCGCCGCGTCCCCTCCGATGACCACCAGTCGTTCCGCCGCCATGCCGGGTCCCTCCACCTGTCCGAAAGGACCCCAGGCTACGGCGCGGGCCGCGCCGGTGACGTGGTCAGCCCTCCTCGGCGGGTCCCCGCCTCCCGGCCCGGCGGCGGTGCAGCAGCCGCCACAGCACCGCCAGGACGGCCGCCGCTGCGAGGAACGGGGCCGCCGCGCCGACCGCCATCGCCAGCCACCGCAGCATCGTCACGAAGGCGTGCCAGCCCCCGGCGACGGCGTCCGGGAAGCCCGGGTCGTCCTCGGCCGCCCCGGCCGCCGTCTCCGGTTCGACCAGGTCGAGCGTGATGGTCGCCAGCGTCGTACGGTCCTTCAGCGACGCCTGCTGGGCGAGCAGCGACTCCAGCTCCGCCTGACGGCTGCTCAGTTCGCCTTCCAGCGTGACCACGTCGGCCAGCTTGTCGGCCCGGTCCATCAGCTCGCGGACCCGCGCCACGCTCGCCCGCTGGGTGGCGATCCGGCTGTCGGTGTCCACGACCTGGTCGGTGACGTCCTTGGCCGCGGAGGTGAGCGAGACCTGTTTCCCCGTCCCCGACAGCTCCCGCAGCACCTCGTCGTACGCCTCCTGCGGTACGCGCAGCACGAGGTGCGAGGAGTCCCTCGTGCCGTCGATCCGTTCGGTCGTCTCCTTCTCGACCAGTCCGCCCGCGTCCTGCGCGGCGGTGCGGGCGCGCGCCGCCGCCTTCGACGCGTCCTTCACCTCCACGGAGAGGGAGGCGGTGCGGATGACGTGGGACGCGACCGGTTTCGGGGTCTTGTCCCGCTGTTCCGGCCGCGCCGAAGCAGCCGCCGGAGCCTCGGCCTTGCCGGCGGCCTTGGAGTCGGCCTGCTGCTGGGGCCCGGCAACGCCCCGGTCGGCGCTCGCGCTCGAATCGTCACCGGACGCGCCGCAGCCACTCAGCGCGAGCACGGCGGCCAGCAGGACGGCGGCCGACGCGGTACGCCCAAGCGCGGCCCGGCCGCAGCGGGTGCCTCTGCCGGTACGGATGACGGGTGTTCCTTGCATAACTGTCCCCCCAGGACGGGTGATTGATGACGGCGATGGGACGTACCGGGGTGCGCCGGCGGACCCGGGAATCCGGTTGCGAACCGGTCACGGTCGGGACTCGGAACCGGTTTGAGAGAGTGGAGCCATGCAGCCATCCACACACCGCGCGGACCGGGCCCCCCGTCATGTCGTCGTCATCGGCGGCGGCATCGCCGGACTCGCGGCCGCCCACCGGCTCGTCGGCGCCGGGCTGAGGGTCACCGTCCTGGAGGCGACCGACCGGCTCGGCGGCAAGCTCATGACCGGCGAGATCGCCGGCGTCCGGGTCGACCTCGGCGCCGAGTCCATGCTCGCCCGCCGCCCTGAGGCCGTCGGCCTGGCCCGCGCCGTGGGCCTCGGCGACCGCCTCCAGCCGCCCGCCACGGCCACCGCCGCGCTGTGGACGCGCGACGCGCTGCGGCCGATGCCCAAGGGCCATGTGATGGGCGTCCCGGGCGACCCGTCCGTTCTGGGCGAGGTGCTGTCGGCCGAGGGGCTCGCCCGGATCGCCGAGGACCGCGTGCTGCCCCCGGTGGCCGTCGGCGAGGACGTCGCCGTCGGCGCGTACGTCGCGGACCGGCTGGGGCGCGAGGTCGTGGACCGGCTGGTGGAGCCGCTGCTCGGCGGGGTGTACGCGGGCGACGCCTACCGGATCTCGATGCGCGCCGCCGTACCCCAGCTCTTCGAGGCCGCCCGGGAAGGCGGCTCCCTGCTCGACGGGGTCACCCGCCTCCAGGAGCGGGCCGCCGCCCGGCAGCAGACCGGGCCCGTCTTCCAGGGCATCGAGGGCGGCATCGGCACCCTGCCCGGTGCCGTCGCCGACGCCGTGCGCGCCGGGGGCGGTGAGATCCGCACCGAGACGCCCGTGCTGGGCCTGGCCCGTACCGCCGACGGCTGGGACATCCGTACGGACACCGGGGCCGTCTCCGCCGACGGCATCGTCCTCGCCGTGCCCGCCTGGTCCGCCGCCACCCTGCTCGCCGCCGAGTCGCCGGGCGCCTCGGCCGAGCTGGCGGGCGTCGAGTACGCGTCGATGGCGCTGGTCACCATGGCGTTCCGGCGCTCCGACGTGACCGGCACGGCCTTCGACGGGCGCTCCGGCTTCCTCGTACCGCCGGTCGACGGGCACACCATCAAGGCCGCCACCTTCTCCACGCACAAGTGGCAGTGGGTGGCCGACGCGGCCCCGGACCTGTTCGTGCTGCGGACCTCCGTCGGCCGGTACGGCGAGGAGGAGCACCTGCACCGCGAGGACGGCGAGCTCGTCGGCATCTCGCTGCGCGACCTCACCGCGGCGACCGGGCTCACCGCCCGCCCCGTGGCGACCGAGGTCACCCGGTGGATCGGCGGACTGCCCCAGTACCCGGTGGGCCATCTCACCCGGGTCGCCCGCATCCGCGACGAGGTCGCGAAGCTGCCCGCGCTGCGGGTGTGCGGCGCGGTGTACGACGGGGTCGGCATCCCGGCCTGCGTGGCGAGCGCCCACCGGGCGGCGGACGAGATCGCCGGGGATCTCGGCGGGGGTCCCACCGGGGAGATCATCGCCACGCCGACCCTGGTTCAGGGCACTCGGAGCGAGGCGGGACAATAGCCGTATGAGTGCACCCGAGACTGCGACATCAAGCAAGGCTCCGAACGCCGGTAAGAAGGCCAAGGACCTCAACGAGGTCATCCGCTACACGCTGTGGTCCGTCTTCAAGCTGCGCGACGTCCTGCCCGCCGACACGGACCGCGCGGCCGTGTCCGGTGAGGTCCAGGAGCTGTTCGACCAGCTCGCCGCGAAGGACATCACCATCCGCGGCACGTACGACGTCTCGGGCCTGCGCGCCGACGCCGACCTCATGATCTGGTGGCACGCGGAGACCGCGGACGAGCTCCAAGAGGCGTACAACCTCTTCCGCCGCACCCGGCTCGGCCGCCACCTGGAGCCGGTCTGGTCGAACATGGCGCTGCACCGTCCCGCCGAGTTCAACAAGTCGCACATCCCGGCGTTCCTCGCCGACGAGACGCCGCGCAACTACATCAGCGTCTACCCCTTCGTGCGCTCGTACGACTGGTACCTGCTGCCCGACGAGGACCGCCGTCGCATGCTCGCCGACCACGGCAAGATGGCCCGCGGCTACCCCGACGTGCGCGCCAACACCGTCGCCTCGTTCTCGCTCGGCGACTACGAGTGGATGCTGGCCTTCGAGGCGGACGAGTTGTACCGCATCGTCGACCTGATGCGTCACCTCAGGGCCTCCGAGGCGCGGATGCACGTCCGCGAGGAGGTCCCCTTCTTCACCGGCCGGCGCAAGTCGGTCGCGGACCTGGTGGCCGGGCTCGCGTAGCGAACGGGCTTCCGACCACCCCAACCCGGAAGATCAGACGGCGGGCACCCGGCACCTCGTGCCGCCCGCTGGTCCAGCGACACCGGGTTCGGCTCAGCGGTGCGGCGCGCTCTGTGCGCGCCGCACCGTTTGTCATTCGCGGCCGCCCCGCAGCTTCCGTACGCCCGAGCGGCCCGTCAAGGCAGCCCGCAGCACCGGGTCGTCCACCGCGTCCACCCCGCGCACCGCGACCGTCACGAGCGTGTCGCCCGTCGCGCCGTCCCCCGGCACCGCGCAGGCCGCCAGCAGCCGCCGCCCGTCCGGGGAGGCCCACGCACCGTAGGGGTGCGCCTCGATCCGGGCTATGGCCAGGCAGCCCAGGGTCAGCACGAGCGGCAGCGCGAACCACGCCGGCATCGGGGCCGTGCCCCCGTCGTCGGGGACGAGCAGGGCGGCGGCGCCCAGCGCGGCCACCAGCAGCGCCGCCCCGCGCACCGCCCGCACCGCCGCCGCGACGTCCGCCCCGCGCGGGACCGCCAGACCGGCCGCGACGAGCCGGTCGCCCACCGCCCGTACGGCGCCGGCGGCGGCGGCCGACGCGCGCACCGGCGCTATCGGCGACTGGCCCCCCGGCCCTATGGCGCGGATCACCGTACGTTCCACCTCGTCGCGGCCCTCGGGGTCCACGACCGTCGCCCACCCGGTGTGGGCCAGCAGCAGCCGGCGCCGCAGATGCATCGAGACCAGTGCCACGTCGGCGACCCGGCCCGACCCGCCCGCCAGGAACGCCGCCTCGTACAGGGTGAGTTGCCGTCCGCGACCGCCGGTCGCGCCCCCCGGCCGCCGGGCCGCGCGGGCCCCCGCGAGACAGAGCCGGGCGCAGGAAAGACCCGCCGCACCCCAGGCGACCAGCAGCAACAGAAACGGCACCATGCCCGTGTTCTATGCCGGCACCGCCCGTGGCGCCATAGCTCGTCCAGTAGGTGGACGGCCGTCTCAGGAACTGCTGCCGCAGCTCGACCCGCCGCCGCAGCTGCTGCCGCCCCCGCAACTCGATCCGCCACCGCCGCAGCCGCTCCCGCCGCCACAACTCGACCCGCCCCCGCAGCTCGACCCCGCGCCTCCGCCGCAGCTGCTGCCCGAGGAGCTGCCGCAGCCGCCGCCCGGGCTCGCCCCCGCGCACCACACGGCCGGCGCGACCAGCAGCGCCGAGGGGCCGAAGGGGGTGTACGAGGAGGCGGTGGGCCGGGTCCGGGACGCCGCGATCAGGTGCGTCCGCAGCTCCGGGTCCGGGACACCGCGCAGCCCCCGGGTCGCCACCAGGAACGCCGGGCCGGCCCGGTGGGCGTGCGCGGCCGCGAACTCCGCCGCCGCCCTGCGTCCCGCCCGGGTGATGCGGGTCCGCGCCACCGCCGCGCAGACCAGCCCGGACACGAAGCCGACGACGACGGCCGGGATCATCGCCACGGCGAACGGGTGGGCCCAGTCGGTGGCGTCGTCGTCCTCCATGAAGTGGACGATGGCCAGGCCGATGGTGATCGGGCCGGACGCGAGGCACAACAGCGTCTGCAACAGGCCCCAGATGCGCCACTTGGCGTTCGCGCCGGGCCGGGCCAGCAGTCCGCGCGCGGCGAGACCGTCGCCGGTCTCCTGCACCGCGGGGTGCCGCATCACGGCCGCCCGCAGCGCCGGCAGCGCCCCGCTCGGCGCGGCGGCCAGCTCGTGGAGCACCGCCCGCTCCACCGGGTCGTGGGCGACCGGCCGGAGCACGGCGACGATGCCGGGGCCGCCGATGGCCAGCCGGCCGTCCGCGTGCATGGCGGCCAGCGCGGTGTCGACGACCCGGCCGGGCCCGCCGTTCAGGAACGCCGCCTCGGACAGGTCGTGCGCCGGGCCGCCCACCCCCCGGCGGGAGCGGGCCAGGCCGCTGACCAGCACGGTGGACGACGCGATCAACGCGAGCGTGAGGAACACGAGCATCCCGTCCATGCCCGTCACCGCCCCGCCAGCACGGAGCGGGCGGCGCGGGCCAGCCGGGTCGCACGCCCGGGCGGCCGGGGCGCGGCCCGGTCCCGCCACCAGTGCGTCAGCCGGCGTCGGGCCGCGTCGTCCTCCGGGCGTCCCGCGATGAGCAGGTGCTCGGCGAAGTCCAGGGCGTCGCGCCGGTACCCCGACGTCAGGGGCCGCGCCCCGGCGTACGCGAGGAACGCCGCCCGGTAGCCGGCCCCCAGGATCTCCGGCAGCTCGGGCGCCACCTTGGCCACGACATCGGCGCGCTTCGCGGCCAGGGCGCGGCTCTGCACCCGGAGCCGGCGCGGGTCGAACCCCTCCGGCGCGGGCGTGCCGGCGACCAGGGCGGACAGCAGGGCGGTCTGCGCGACCGCGACGCCGTCCCGTACGGACTCCGCGACGGGCGGGACGGGTGGGGTTTCCGGGGTCACCCAGGCAGCCGGGGCGCCCCCGCTCTTCTCCAGCACCCCCCGGATCGCGTCCAGCTCGCCCGCCAGCTCACCGTCCGGCGGGAACGCCTCGTCGCGCTCCAGCAGCACCCCCGGCGGGTCCACCCGGGACCGCAGCTCCGCCAGCACATCGAGCACCGGGGCGGTCACCGGGTGGGCGTGCGTGTCGTGCCACACGCCGTCCTTCTCGACCCCGCCCGCCACATGCACGTACGCGATGGCCTCCACCGGCAGTTCGTCCAGCGCGGCCGCCGGGTCCTCGCCCCGGTTCACGTGGTTGGTGTGCAGGTTGGCCACGTCGATCAGCAGCCGCACCCCGGTCCGCTCGACCAGCTCCGCCAGGAACCGCCCCTCGGTCAGCTCCTCGCCCGGCCAGGAGACCAGCGCCGCGATGTTCTCCAGCGCCAAAGGAACCGGCAGCGCGTCCTGCGCGATGCGCACGTTCTCGCACAGCACGTCCAGCGCCGCCCGGGTGCGCGGCACCGGCAGCAGGTGACCCGCCTCCAGGACCGGCGATCCGGTGCGCCGCCCGCCCGCCCGTACGAACGCGATGTGCTCGGTCACCAGCGGCGCGCCGAGCAGCGTGGCGCGGGCGGCGAGGTCCGCGAGCTTGCCGGGGTCGGGGCGGTCGGCGCCGCCGAGGCCCAGCGAGACGCCGTGCGGCACCACGGTGACCCCGCGCTCCCGCAGCCGTACCAGGGAGTCCGGCAGGTGGTCGGCGCAGAGGTTCTCCGCGACCGCCTCCACCCAGTCGATCCCCTCCAGCGCCTCCACCTCGTCGGCGATCTCCGGCCGCCAGCCGATCCCGATCCCCAGCCTCATACCGTCCCCCATGTCGCGTCCCCCTCGGCTCGTGCAGGGGTGATGGCCCCGGAGCGCGCCCCTGAATCCGGAAGAGGAGACGTTCAGAGCTTCATTTGAGGTTCCGGCGACCCGGCCGAGGGCTCAGCGACGGCGGCGCAGCGCCGGGTGGTCGGCGACCACCGTGCACGAGCCCGGGGCGATCTCCGTGAAGCCCGCGTCCCTCACGACCGGCAGCCCGCTCACCGCCAGCTCCGCCCAGCGGCCCGGCTCCGCCGTGGCCACCGAGAGCGGGAAGCCCGCCTCGCGCCACGCCTTGCGCTCGGTCTCCGTCAGCTCCCACCAGGCGAGCTGCGCCCCGTGCCCGACCTGCGCCATCTCCTTGCCTGCCGACATGCCGAGGTCCGGGTTGAGCCACAGCACCGGGTGCGCCGGGTCGGGCGCGGCCGGCGGCTCCGGGTCGTCCAGGTCCGTCCCCGAGACCTGGAGCTTGGCCAGCTCCTTCGGCCAGCCGTCCAGGGGCACCGGCGGGAAGACCCGCACCTCCGCCTCCTCGCCCGTCACCGTGATCCCGGGCAGCGCGGACGCCTTGCGCCACTCCGCGCCCCGGGCCCGCCGGACCACCTTGCGGATGCGGGCGTCCTGCCAGTCCCGCATCACCCGCGCCCACTCGCCCTCGCCCGCCGACCGCTCGTCGGACAGCACCACGAGCACCGCGCGGGCGGCCGTGCGCAGGGCGTCGGTCCGGGCCGGCGGCGCGGTCTTCTCGATGTGCACCACCAACGGCAGTACGTATTGCGGTGCTTCGTCCCGGTCCGTCCGCTCGGACCGGAAGGGGCTGTCCAGGGGCGCGGCGGCCGGCTCGGCGGACGGGGGCGCGGGGATGTCGTTGCTGCTCACCCGCCCAGTCTGCCAGCCGCCCCGGACACCGTTCTTGGCGGAATGGAAGGCTCCGGGTGAGGATGCCGCTATGAAGAGCGATCTCTTTTCCAGTGAGCACATGGCGGAGCAGGCGACCGTCCCCGGGATGACGCTGCAGAACGCCAAGTCCATCAAGTACGCGGTCAACGGGGAGATGCACGCCCGCCAGGGATCGATGGTCGCCTTCCGCGGAGACCTCCAGTTCGAGCACAAGGGCCAGGGCATCGGCGGCCTCCTCAAGCGCGCGGTCACCGGCGAGGGGCTGCCGCTGATGGCCGTGCGCGGCCAGGGCGAGGCGTGGTTCGCGCACGAGGCGGCGAACTGCTTCATCGTGGAGATGGAGCAGGGCGACGCCCTCACCATCAACGGCCGCAACGTGCTGTGCTTCGACGCGTCGCTCTCGTACGAGATAAAGACCGTGAAGGGTGCCGGGATGACCGGCGGCGGCCTCTTCAACAGCGTCTTCACCGGCTACGGCAAGCTGGGCCTGATGTGCGACGGATATCCCATCGTCATCCCCGTCACCCCGCAGCAGCCGGTGTTCGTGGACACGGACGCCGTCGTCGGCTGGAGCGCCCAGCTGAACACCTCGCTGCACCGCTCGCAGAGCGTCGGCTCGATGATCCGGGGCGGCTCGGGGGAGGCCGTCCAACTGCGTCTGGACGGGCAGGGTTTCGTGATCGTACGGCCGAGCGAGCTGAAGCCCGAGAAGGCGTCGTCCCACTGAGCACCGGTACGGAGGTCCTGCGGCTGCGGGGAGCAGGCCGCAGGTACGGGCTCACCGGCCCCTGGGTGCTGCGCGGGGTCGACCTCGTCCTGCCCGCGCGCGCCCTCGTCCGCGTCGAGGGCGCCAACGGCACCGGCAAGTCGACCCTGCTGCGGCTGCTGGCCCGGATCGACGCCCCTTCCGAGGGCCGGATCACGGGCCGGCCGCGCACGGCGTACGTCCCCGAACGGTTTCCGGCGGCCCTGCCGTTCACGGCCGCCGGGTACCTCGTCCATCTCGGCCGCGTCCACGGGCTGCGCGCCTCCGAGGCGGCCGGCCGGGCGGACCGCTGGCTGACCAGGTTCGGCGCCGCCGCGCACGCCCGGACGCCCCTCGCCGAACTCTCCAAGGGCACCAGCCAGAAGGTCGCCGTCGCCCAGGCGCTCCTCGCCGAACCCGAACTCCTGGTCCTGGACGAGGCGTGGACCGGCCTCGACACCGAGGCGCGCGGCGAGCTGGACCGGGCCGTGGCGGAGCGCGTCGCCGCCGGGGCGACGGTGGTGTACGTCGACCACGACCCACGCCGGCTGGCGGGTTCGGTCGACGCGGCGTACCGGGTGGAGGGGCTGGGCCTGGCCGCCGCCCCGTTCGCGCCTACGGAATCCCGTGTCCGCATCGACGCCACGGCCCCGCCGGGGACCCCGCTCCCGTCCGGACTGCCCGGGGCTCCCGCGTACGCCCTGACCGACGACGGAACGGCCCGCCTCACGGTCCCGGCGGCGCACTCCGACGCCCTGCTCGGGGCGCTGCTGTCGGCGCGCCCGCCGTGGCGCATCGGGCGGGTGGAGCCGATTCGGGGGCCCGGTGAAGCCCCGCAACCGCACCGCTCGCCCGCCCTGGACGAGGACCCCGCACCATGACCGCGCTCGTCCGCTACCAGGCCGCCCTGCTCGTACGGTCCCAGCGCTGGCTGGCTCCGGTGCTGCTGTACCTGGCCTTCCTCGCCGTCGGCATCCGCTCGGGGCAGCCCGTGCTCGACTCGCTCGGCTACACCGCCGCCGGGATGCTCCCCGTCACCGCCTGGCTGGTGCGCGTCTGCGTCACGCAGGAGCCGCCCGCCGCCCGGGCGGTCGTCGCGGCGGCGGCGGGCGGGCAGCCCCGGGCCCATCTGGCGGCCCTGCTCACCGGCCTGGGCGGCGCCGCGCTGCTCGGCACCGCCGCCACCGCCGTGGTCCTGGCGATCAGCGACCCGGCGAGCACGGACCACTCGGTGCGGGTGCCCCTGCCGCCCGCCGGGGCCGCCGGAGTCCTCGCCACCGCGTGCTGCGTGCTGCTGGGCGCGGCGGCCGGGGCGCTGTGCGGCCGGCCGCTGCTGCACGGGCGCGGCTGGTCGATCGCGGCGACCGTGATCGTCGCGCTGCTGGCGCTGGTCACGGCCGGATCTCCCGCCAAGTACGCGGTGACGGACCTGGTCACCGGCTCGCTGACCGGCACGGTCCACATACCGGTGCTGCCGCTGCTCGGGGCCGCCGCCGTGGCGGCCGCCGTGTTCGCGCTCGCCTGCCGGCTCACTTCGGTACGGGGCTGAGTAGGCTCGTACGTATGACTGAGGAATCCGAGGCCTACTGTGAGACGCCGCCGGCCGAATCACCGGAGCGGGCCGAGGGGCCGCCGTACGCCGAGTGCGTGCTGTGCCGGAAGCCGACCGAATACGCCGAGTCGGTCAAGGGGATCACGCTGTGCCCGGTGTGCGAGTGGCAGGAGGCCCAGCGCACGGCCTGCTCGGGCTGAGGCACCTCAGCCGCCCATCAGCTGGGACACCTTGACGAAGCGGTAGCCGCGCTTCCGCAGCTCCGGCACGACCTGGCGGACCGCCTCG
This sequence comes from Streptomyces sp. NPDC016469, assembly GCF_040632905.1. Lineage (NCBI taxonomy): Bacteria > Bacillati > Actinomycetota > Actinomycetes > Kitasatosporales > Streptomycetaceae > Streptomyces > Streptomyces sp. NPDC016469. The sequence continues at coordinate 77,760 of NZ_JBEYCQ010000014.1, forward strand.
GCGGTGACCGGCGCCGCGCTGCGGGTGCAGTGCATGACGACCAGTGAACCGGACCGCACCCCGTCGAGCACCTGCTCGGCGACCGCGTCCGCATCCGTCGCGAAGGCGTCGCCGCTGACGACGTCCCACTGCACGGCGGTCACCTTCTCCGGCCCGAGGGCGCGCAGCGTGTCGTCGTCGTAACAGCCGCCGGGGAAGCGGAAGTACGGCACGACATTGCGGGCGCCGGTCGCCCGGATCGCCCCGAACGCCCGCTGGACCTCCGTGCGCACGGCGTCCTTCTCGACCGTCGGGAGTCCGTAGCAGGGCGTCGTGAACGCGTAGTGGCTGTAGGAGTGGTTGCCGATCTCGAAGAGGGGATCGGTGCCGATGGAGCGCGCCTGGTCCGGGTACTCCTCCGCCCAGCGCCCGGTCATGAACACCGTCGCGGGTACCTTCAGACGGCGCAGCAGGGCGATCAGTTCCGGGTTGTCGAAGTGCTCGCCGGCCGCCGCGCGCGGCCCCTCGTCGGCCGTCATGTCGGCGTCGAAGCTGAGCGCGACGACCTTCGCGGCGTGCTGCGGCCCGCGCGTGAAGACGGGGGTGAGCCCGCCGGGGCCCGGGGCCATGACGGGAGGCTTCCCGGCGGGCTTCTCGGCGCGCTTCCCGGCGACGTGGGAGGCGGGCGGCCGTTCGACGGCTGCACGGGGCTCGGTACGACCGCAACCGACAAGTACCGCACCCAGCACACCCAGAACGGCCGCTTTGTGTGCAAATCTGATCACTTCCGGAAGCTAACCGATCAGCCGGAAGGCGCACGGGGCTGGCGCGCTAGACCGGCGGCGCCCCACGCAGATGGCGCATCAGCTGTTCCAGGGCCGCCCAGCCCTCGGCGGTCTCGCCGTCGCCGAGCGGGTAGTAGTAGCCCGGTCGGCCGCCGGGGCCCAGCCGTACCGGCGCCTCCTTGAGCGGGGTCCGGGAGGCGGTGTCGAGGCCCACCTCGGTCACCTCGGCGGAGCCGAGCGCGAAAGAGTACGGGAGCGGGGGGCGTTCGAAGCGGGGCGGGGCGTTCAGGTCGCGGCGGCCCTCGGCCAGCTGGCAGAGCATGGTCCGCAGCCCGTGCCGGGTCACCAGCTCGTCGGCGAGCCCCGGCAGCGCGTCCAGGGCCGGTGACTCGTCGGGGCCGTAGCCGAGAACGAGGGTGATGTCCTCCTCCACCCCGTCCGGGGTGCGGTTCACCTGGAGGGTGGCGACGGCGGGGCGGTCCGGGTTGCCCACGGCGACCAGCCAGGTGGGCCGGGGCGCGCGCTCGTACGCCAGGTCGGTCAGCCGCCGCCGCGACCAGGTGAGCCCTGCCGGCTCCGACGTCCCCCAGCCGGCCGGGGGCGCGCCGGTCAGCGCCTCCCAGGCGGCTTCCAGGGCGCCGCCGAGCACGAGGTCGGCGGTGGGGCGGTGCACGGTCCGGAGCGATACGACGAGCTGCCGCTCACCGGTGGGCCCGGCCTCGGTGAACGCCTCGGCCACCGGGGTCTGCCCGTCGTCGCGCCGGTCCGGTGCGAACGCGTCGTCCTGCCAGCGGACTACGGCGCCGGTCAGCCCGTCGTAGTAGCCGCAGCGCTCGTCCTGGACGACCCAGCGCGAGGCGGTGGACTGGAGCAGCAGCCGCGTCGGCAGGGAGAGCGTGCAGTGGGGCGGGGTGACGATCTGGAGCGACCGCTCGCTCTCGACGGTGGCCCGTAGCGCCTCCGTCATCCAGCTGGTCATGGGGACGACCGGGCGGTCCTGGAGCACGACGGCCGCCTGGTCGGTGAGCATGTCGACGGCGGGCTGCGCGGCTGCGGGGGAGGGCACGGCTGTGATGCCCGAGACGTCGAGCGGGCTGGCCGCGCCGGTGGTGCCGGGGGCGTCGGCCGGCCAGACCCTGCCGCCGAGCAGCAGCGTGAGCCGCGCGGCGAAGGCCCCGGCCAGCTCCTCTGCCCGGGCCACCCCGGCGGCGGCCCGCGCCTCGACCCACCACCAGGGCCCGTCCCCCTCGGGCGCGGCCTCCGCCCCGAGCAGCCGGACGGCTTCCCCGGGCACCTGGATCAGCAGCGGCACCTCCACGGACACGAGCGGCCGCCCCTCGTCGTCGCACAACTGCACGACGGCCCCGTCCCCGGTGGTCCCCACCCGCAGATCGGGCCCGCCGGCAAGCAACCCGGCCAGCACACTGAGCGAGTCGGGCATCCGCCGGGTGAGTGCGACGACGTCCTGGGTCATGCGGGGGTCCTTCGGTGGAGGAGGGGATCGGGGGATTCCGGCTAACGCGGGGGCGTCGGCTGTTCCGATGCGTTGCCGAACAGGTAGGCGTACATGTCCCGGAGATAGGTGTCCAGTGTCTCCTTGTCGGGGAACTCGATGTCGGTCAGCCCCTCGTATTGGGCGGGCCCGAAATCCTTGTCCGACATGATCTGCTCGAATCCCGTCCGGATCAGGTCCACATAGGAATCCTTGAAGCTCAGCAGGGTGCGCCGCAGGTGGCCGGTGTTCTCGTACCCCCGCTCAAGGTCCAGGTACACCCGGAAGAAGTTCCTGACGTGCGGGTCCAGCATGTCCCCCCTCGACGTGCATACCTATCGCGCCCGCCCCTGTGGCGGGATCACCTGAACCTCGGCGCCGCGGGCGCCGAGCCATGCTTCCAGGTCCGTGCCGCCTATTTGCCGGGTGCCCGCGCCGCCGACCACCGTGACCGGCCCGAAGGCCGTGCCGGTAAGGCCGCGTACCAGGGTGGTGTCGTCCACGGTGACCTTGAACGTGTTGTGGAACAGGACGGCGCCCGTCAGGTCCGCGCCCCGCAGGTCCACGTCGTACAGCGAGGCGCCCATGATGCGCGTCCCGCGCAGGCTCGCCCCCGAGGCGTCGACGTCGTGGAGTGACGCCTTGACCATGTCGGCCCGGTCGAGCCGGGCGGACCGGAGCACGGCCCGGTCGAGCTTCGCCCGGACGAGGTCGGCGCCGGCCATGTTCGCCCCGGTCAGGTCCGCCCCACTCACGTCCGCTCGGTAGAGGCACACGCCCCCGAGCTCCACGCCCGCAAGCACCGCGTCGATGAGCCACGCACCGGAAAAGTCGCCGTTCGTGAGATCGGCACCCCGGAAGTCGTGCCCCACCCCGTACAGGGCGTAATGCGTGTCATCGAGCCATTCCCTCAGCTGCCGCGCCGCCGCCGGGTCGGCGGGGAACGCGGACGGCTGCCACGGGACCGGCTCGGTGACCGGCGGCTCCGTCACCGCGGGCCTTCGAATGCCTCGCGGACTTCCGTCCGTACGCGCTCGACGCGGTCGTGTTCCTGGTCCAATCGGTCCTCTTCCTCGAACTAACCCGGGGGCATCGGCTGTTCCGGCGCGTCGCCGAACAGGTAGTCGTACATTTCCCGCAGGTAGGTGTGCAGCGTCTCCTTGTCGGGAAACTCGATATTGGTGAGTCGTTCGTATTCCGCGGGTCCGAAATTTTCGTCCGACATGATCTGCTCGAAACCTGAGCGGATGAAATCCACGTAGGAATCTCTGAAGCTCCACAAGGTGGGCCTCAGTGCGCCGGTGTTCTCGTATCCCCGCTCGAGATCAAGGTGGGCACTGAAAAAGTTTTTGAAGTGCGGGTCGGTTTGGATTTCGCCTGTCAAGTGCACCTGCTTCGATTGCCGGCGATCAGTCCACCGTCGTGTCGGTGAGGTCCGGTCCTCGACCGTCGACAAGGTCGGGCGCCGCCAGTTCGTATCCCTTGGCGTGTCCGTAATACGTCGGGTCCCCGGGTTCGGGCTCGACGCCGAGCAGCATCACGATCTTTTCCAGTGCCGACTTGAGCCGCGGTGCGTTGGCCGCGTGGATGGCCGGGTGGGGCTCACCCCGGAAATCGCACGGGCCCCAGATGTCGTGGTATACGGAGATCTCGGCCGAAGGGCCGATCTCGTCCGGAGAAACCATCAACTCGACGAGCCGGTGCTCCCTCTGCGGTGTCCCTTCCGCGTCGAACCACGTTCCGGATCCCAGTACGAGGATTCCGCCCATCTCGGCCTGCGGATATCCGGCGGGCCGGCAGGAACGGAGTGCCTCCGGCAACTTCGGGTCGTCGAGCGAACGCTCGACCAGATCCAGTCGGCTGTGAATACCGAGACCGCCCTTACCGATGTGGAACCAGTTCCATTCGAGGGCGTCCGGCTCCAGAAGGCCGTGCTGCCGGAGAACGGCACTCATGCGTCCCGCTGTCCGCAGTGCGGATTCCAGACCCGGCTCCACCACGTCGTCCAGGCCCCAGAACCACGAGCCGCTTTCTCTTGGCGCGCGCGTCAGCACGACGATCGAACTTCCTTATGGTTTGACAGCGTTGGCGGGTGAATAGTGACAGAGCCGTCCTCGGACTTGAGCTCGAACGAGGCGTTGGTGCGGTCGGCGGCCCGCTGGACCGTCATGAAAATTCGAGGTCAGCGGGAGGGGGTCGGGGAATTCCGACCAGCCAGGGGGCATCGGCTGTTCCGGCGCGTCGCCGAACAGGTAGTCGTACATGTCCTGGAGGTAGGTGTGCAGTGTCTCCCGGTCGGGGAACTCGATGTCGGTCAGCCGCTCGTACTCGGCAGGCCCGAAATTCTCATCTGCCATGATCTGCTCGAATCCAGAGCGGATCAAGTCAACATAGGAATCGCTGAAGCTCCACAACGTGGGCCTCAAGTCGCCCAGGATTTCATATCCGCGCTCAAGGTCGAGTTGCGTCCTGAAGAAACCTCTGAAGTCCGGGTCCGCTTGAATCGGCTCGCTCAAGGTGCAGCACCTACTGCCGGTCGGTGCGGCGGGATCACCTGAACCTGTCCGCCCCGCGCGCTGATCCACGCCTCAAGTTCCGCACCGCCCACCTCGCGCGACGAACCGTCGCCGACAACGGTGATCGGGCCGAAGACCGTGCCCCGCAAGCCGCGAAGGACCGTGGTGTCGTCGACCTCGATCTCGAAGTAGTTCTCCTCGACCACGGCATCGGACAGGTCGCTGCCCCTCATGTCGGTGTTGAGCAACTCCGCGCCGACGAAGCGTGTTCCGCGGAAACTGGCTCCCCTCGCGTCCACGTCGGACAACGAGGCCCCGACCATGTCCGCCCCGTCGAGCACTGCCGACCGGAGAACGGCCTCATCCAGGTTCGCCTTCACCAGGTCTGCTGCCGTCAGGTCCGCGCCCGTCAGGTCCGCCGATTGGAGATCGGCACGGTAGAAGGAAGCTCCGACGAGCCGTACCTCGACCAGTACGGCGTCGGTGAACCAGCAATTCGAGAAATCCCCACCCGAGAGGTCCGAGCCCCGGAAGTCCCGCCCCATCCCGTTGAGGTTGTATTCCTCGGAGGCGAGCCACTCGCGGAGCTGCTCTGCGGCCGCAGGGTCGACGGGGAGCACGGCAGGAAGCCATGGAGCCAACTCGATGGACGGCGTCTCCGTCACCGCGAGCCTTCGAACGCCTCGCGGACTTCCGTCCGTACGCGCTCGTTGCCGACCGCCGTGAGGTACTCGCCGAACTCCCGGATCTCCGGCCCCTCGGCCCGGTAGACGATGGTCACGGCGTGCTCCAGCGCGCGGGGCGAGGCGGCGACGTGCAGCACGCTCGTGGCCAGTTCCACCGAGAGCGGGCCGTCGACGGGAGCCACCGCGCAGGCCAGGTCGACCAGTTGGGTGGCCAGGTCGAACCGGGGCTTCTCACCGGAGGCCAGGGCGCGCACGCCACGGCCGATGGCCTCCTTGATCTCACCGAGCGCCGCCCTGACCGTGGCGCTGTCGATCAGTTCACCGAGGCGGTCCTCGAAGTACTGGGTGTCGGTGATCCGCGCCAGCGCGCGGAACGCCTGTGTACGCAGGGCGGCGGTGCCCTTTTCCTCCACCAGGAAACGGCTGCTGTCCACGGCCACCGCGAGCTGCGAGAACGTGCTGTCCACGGAGAACTTCCGGTCGATCGAGAAGTCGTACCAGGGGGTGTTCTCCGGGTCCGCCGCCGCCGCGATCACCGTCTCGAAGCCGGCCGGCTCGGCCCACGAGGTCAGCGCCAAGCACGCGAGGAAGCGGTCCTTCTCGGGCTCGCCCGGATCGTTCATCAGCTCGATGAGCCCGGGCACCCGCTCGCTGTGGCGGGGGTCGTCGTACGCGGTGTCGATCACATCGTCGAGATCTGTCGTCGGCTCGCCGTCGAAATCCCTGCCGAGCAGTTCATCGATTCTCGTCACGACCGGCCCTTCTTCATGTGCGGATGCGGGAACTAGAACGGACCGGTGATGTATTCACTCGGCACAACGCCCTTGATGAGCCATTCGGAGTCGCGGCGAGTGTGCATCATGTCCTTCATCCGCTGTTCGATGCTGGCCGTCTTCTTCTTGCTCAGACCGAAGCCCTTTGCGATTTCGCTAATCCTCTCATAGCTCGTTTTCGGCGGAACCGTGATGTCGATCGGGTGCCCCGCAGTCTTGTCGGCGGCTGCCTGGATGGCGGCCTCGACCTCCTTCGGCGAATACACCTCGACGCCCTTGACCTTGCCCTGGGCGATGTCGTCCACCAGGCGGGGCAGGTCCACGCGGATGGTCTTGCCGCCGTAGTCCTTGGCGTCCGCGCCGTCCTTACTGGTCGAGGTGTAGGGGCTGTCCGACTTCCTGGGCTCGCGCCCCACGATGTGGTCGACGATCGTCGCCTTGCCGTCGGGATTGGCCGGAACGAGGTCACCGTCCTCGTTGAGGTAACTCTTGCGCTGACCCTTGCTGTTGTACTCGTCCGAGAAGTCGTTGTCCTGGCGCCGGAGATCGGGGACGTCCTCACCCGGGGCGGGACGGTACGGACCATCGCCGGGCGGCGGCGTACCCCCGCCGTCCCCGGAACCGGGGCCACCGTGACCCGCGTCGGAGCCGGAGCCACCGCCTGAATGCGAGCCGCCGCCCCCGTGACCGGCAGGCGCGTGCGAGCCGCCGCCCCCGTGACCGGCAGGCGCGTGCGAGCCGCCGCCCCCGTGACCGGCAGGCGTATGCGAGCCGCCGCCCCCGCCCGACCCCGTCGGGTGCTCCGTCACATGCCCGCCCGTCGACGGAGACGTGTGGTGCGTCGTGCCCTCCGGCGAGGAGTGCGGCGGCTTCACGGAGTTCTCGACGCGGCTCGGGCCCCCCGCGCCCTCCAGGACCTTCTCGTGGTCCGGGACGCGCTCGTGGGTGCCCGGGAGTTCGTTCTTGTGGGGCTCCGGGACCGGCTCGGTGTCCGGTACGGGGTTGCCGTGCTCGTCGCGGATGACGCCGTCCTCGCCGACGACGCGCTGGTTGCCCTGGTGGTCGGTGTAGTGGAGGCCCGGCGTCTCGGTCGTCGGGTGCGGGGCCGTGCCGGACGGGGCCGTACGGGCCATGTCGTCCACGCCCGCGGAGCCCGCTTTCAGGCTCTCCATCAGGTCGCCGACCTTGATCTTGGTGACGCCCGCCGCCTTGCCGAGGTAGCTCATCGGGTCGACCAGCGCGCCCGCCTTGCCCGCCACCGACGCCGCGTCCGCGACCACGCCCAGCTTGCCGGCCTTGCCCAGCTTCAGCAGGGAGCCGGAACCGATGGTCACCACGTTGAACAGCACCGTGCCGAAGGCGCGTGACGGGTCGTGGCCCCACTCGTCCCAGGCGACCAGTGACTTGCCGAAGTTGCGCAGGGCCGCCTTCTGGCGGTCGGTGTCGCTGTGGTCCACCGGGCCGAACATCTTGTCCATCGCCCAGTCGTACGGCGTCATGATGTACGCGCTGATGCCGCCGAAGACGTCACCGATGCCCGACCAGGTCTTCTTGAAGTTGTCCCAGTCGAAGACGTTGACCATGCTGCCGAGGCCCTTGATCGTGCCCCAGACACCGTCGACGAAGAAGCCCTTCAGCGCACCGCCGACGTTGTCCTTCGTCCACTCCCACGCGGCCCGCAGCCCCGTGTACTCGCGCTCGTCCACCGTGCCCCACGGCGTCTCACCGGCGTCCTTGACGTCGTCCGCCTTGAAGCCGTACATCCCGGCCTTGTGCGAACCGTCGTCCACGACGAAGTGCGTCCCGCCCACCAGCGCAGTGATCTTGTTGGCCGCGTCGCGCTCGGCGCCCTGGAAGGCCACCCACGTCGTGCCGACCTCGTGGACCAGGCGGGCGTTCTCGTCGATCTTGTCCTGGTCCTGCTGCCAGTCGTCGTCGTCCCGGTTCTCCGCGACGAACCTCGCCGCGTCCTCCCGGAGCCGGTTCATCCTGGCCACCAGCGGCCGGGCCGTCGTCGCGAATCCGGAGAGCGCCCCGCTCACCGACTCCAGCTTGTCCGCGAACGCGTCCGCCTTGTCCCGTACCGGGATCGTGGAGTCGAGCAACTCCTCCTGCTCCGGGGCATCGTAGACCGGGTCCAGCGCCTGAAAGGCCGTGTGGACGTCCTTGCCCGTGGTCCGGATGTCGGAGGCGGTCGTCTTCAGCGTGGCCGCGTGCTTCTCCAGGGCCTCCAGGTTGCCGGTGTAGAAGGGGATCTTGGCCAGGTCGATCACTTCTTGGGACCCTTCCCCTTCAGCTCCTCCGGGGTCGGCGCCTTGGAGTACTGCTCCTGCTTGTTCTTCGCCATGTCCAGGTCGCCCGCGAGGTACGCCTCAGTGGCGAGCCGCGCCCCCGTCATGGACTTCGCCGCCCGGACCGGAAGGAACTTGAGGTCGTTGAGCGTGTGCTCCTGGAACTCCTGCAACGCCTGGGCCACCGGCCCGAACGCGCCCCCTTTCGGGATCTCGGTCCCGCCCAGCACCATCGTGCCCGCCGACGTCGCCGACCCCACCAGGTGGTCGTTGTAGGACGTGAACTCCTTCTCGAACTCCCCGCCCACCTCAGCGGTCTTCTTCAGCACCCGACGAACGCCGTTCGGGTCGATGTCCCACTTGGTCACGGTGCCCCCCGTCAAGAATCGCTTCCACTGAGCGTCCGGGCGCCCGACGCGCCGAAGCGCGGGCGCACCGAAGCACACCCCGCCATCCTGCACCGGCACACCCGGATGGATCAAACCCCATGTTGCCGTATGCAAAGACGCGGCGGGGTGCGCCGCGGTTCCGCTCAGCCCGTCAGCGCCACGGACCCGTGACCGCGAACGTGGTGCCCGGTGTGTAGACGTTCACGTACATCGTCCCGCAATCCGGTGCGAACGTGACGCCCGCGAACTCGCCCCACTCCGGCTCTTCGGGCGTCCCGATGTTCTGCCGGCCGCGCGCCATCGCGTACACCTCGCCGCGCCGGGTCAGGCCGAACACGTGCTGGGCGCCGCCGCCGTCCTCACAGACCATCAGGCCGCCGTCGGGGGCCAGGGTGATGTTGTCGGGGGACTCGCCGGGGAGCTGGAGGTCGGTGTCCGGGCCGAAGGCGATGACCAGGGTCAGCCGGCGCCGGTGCGGGTCGTAGCGCCAGACCTGCCCGTAGTGGTCCGCCGCCGAACCCTCCGCGCTGTGCGCGAAGCTGGAGACGAAGTAGACGCACGAACCGCCCCAGTAGCAGCCCTCCAGCTTCTGGCCGTGCGTGATGCCCTTCCGGCCGAAGTCCTGGAAGCGGATGGGGGTTTCCACGGCCTGCGGGTCCGGGACGGGTACCCACTCGACGCCCTCGAACACCGTCCCGGTCTCCTGGACGGCCGAGAGGTCCGGCACCCCCGGCACCCGCATGGCCTCCAGCCGGCCGCCCGCCCGCAGCGAACCCGTACCGCCCAGCGGCTTCTTCGGCAGGAAGCGGTAGAACAGCCCGAAGGGCTTCTCGAACGCGTCCTCCGTCTCGTACACCGTCCCGTCGCGCGGGTCGACCGCGATCGCCTCGTGCTGGAAGCGGCCCATCGCGGTCAGCGGCACGGCCCCGGTGCGGCGCGGATCGGCGCCGTCCACCTCGAAGATGTAGCCGTGGTCCTTGGTGTAGCCGTTGGTGCCGGCCTTGTCCTCGGTCTCCTCGCAGGTCAGCCAGGTGTTCCAGGGGGTGCGCCCGCCCGCGCAGTTCACCGCCGTACCGGCGATGGCGACGCGCTCGGACAGTACGCGGTTGTGGCCGTCCAGCTCCAGGGCCGTACAACCGCCCTTGCCCATCGGGTCGTACGTCAGCCCCTCGACCACCGGCACCGGAATCGCGGCGTCCACCCGGTTCTCGTGGTTGCGGACCAGCCGTACGTGGCCGCCCCGGCCGGCGAACGCGGCCATGCCGTCGCAGTGGCTGGGGACCTGTCCCTCGCCGGAGCGGAGCCGGTCGCCCTCTCGGGACAGCACCCGGTAGTGGAAGCCTTCGGGCAGGTCGAGCAGGCCGTGCGGATCCGGCACGAGCGGGCCGTAACCCTCGTGACCGCGTGCGGCGGAGGTGCCCGCGAAAAGTTCGGTGAACGCCCCGGTGAAGGCGATCGAGACGGCGGCGGCGCCGCCCGCCGCAAGAACGTTCCGCCGGGTGGCGGTGGGACGGGGTGCGACTGACATGGGCAACTCCCTGCTGGGGGGACAGGTGACATGGCTTCGTCAAGAGCAGCCCTGCCCATTCGAGGCCACCGGTGAACGTTGTCATGCCGCCTTTGCGGACCGGGGCCGACGCTCCGGGAAGCTGCTTCGAGTGGGCCGGAAGGTGAACACGCCCGGTGCGGAAACAGCTGTGTCCCCGGACCGACGGCCCGGGGACACAGCGGGGGAGCGATCAGCCGAGCGACGCGCTCAGGGTGATGGTGGTACCCGAAAGCGCCTGGCTGACCGGGCAGTTGGCCTTGGCGTCCTCGGCCGCCTTGACGAAGCCGGCCTCGTCCAGACCCGGCACCTCGCCGACCACGGTGAGGTGGATGCCGGTGATGCCGGTACCCGGCTGGAAGGTGACGTCGGCCTTGGTCTCCAGCCGGGCCGGCGGGGTGCCGGCGCCGCTCAGGCCGTGCGAGAGCGCCATCGAGAAGCAGCTGGAGTGGGCCGCGGCGATCAGCTCCTCAGGGCTGGTCTTCCCGTTCGCCTGCTCGGCACGGGACGGCCAGGAGACCGGGAACTCGCCGACGCCCGAGGAGTCGAGGGTGACGACCCCCTTGCCCTCCAGGAGGTTGCCTTCCCATTCCGTGTGGGCGGTACGCGTGGTAGCCATGCTGGTCCCTTCGAACGGTGCGCGGTGGTACGGGGACGGCGGGGCACTGCGTCGTGCGCCGCCGACGGTACGTTTTTACGCCCCCGAACCTACTGCGCCACCAGCCCCTTCGCGTCGCGTGCCAGCGCCGTGAGACGGGAGATCGCCCGGAAGTACTTCTTCCGGTACCCGCCGTTCAGCATCTCGTCGCTGAACAGCTGGTCGAAGGGCAGCCCGGCCGCGAGGACCGGCACCTCCCGGTCGTACAGCCGGTCGGCGAGGACCACGAGCCGCAGCGCGGTCGACTGGTCGGGCACCGCCCGCACCTCGGTCAGGCACACCGCCTTCACCCCGTCCGTCAGCGCCCCGTACCGGCTGGGGTGGACGCGGGCCAGGTGGTCGAGCAGCGCCGGGAAGTCGTCCAGGCTGGCGCCCGGCGTGGCGTACGCGGCCTTGGTGACCTGCTCGTCCGAGAACGGCGGCGGGGCCTCGGGCAGACCGCGGTGGCGGTAGTCCTCGCCGTCGATGCGCAGCGGGCGGAAGTGCGCGGACAGGCCCTGGATCTCGCGCAGGAAGTCGGCGGCGGCGAACCGGCCCTCACCGAGCTTGCCAGGCAGGGTGTTGGAGGTCGCGGCCAGCGCCACGCCCTCCTCGACCAGCCGGCTGAGCAGCGAGGACACCAGCACGGTGTCGCCCGGGTCGTCCAGCTCGAACTCGTCGATGCACAGCAGCCGGTGCCCGCTCAGCGTCCGTACGGTCTGCTGGAAGCCCAGCGCGCCCACCAGGTTCGTCAGCTCCACGAAGGTGCCGAAAGCTTTCAGCGAGGGCGCGGCCGGGGTGGCGTGCCAGAGCGAGGCGAGCAGGTGGGTCTTGCCGACTCCGTACCCGCCGTCGAGGTACACCCCGCGCGGTCCCGAGGGCGCGGCAGCCGCCTTGCGGCCGAACCACTTGCGCTTCCCGGAGCCCGAGGCATGCGCCCCTCCGAGCCCGGCGGCGAAGTCGCTCAGCACCCGGACCGCTTCGGTCTGGCTCGGCTGGGCCGGGTCGGGTACGTACGTATCGAAACGCACCGAGTCGAAGCGCGGCGGCGGCACCATCTCGGCGACCAGTCGGTCGGCGGGGACATGCGGCTCGCGGGCGCACAGGGACAGCGGGGCCGTTTCGGCTATGGGGCTGGACCCCGGCACGGCGTGGGAGGACGACACAACCGTCAAGCTTACGACCCGTGTCAGACTGCCGGACATGCGACGTCTGTTCCCTGTGACCGACCCGACAGCGGCCGACACCTCCGGCGACTGGAGCCTGGACCGCCTCGCCGACGCCTACGCCTACCCCGCCGTGGACGGCCCCTGGCTGCGCGCCAACATGGTGTCGACCCTGGACGGGGCTGCCCAGCACGACGGCCGCTCGCAGCCGATCTCCTGCGAGAGCGACATGCGGATCTTCGGCACCCTGCGCGGCCTGGCCGACGTGGTGATCGCGGGCGCCGAGACCGTACGCCAGGAGGGTTACCGGCCGGCCAGGGCCCGGGACGCCTTCGCTGCCCGGCGGGCGGAGGCCGGGCAGACCCCGGCCCCGGCCGTCGCTGTGGTCAGCGGCAGCCTGGACCTGGACTTCTCGCTCCCGCTCTTCGTCTCGCCGCTGGTCCCCACGCTCGTGCTGACCGGCGCGGGTGCGCCCCCGGACCGGATCGCGACGGCCCGGAAGGCGGGCGCCGAGGTGGTGATCGCGGGGGAGGGCTCGCGCGTCGACCCCGCGCGCGCCGTGCGGGAGCTGGCCGACCGGGGTCACCGGCGGCTGCTGACGGAGGGCGGTCCCCGGCTGCTCGGCCAGTTCGTGGCGGAGGGGGTGCTGGACGAGCTGTGCCTGACCGTCGCGCCGATGCTCACGGCCGGTGACGCCCAGCGGATCGCGGGCGGGCCCGCCGTCGCCGTGCCGAAACGATTCGTCCTGGCCTCACTGCTGGAGGAGGACGGCTTCCTCTTCACCCGCTACCGCCGGAGCTGAGCCGCGGTGGCCCCGTACGCCCCAGAGCCCTCCCCGTACCGCGCCGTGCGGCGGCAATGAGCGGAATATCATGTTCCGGTTAGCGTTCCGTGGGCAGAATGGATCTCGCAGACCCCGTGCGAGCGCGGGGAAGGATGGTTTCGGCAGCGACCGGCCACGGTCGCTGAAGAGAAGGGCTCTGTGGTGTTCACCAGCGTTTTGATGATCGAGAAGGCCCTCACCTCCGGGGACATCGAATTCGTCACCACCCTGCACGGGGAGGAACGCATCTCCTTCGTCGTCCTCATGCAGCCGCGCGGCGACCAGGCGGACGTGCTGCTGCGGGCCATCGACGACCTGGCGATGGGCGAACTGAAGGAAGCCGCCCGCGAGAGCGAGGAGCCCGAGGGCAGGAGCGCCAGGGAGTCCGCCGAGCTCGCCCTCCAGGTCTCCCTGGAGGCGCTGCGCCAGGCGGGCTCCGAAGCCGTCGGACAGGTGATCGAGAGCCACCCCCTGGACAAGCTCACCTCGGTGGTCGAGCAGTCCGAGGCCGACGAGGTCATCGTGCTGACCGCACCTCACTACGTAGAGGAGTTCTTCCATCGCGACTGGGCGTCCCGGGCCCGGCACAAGGTCGGCGTCCCGGTGCTCAAGCTCTTCGCCCACAGCGAATAGGCTGGGAGCCCCTACCCGTACGCACCTGGGAGAGACACGTATGGCACCCGGCATCCCCGCCGCCATGGAACGACCGCACTTCATCGGCATCGGCGGCGCCGGAATGTCGGGCATCGCCAAGATCCTCGCCCAGCGCGGCGCGAAGGTCGCGGGCAGCGACGCCAAGGAGTCCCCGACGGCCGAGGCGCTGCGCGCGCTGGGGGCGACCGTCCACATCGGGCACGCCGCCGGGCACCTGGCCGACGACGCCAGCTGCGTGGTCGTCTCCAGCGCCATCCGCGCCGACAATCCGGAGCTGGTGCGCGCCGGGGAGCTGTCGGTCCCCGTCGTGCACCGCTCCGACGCCCTGGCCTCGCTGATGGGCGGGCTGCGCTCGATCGCCGTGGCCGGCACCCACGGCAAGACCACCACCACCTCGATGCTGGCCGTCGCCCTGAGCGAGCTGGACCTCGACCCCTCGTACGCCATCGGCGGCGACCTGGCGGGCCCGGGCACCAACGCCACGCACGGCGAGGGCGACATCTTCGTCGCCGAGGCCGACGAGAGCGACCGCAGCTTCCAGAAGTACGACCCCGACGTCGCGATCGTCCTCAACGTCGAGCTGGACCACCACGCGAACTACGCCTCGATGGACGAGATCTACGAGTCCTTCGAGACCTTCGCCGGGAAGATCGTCCCCGAGGGCACGCTCGTCGTCTCCGCCGACCAGTCCGGCGCCGTCGAGCTGACCCGCCGGGTCCGCGAGGCGCTGCCCGCGCTCACCGTCGTGACCTACGGCGAGGCCGAGACCGCCGACGTGCGCGTCCACAAGATCACCCCGCGCGGGCTGACCAGCGAGGTCACGGTGGTCCTGGGCGGCAAGTTCCTCACCTTCGCCGTCTCCGTGCCCGGCCGCCACTACGCGCTCAACGCGGTCGCCGCCCTCGCCGCCGGCATCGCCCTCGGCATCCCCGCCCACAACCTCGCCTCGGCCCTCGGCACGTACACCGGGGTCAAGCGCCGCCTCCAGCTCAAGGGCGAGGCGGCCGGCGTCCAGGTCATCGACAGCTACGCCCACCACCCCACCGAGATGACCGCCGACCTGGAGGCCATGCGCGGTGCCGCGTCCGACGCCCGCCTCCTCGTCGTCTTCCAGCCCCACCTGTTCTCCCGCACCCAGGAGCTCGGCACCGAGATGGGCCAGGCCCTCGCCCTCGCCGACGCCTCCGTGGTCCTGGACATCTACCCGGCCCGCGAGGACCCGGTCCCCGGCGTCACCAGCGCCCTGATCATCGACGCCGCCACCGCCGCCGGCGCCGACGTCACTGCCGTCCACGACAAGGACCGGGTCCCCGAGGTCGTCGCGGGAATGGCGAAGCCCGGCGACCTCGTTCTCACCATGGGAGCGGGCGACGTCACCGACCTCGGCCCGCGGATCCTGGACCACCTGTCGAGCTGAAGGAGCCACCGTGCCGTACGACGTCGAGAAGCCGGACGAACAGTGGCGGGAGGAGCTCACCCCCGCCGAGTACGCGGTGCTGCGCAAGGCCGGCACCGAGCCCGCGTTCGTCGGTGAGTACACGGACACCAAGACCGAGGGCGTCTACTCCTGCCGGGCCTGCGGGGCGGAGCTGTTCCGCTCCGACACCAAGTTCGAGTCGCACTGCGGCTGGCCGTCCTTCTACGACCCGAAGGACACCGACGCGGTCGAGCTGATCCAGGACCGCAGCCACGGCATGGTCCGCACCGAGGTCCGCTGCTCCCGCTGCGGCTCGCACCTGGGCCACGTCTTCGAGGGCGAGGGCTACCCGACCCCGACGGACCAGCGCTACTGCATCAACTCGATCTCGCTGCGGCTGACGCCGGACGCCTGATCCTTACGCGTTACGGGGCCGGCGCGCCCGGCTCCGTAACGCTCAGGCCCGTCGCACCCGGCCCGCGATGCGGCGGCCCAGGCGGCCCAGGGTGCCGCGCTCGCGGCGGTTCCAGTCGCGGAAGGCGTCCGCCCGGCCGCTGCTGCCCGAGCGGCCGACCGCGTCCTCGACCGCCGCGACCCGGTCGGTGGGCAGCCCCCGCACCACGGGGCGCAGCACCTCGTCGAGGAGCCCGGCGGCGGCCTCGGTCCACACCCGGCCGGCGTGCGGGTGGGCCGTCCACACGGTGAAGCAGTCGGCCGCGTAGGCCGGGTCGGCGGCCAGCCGGGCCCGGACGCCGTCACCGCGCGCGGTCCTGGCGTAGGCGGCGATCAGGTCCGCGTCCCCGCTCTGCACGAGGGCGTACAGCTCGTCGTCGGGCCGCTCCGGCGCCAGCAGCCGCCCGGCCACCGCGTCGCACGCCTGCCCGAGCACGCCCGGCTCCACGGGCTCCGCCTCCGCGCGCAGCGCCCGCACCCGGCCGGCCCAGTCCGGCTCCGCCGCCCCCGAGCGCACCTCGCGGGCGAAATCCAGGAGCTG
Organism: Streptomyces sp. NPDC016469; assembly: GCF_040632905.1. Taxonomy (NCBI): domain Bacteria; kingdom Bacillati; phylum Actinomycetota; class Actinomycetes; order Kitasatosporales; family Streptomycetaceae; genus Streptomyces; species Streptomyces sp. NPDC016469. The sequence goes on from NZ_JBEYCQ010000014.1 coordinate 93,908, forward strand.
GAGCGCCGCGCGCACCCGGCCCCCGGTCTCCTGCGGGAAGCCGCGCAGCAGGTCGTGGGCAAGCTCCGGGGCCGCGGCGTCGTCGGCGCCGGCCGCGAGTGCGGCGGCCACCAGGAGCGACCAGGTGCCGGCCGCCCGGTGCGCGTCCGAGGTCGCCGCCTCCAGCAGCTGCCGGGCCTCGGCGGCCGTAGGCGCCTCCGCGTCCCACACCAGGCCCACCCCGGTGCGCAGCACCAGCGGCTCCGCGAACGGCGACACCCCGCCGGCCCGCAGGATCCGCTGGAGCGTCGCGACCCGGTCGTCGCCGCAGTCGGCCCTGGCCTCCGGCGCCCCGGCGCACATCCGCAAGTGCGGCAGCGCCTGCGTGCCGGTGAACGGCAGCGGCACCCGGCTCAGCAGCCGCGCCACCCCGGCCGGACGGTCCGGCGCGATCCGGTCGAGAGCGCCGAGCAGCGCCGTCCGCACGTCGAACTGCTCGTCCATCAGCTCAAGCAGTGCCGGCGCCCAGCCCGGGGCGCCCTCCTCGCCGCCCGGCAGCAGCGCGGGCGCCAGCCGGTCCACCACGGAGGGCAGCAGCTCGGCGCAGTCCACCCCGAGCAGCCGGGCCACCCGCAGCAGCTGCACCGTACGGGCCACATCCAGGCCGACGCCCGCGCCGCCCAGCTCGGTCACGATCTCCGGCCCGAGCTCCCCGGCGACGGCCGCGCCCTCCGGGCCGCTGAAGGCGGTGCGGCCGGGCAGTTCCAGCGAGCCGTTGCCGCCGCGCACCGCCTCCGTCACCAGCATCGCGGCGAGCGGGGCGGTGGTCGTCGCGGGGGAGCGGCCGTCGAGCGCGGCGAACAGCCGTCCGGCGGCGTCGAATTCGGGGCCGGAGCGGTCGTCCGCCCCGGGTGAGGTCAGCGCCTCGACCAGCAGGCGGGTCCGGGTCCCGTCCAGGGCGTACGGCCGCTCGGCGGCCCAGCCGGCGGCCGCCGCGCGCTCCTCGGTGCCGAGCGGTATGCCGGCGCACAGGGCCGTCACCGCCAGCGGCCCCGCCGCGAACGGCTCCCCGGGCAGTGCGGCCGCCTCCCGGAACAGCTCCGGCGCACGGCCGCGCCAGACACGGGCCGCCGTCTCGGCCCAGGTGTCGCCCACGGGCCCCTCCGGGCGCGGGCCGGTGCACACATGGACGCGCAGTCCGGGGTCCGCCAGCTCCTCGGCGTCCTCGGGCAGCACCCCGACGACCCGTTGCGCCGCCTCGCGGGGGCGGCGCGTGTACGTGGTGAAGGTCAGGTCCTCGGCGAGTCCGTCCGGCAGGGCGAGCCCGGCGAGCGCGATCCACCGGGCGACGTCCGCGCTCTGCCGCTCGACCAGGACGACCCGTTCCGGTCCATCCGGTCCGTGCAGGCGGCGCAGGTCGGACAGCACCCCGGCGAGCCAGGGGCCGCGGGAGACGGCGAAGTCGTTGAGCGCCTCGCGCTCGCGGGCCTCGTGGCCGGCCGGGGCGGGCAGCGCGGCGAGCGGATCGGGCAGCGGCCGCTCCGGGGTGGCGGCGGCCCAGCGGGCGGACCGGCAGGCGGTGAGCGGCAGGGTCCCCTCCGGCAGCCGGGTGCCGGAGGGGAGGTGGACCGCGTGGGCGTGGAAGCGGACCGCGGAGGTCCGGGGGGAGCGCACCGGGACGGCCCGGGCCAGCAGCCCGCTGCCGTCGGAGAGCAGGCTGAAGCTGTACGCCTCGGGGAGGGCGCGCAGGGCGGTGTCCGTGAGCCGGTCCGGTGTGCCGCGCGGCGCCTCGTACGCCAGCAGCGGTCCCGCCTCGGTCAGCACGGACGCGGGTATCGAGGCGTCAACCGCCGTGAAGCGGGCGGCCGTCGGCCCGTCCTCGCCGGTTCCGTCCCCGTCCGCCGCGGAGGTGTAGTGCAACTGCGCGAGGCTCATGCGTCGGCTCTCTTCGTCCCTGCCTGAAGATCCCCTGCCACCCGCACCCGCCCTCGCGGTGGCAGCGCCGTCCCGGCAGAGAGCGGCGACCCCGGCGGGGAGTGCTCCGCAGTCGCTGGGGCGACGCTATCAAGGAGACGACGGCCGGGTCGCCGAACGCGTGGCCGATTCGGCTCGGCAGGGGGAAGAGGCGTTCGTTACCGTGGGCTCCTGGGGGGAGCCATGCTGCATACACTCTTCGATCGCGATGACTTGGCGCCGCGTGAGCGGCTGGCGGCGCTGAACGACGCGTTCCTCACCAGCGAGCACCCCATGGGCGTCCTCAGCCATGAGGCGGACGGCTTCACCGCGTCGGTCCGCGGCGTCGACCTCGCGGCGGTGAGCGTCGTCCGGCTGACGATGTCACCGGGGCGGGTGGTGCGTTCCGCGAGGATGGTGCGGCAGGCCGATCCGGAGCTGGTCTGCGTCGCGCTGGCCGCCGCCGGGCGGACGGTGCTCAGCCAGGCCGGACGGGAAGCGGTCCTGGGGCCGAACGAGCTCGCTTTCTACGACAGTTCGCGCCCCTTCGGGATCGGTGTCGGCGTCCCGGGCGGCGAACCCGCGGCGCTGGTCCGGGCCCACATCCCGCGCGCCCTGCTCGGCCCGTCCGCGGACCTCGTGGAGCCGCTGCTCGCCCGGCCGCTGCCGGGGCACGGTGGCTTCGCCGGCATGTTCGTCCACCTGATGAGCAGTCTGGCCGACGAGTCGCGCGGGTACCGCCCGAACGACCGCAGCCGTCTGGCGGAGATCGCCGGCGACCTGCTCACCGCGCTCGTCGACCACCACGCGGACGCGGCGCCGGGGGCCGGGGACGACTCCCGCCAGGGCGCACTGCTGCTGAGCATCGAGGCGTTCGTGCAGCGGCATCTGAACGACCCGGACCTGTCACCCCGTACGATCGCCGGCGCCCACCACGTCTCGGTGGGGTATCTCCACCGATTGTTCAGCGTGCGCGGCACGACGCTGACGGCGTGGATCCGGGGGATGCGGCTGAAGCGCGCGGGGCGGGATCTGCGGGACCCCGCTCTGAGCAGGGTGACCGTGCATCAGATCGCCGCGCGCTGGGGCTTCCGGGTTCACTCCACCTTCACCCGCAGCTTCCGTACGGCCTACGGCATGTCTCCCCGCGACTACCGGCACGCATCGTCAAGTCAGTGGTGACCGTAGGTCAAAGACGGGGGGCGCGGCGGGGAGGGAAGCTGTGGTCACCGGACCCCGGTGCTCCGGGGGGACGCCGGGGTCCGGCCGACGAGCAACCGACCAAGGGGAGTCCGATGAAGATGAAGTACGCGTTCTCGGGACTGGCCGCAGCGACCCTGGTGGTGGTGGGCGGGGCCATGGCGCCGGCCGCCGTGGCCGCGACTCCGCCCCCGCCTGCCGCGTCCCACAGCGCCGAGCCCGACGGGTGGTTCCCGGCCGGGCAGGACGCCTCGCCCGACGGCTGGTTCCCGGCCGCCGCGCCCGCGGGCTGGTTCCCCAGGGGCTGGTTCCCGACCGGAACGGCCTCCGTCCTCGTCTGAGGCGGTGGCCGCCCCCGCGATCCTTCGGCGAGGTCGCGGGGGCCGGGCCGTGCTATTCGAACCGAGAGATGTCACCGGCGCCCCGGCGTACGATCTCCAGCTCGCCGCCCGAGAAGTCGATGACCGTCGTCGGCTCCGTACCGCAGTCGCCGGAGTCGATGACGATGTCCACCTCGTGGTCCAGGCGCTCCTTGATCTCCCAGCCCTGGGTGAGGGGTTCCGCCTCGTCGGGCAGCAACAGCGTGCTGGAGAGCAGCGGTTCGCCCAGCTCGCCCAGAAGCGCCTGGACCACCGGGTGGTCGGGGATGCGCACGCCGACGGTCTTCTTCTTGGGGTGCAGCAGCTGGCGCGGCACCTCCTTCGTGGCAGGCAGGATGAAGGTGTACTGGCCGGGCGTCGACGCCTTGACCGTACGGAACACGTCGTTGTCGATGTGCACGAACTGCCCGAGCTGGGCGAAGTTCTGGCACATCAGCGTGAAGTGGTGACGGTCGTCGAGGTTGCGGATCGCCCGGATGCGGGACAGGCCGTCCCGGCTGCCGAGCTGACACCCGAGTGCGTAGCAGGAGTCCGTCGGATACGCGACGAGCGACCCGGAACGGATGCTTTCGGCCACGTTGGTGATGGTGCGCTGCTGAGGATTTTCGGGGTGTACGTCGAAATACTTCGCCATCCGGCGAGTCTACGGCGGGGCGGGCGAGCGCTTCGCGTCACGAGGGATTGTCCGGCCCAGGGGCGGGCAGGACAACCGTTTCGAGTGGCGGTAGCCGTTCAAACCCGACCGGCCCCGCGTGAGACGTTGTGCATCATGCATGATGCGTGCATCGTGCACACATTTTGTGGTATATGTGTACAGAGAGGTCGCCGTCCCGGTGGGGGAGGCGGACCGCAGCCGTGGGGAGCCGTGCGTGGACATGCCAGTGGACCGGATCGAGTTCGAGACGATGCTGCTCGGCCGGCACATGAGCCTGCTTACCTCGCGCGGCGGCGGGCGGCTCGACCGGAGCGCGTACATCCTCCTCAGCCGCATCCGGGTCCAGGGCCCGATGTCGATCGGCCAGCTGCACGACGCCTTCGGCCTCGACACCTCGACGCTGAACCGGCAGACCGCCGCGATGCTCCGGGCCGGCGTGGTCGACCGCATCGCCGACCCGGACGGCGGGATCGCGCGCAAGTTCGTCATCACCGACGAGGGCGAGCGCCGCCTCGACAAGGACCGGGCCGAGAACCGCGAGGGCCTGCAACGGGTCCTCGCCGAGTGGACCCCGGAGGAGGCCGCCCGCTTCGCGGACGACCTGGCCCGGCTCAACCGCGACATCGAACGCCTCGACGGCAGGCCCTGGCCGCGCGACTGAGCCGTACGGCGGAACCCCCCGGCCCGGTGTGAAGCGGAACTGCGGACCCGCTTAAGAAAACCTCGATGGACCTGGGGCGCGGGGTACGGCAGATTTCTCCGTGACGGCGGAGGATGGTGCGCGGCAGCCGGTGCGAGCGCGCTGCCATGCCGTCCCTCTCATCCTTCCCCGGGCCGCAGGCTTCCTCAGGCATGCCCCGGTCCGGGGAGCTCAACGCCGTACAGGGAGCCGCAGCCGTGAAGGCACTCGTGAAGCAGAAGGCCGAGCCCGGGCTCTGGCTGATGGACGTCCCCGAGCCCGAGACCGGCTCCGGCGACGTACTGATCAAGGTCCTGCGCACCGGCATCTGCGGGACCGACCTGCACATCCGCAACTACGACGGCTGGGCGCAGCAGGCCATCAGCACCCCGCTCGTCCTCGGCCACGAGTTCGTCGGCGAGGTCGCCGCGATCGGCGCGGACGTCGTGGACATCGCCGTCGGCGACCTGGTCAGCGGCGAGGGCCACCTCGTGTGCGGCAAGTGCCGCAACTGCCTGGCCGGCCGCCGCCACCTCTGCCGCTCGACGCTGGGCCTCGGCGTCGGCCGCGACGGTGCCTTCGCCGAGTACGTCGCGCTGCCCGCGTCCAACGTGTGGGTGCACCGGGTCCCCGTCGACCTCGACGTCGCCGCGATCTTCGACCCGTTCGGCAACGCCGTGCACACCGCGCTGTCCTTCCCCCTGGTCGGCGAGGACGTCCTGATCACCGGTGCCGGCCCCATCGGCATCATGGCCGCCGCCGTCGCCAAGCACGCCGGCGCCCGCAACGTCGTGATCACCGACGTCAGCGAGGCCCGTCTGGAGCTTGCCCGCAAGGTCGGCGTCAGCCTGGCGCTCAACGTCGGCGAGCAGACCATCGCCGACGGCCAGAAGGAGCTGGGCCTGCGCGAGGGCTTCGACATCGGCCTGGAGATGTCCGGCCGACCCGAGGCGATGCGCGACATGATCGCGAACATGACGCACGGCGGCCGGATCGCGATGCTCGGCCTCCCGTCCGAGGAGTTCGCCGTCGACTGGGCCCGGATCGTCACCTCGATGATCACCGTCAAGGGCATCTACGGCCGCGAGATGTACGAGACCTGGTACGCCATGTCCGTCCTGCTGGAGGGCGGCCTCGACCTCGCCCCCGTGATCACCGGCCGGTACGGCTACCGCGACTTCGAGGCGGCCTTCGACGACGCGGCGAGCGGGCGCGGCGGCAAGGTCATCCTCGACTGGACCGCCTGACCCTCACACCTCTTAAGGAATCCCGCATGTTCGACTCCGTACGCGACGATCTGCGCACCACCCTCGAAGAGATCGAGGCGGCCGGGCTGCACAAGCCCGAGCGCGTCATCGGCACCCCGCAGTCCGCGACCGTGGCCGTCACCGCCGGGGGCCGCCCCGGCGAGGTGCTGAACTTCTGCGCCAACAACTACCTGGGCCTCGCCGACCACCCCGACGTGATCGCCGCCGCCCACGAGGCGCTGGACCGCTGGGGCTACGGCATGGCCTCGGTCCGCTTCATCTGCGGCACCCAGGAGGTCCACAAGGAGCTGGAGCAGCGGCTCTCCTCCTTCCTGGGCCAGGAGGACACGATCCTCTACTCCTCCTGCTTCGACGCCAACGGCGGCGTGTTCGAGACGATCCTCGGCGCCGAGGACGCGGTCATCTCCGACGCTCTCAACCACGCCTCGATCATCGACGGCATCCGCCTGTCCAAGGCCAAGCGCTTCCGCTACGCCAACCGCGACATGGCCGACCTGGAGACGCAGCTCAAGGAGGCGTCCGGTGCCCGGCGCCGGCTGATCGTCACCGACGGCGTCTTCTCCATGGACGGCTACGTGGCGCCGCTGCGCGAGATCTGCGACCTGGCCGAGCGCTACGACGCCATGGTCATGGTGGACGACTCGCACGCCGTCGGATTCGTCGGTGCCGGCGGACGCGGTACGCCCGAGCTGCACGGCGTCATGGACCGCGTCGACATCATCACCGGCACCCTCGGCAAGGCGCTCGGCGGCGCGTCCGGCGGTTACGTCGCGGCCCGCGCCGAGATCGTCGCCCTGCTGCGCCAGCGCTCGCGCCCGTACCTCTTCTCCAACTCGCTCGCCCCGGTCATCGCCGCCGCCTCCCTCAAGGTCATCGACCTGCTGGAGTCCGCCGGCGAGCTGCGCGAGCGGCTCAACGCCAACACCGCGCTCTTCCGTACCCGGATGACCGAGGAGGGCTTCGACATCCTGCCCGGCGACCACGCCATCGCCCCCGTCATGATCGGGGACGCGGCGAAGGCAGGCCGGATGGCGGAGCTGCTCCTGGAGCGCGGTGTGTACGTGATCGGGTTCTCGTACCCGGTCGTCCCCCAGGGCGCGGCCCGCATCCGCGTCCAGCTCTCCGCGGCGCACTCCACGGACGACGTGAACCGCGCGGTAGACGCGTTCGTCGCGGCGCGCGCCGAGCTGGAGGGCTGAGGGACGGTCCCAGGACGGTCGCGGGGGCGGTCAGGGCGCCCCCGCGACCTGGGACAATGGGTCGCATGATCGATGCCCGGCGGCTGCGCGTCCTGCGAGCCGTGGCGGACCACGGCACGGTGACCGCCGCGGCCGCCGCCCTGTACCTGACCCCGTCCGCCGTCTCCCAGCAGCTCGCCGCCCTGGAGCAGGAGACCGGCCACCGGCTGGTCGAGCGCGGCTCGCGCGGCGCCAGGCTCACCCCGGCCGGCGAGATCCTGCTCACCCACACCAACGCGGTCCTGGCCCAGCTGGAACGGGCGGAGGCCGAGCTCGCCGCGTACGGTTCGGGCGAGGCCGGCACGGTCACGGTCGCCGCGTTCGCCACCGGCATCGGGCTGGTGCTCGCCCCCGCCATCGCCGCGCTGAGCCGGACCGCCCCCGGCATCAAGGTCCGCGTCCAGGACGCCGAGGGCGACGCGAGCGTCCCGATGGTCCTGGACCGCCAGGTCGATGTCGCCGTCGCCGTCGAGTACCGGGGCGCCCCGGGCGAGGACGACCGCCGCCTCACCCGCGTCCCCCTCTACTCGGAACCGTTCGACGCGGTGCTCCCGGTCGGGCACCGGCTGGCCGGCCAGGAGCAGGTGGCCGTCGCCGAGCTGGCCAAGGACGCCTGGATCGGGCCATACCCCGGCAACCCCTGCCACGACGTGGTGGTCCTGGCCTGCGAGTACGCCGGTTTCGCCCCGGACCTCGAACACTCCTCGGACGACTTCCACGCGGTCGTCGCCCTCGCCGGCGCCGCCGCCGGAGTGGCCCTGGTGCCGCGCACCGCCCTCCGGGGCATGCCGCTGACCGGCGTGGTGGTCCGCCCGGTGCGCGGGACCGCCCCGACCCGCCGGGTCTTCGCGGCGGTGCGCCGGGGCGCGGAGGCCCACCCGCTGATCGCACCGGTCCTGGAGGCGCTGGCGGGCGCGGCGGGCTGACGGACGCTGCCCGGCCTCCGCCCCGTCACGCCGGCTGGAGCAGGTCCCAGCGGTTGCCGTACAGGTCCTCGAAGACCGCGACCGTGCCGTAGGGCTCATGGCGCGGCTCCTCCAGGAAGCGCACCCCGGCCGCCGTCATCCTGGCGTGGTCGCCCGTGAAGTCCTCGGTGTGCAGGAAGAAGCCGACCCGGCCGCCGCTCTGCGCCCCGACGCTCGCCGCCTGCGCCTCGTCCTTGGCGCGCGCCAGCAGCAGCCCCGTGCCCGCGGTGCCCCGCGGGCGGACGACCACCCAGCGCGAGCCGTCGCCCCGGTCGGAGTCCTCCACCAGCTCGAAGCCCAGGGCGCCGGTGTAGAAGGAAAGGGCCTCGTCGTAGTCGCGGACGACCAGCGTGACCAGGGCGATGTGCGGCATGGAACTCCTCGCGGCGGGAGGGGGACAGGGCCTTGTCCCCGGAACGCGACACTATCCGCATGGACCTCCCCGACCTCACCGCCCGCGCGCACCGCCTCGCCCGCACCGGACGACGGCGCGTCCTCGGCATCGCCGGGCCGCCCGGAGCCGGCAAGTCGACGCTGGCCGGGCGGATCACCGACGCGCTCGGCCCGCTCGCCGTCCTCGTGCCCATGGACGGCTTCCACCTCGCTCAGGCGGAGCTCGAACGTCTCGGGCGGGCCGGCCGCAAGGGCGCGCCCGACACCTTCGACGCCGCCGGGTACGCCGCCCTCCTGCGCCGGCTGCGCGCCCCCGAGCCCGGGACCGTCGTCTACGCCCCCGCCTTCGACAGGTCCCTGGAGGAACCGGTCGCCGGGGCGATCCCCGTACCGCCCGAAGTACCGCTCGTCGTCACCGAGGGCAACTACCTGCTGTACGGGGAAGGGCCCTGGGCCCCGGTGCGCGGGCTGCTGGACGAGGCGTGGTACCTGGACCCGGACGACGCGGTACGCGTGCCCCGGCTCGTCGACCGGCATGTGCGGTACGGGAAGACCCGGGCCGGCGCCGAGCGCTGGGTGGCGCGGTCCGACGAGGCCAACGCCCGGCTCGTCGCGGCCGGCCGCGACCGGGCGGACCTGGTCGTGCGGGACGGGCCGGGACCGCGCCCCTGACCTGCTCGCGTGCGCACCGGCGGACGGGCAGGATAGGGGGGCCGTTCCGTGCCGTCAGGAGGACCCGCATGCCCATGAACCAGCCCGTGCCGTTCACCGCCGACGACTACCGGGCCAGGATGGCGCGGGCCGCCGAGAGCGCCGCCGCGGCCGGGCTCGCCGGGGTCCTCGTCGCACCGGGGCCCGACATGGTGTTCCTGACGGGCTACGCGCCGCCCGCGGACACCGAGCGCCTCACCCTCCTCGTCCTCGCGGCGGGCCAGGACCCCGTCCTGGTCGTGCCGACGCTGGAGGCACCGGACGCGGAGAAGGCCGTCGGCGCCCCCGCCCTGACCCTGCGCGACTGGACGGACGGCAAGGACCCGTACGCCGTCACCGCCCCGCTGCTGGACGAGCGGGGCCGGTTCGGCATCAGCGACAACGCCTGGGCGATGCACCTCCTCGGCCTCCAGCAGCGGCTGCCCGGCACCTCGTACGCCTCGCTCACCCAGGCGCTCCCGATGCTGCGCGCGGTGAAGGACGCCCACGAGCTGGAACGGCTCGCCGCCGCCGGGGCCGCCGCCGACGCCGCGTACGAGGAGATCCTGAAGGTCCGCTTCTCCGGCCGGAAGGAGACCGAGGTCGCGGCCGACCTGGCCCGGCTGCTCACCGAGCACGGGCACTCCCAGGTCGACTTCACCGTCGTCGGCTCCGGCCCCAACGGCGCCAACCCGCACCACGAGGCGGGGGAACGCACCATCGAGCACGGCGACATGGTCGTCCTCGACTTCGGCGGCCTCAAGCACGGTTACGGCTCCGACACCTCCCGCACCGTCCACGTCGGCGAACCCACCGCCGAGGAGCAGCGGGTCCACGACATCGTGCGCGAGGCGCAGCAGGCGGGCTGCGCGGCGGTGCGCCCCGGTGTCGCCTGCCAGGAGATCGACCGGGCCGCCCGCGCCGTCATCACCGAGTTCGGCTACGGGGAACGCTTCATCCACCGCACCGGCCACGGCATCGGCGTCACCACCCATGAACCGCCCTACATGATCGAGGGCGAGGAACAGCCGCTCGTGCCCGGCATGTGCTTCTCGGTGGAGCCCGGCATCTACCTGCCGGGCCGGTTCGGCGTCCGCATCGAGGACATCGTGACCGTCACCGAGGACGGCGGGCGCCGCCTCAACGCCACCGCCCGCGAACTCGCGATCGTGGAGTAGCGCCGGTCAGTCGTCGGCCAGGACCACGCAGGACTCCGCCGGCAGGTGCAGCATCCCGTCCGGGCCCGGCGGCTCCACCGGCAGCCACGCGGCGAGCACCCGTCCCGGACCGCCCCGGTGCCGCCCGTTGCCCAGCGGGATCGCGGCCGGCCCCGCGTCGAGGTTGACCGCGATCCGCAGGTCGCCCCGGCGCACCGCGAGCCACCGCGCCCCGTCGTCGTACGCCGCCTTCACGCTCGCCAGGTCCGGGTCGCGCAGGTCCGGCAGAGTGCGGCGCAGGGCGATCAGCTCGCGGTACCAGGCGTACAGCCGGGCGTGCGGCTCGCGGCCGGGCTCGTCCCAGTCCAGGCAGGAGCGGGCCCGGGTGGCAGGGTCCTGCGGGTCCGGGATGTCCTCCTCCGCCCAGCCGTGCGCCCCGAACTCCCGGCGCCTGCCGGTCCGTACGGCCTCCGCCAGCTCCGGGTCCGTGTGGTCCGTGAAGAACTGCCACGGGGTGCGGGCGCCCCACTCCTCGCCCATGAACAGCATCGGTGTGAAGGGCCCGGTCAGCACGAGCGCCGCCGCGCAGGCCAGCAGCCCGGGGGAGAGGGAGGCGGCGAGCCGGTCGCCGAGGGCCCGGTTGCCGATCTGGTCGTGGGTCTGGGCATAGCCGACGAAGCGGTGGGCGGCGCTGCGCGTGACGTCGACGGGGCGGCCGTGCGTACGGCCCCGGAAGCCGGAGTACGTGCCGTTGTGGAAGAAGGCGCTCGTCATCGTCTTGGCGAGCCCGGCCAGCGGCGCGGGCGCGAAGTCCGCGTAGTAGCCCTGGGACTCGCCGGTGAGCGCGGTGTGCAGGCAGTGGTGGAAGTCGTCGTTCCACTGCGCGTGCAGCCCGAGCCCGCCCTCCGCGCGCGGGGTCGTGGTGCGCGGGTCGCACAGATCGGACTCGGCGATCAGCGGCAGCGGGCGCCCCAGCTCGGCGGAGAGCGCGTCGGCCGCGGCGGACAGCTCCTCCAGGAAGGTCAGCGCCCGGGTGTCGGCCAGGGCGTGCACCGCGTCGAGCCGCAGCCCGTCGAGCCGGTAGTCGCGCAGCCAGGCGAGCGCGCTGCCCAGCAGGTACGCCCGCACCTCGTCGGAGCCCGGCGCGTCCAGGTTGACCGCCGCGCCCCACGGGGTGTGGTGCGTCTCGGTGAAGTACGGGCCGAACGCGGGGAGGTAGTTGCCGGACGGGCCCAGGTGATTGTGGACGACGTCCAGGACGACGGCGAGCCCCAGGCCGTGCGCCGTGTCGACAAAGCGCTTGAGCCCTTCGGGGCCGCCGTACGGCTCGTGGACGGCCCACAGCGACACCCCCTCGTACCCCCAGCCGTGCACCCCGGGGAACGGGCAGACCGGCATCAGCGACACATGGGTGACGCCCAGCTCCGTCAGGTGCCCCAGCCGGGCCGCCGCCGCGTCGAACGTGCCCTCGGCGGTGAACGTGCCGATGTGCAGCTCGTACAGGACCGCGCCGGGCAGCTCGCGCCCCGCCCACTCGGAGCGCCAGGTGTACGCGTCGTGGTCGACCACCGCCGACTCGCCGTCGGGGCCGTCCGGCTGGCGGCGCGAGCGGGGGTCGGGGCGCACCGGACCGCCGTCCAGGGCGAAGCCGTACCGGTCGCCGTCCGCGGCCTCCGCCTCGGCGGTCCACCAGCCGGGCCGGTCCGGATCGGGCTCCATGGGCCGCAGTTCGCCCGCCAGCCGCAGCGCGGCCGACCCCGCATCGGGTGCCCATACCTCGAACAACATGCAGCACTCCCTCGGTCCCGGGGCCGTGCGCCCCGGGACCATCGTGCTACGAGGACGAGGCGGCCGTCAGTCGTCCCACACCATGTCGAAGGCGCGCTCGAAATTGACGTAGCCCAGCCGGGCGAACGCCTTCGCCATCGGCACGTTGCCCAGGTCCGTCGCCGCCCGGATGCGCTCCACCCCGTCCTGCGCGGCCAGTATCCGCGTCCCCTCGGCGAGGATGTCGTCGATGTAGCCGTGACCGCGGTGGGCGGGCAGCACACCGATGTACGCGATGATCGGGTTGTAGCTGTTGCGGGCCGGAATCACGAAGCCGACCGGCTCGCCGTCCGGGAGTTCGGCGATACGCCACCACTCACGGGGCGTGGCGTACCCGGCCAGCTCCTCGTCGTAATGCTTCTCGGCGGCCAGACGCGGCGTCAGACCGGACGCCAGGTCCGTCTGCCCGTGCGCGTCGAGGGTCCCCTCCATCACGGGCGCCATCAGCGCGAGCAGGTCCTCGCGCCCCTCCACCGCCCGGAACCGCAGCCGCCCGCTCGCGGCCGGCACCGGAGTCCCCGCGCGCCACTCCAGGCGCAGGCGCTCCACGAGCATCCGGGCCCCGGTGCGCTCCATGATCCGGATCCGGGCCTCGACGGCCTCGCGGACGGCCGGGTCCTCGCGCCAGTCGGGCGGCACGAACCGCCCGTACTCGGGGCGCGGCGCCCCGGCCGGGACGACGGCGGCCGTCGCCGTCTCGACCAGGCGCAGCCCGGCCTTCTCGCGCTCGGCGAGCGGCAGGGTGTCGTCCAGGTCGAAGAAGTCGAGCAGCAGCGGTGCCGCGCCGTCCCTGCTCCACCAGGCGATCCGCGCCACCACCTGGTCGCCGCGCAGCGCCACCCACATCCATTCCGGGCGGCGGCGGCCGGTGGCGAGGTCGTCCGCGAGTTCGTGGTCGAGGACGTAGGGGAGTCCGAGGAAGAGCTTCAGCTCCTCGGGACCGGTCAGCGGACGGATGGTCAGGTCAAACGGTGCGTCGGGCACTGAGCTCCAGAGATAAGAGGTGCGCCACGGGGTCTCCGGACGACAGCGGCCGACCCTAGCAACGTTCCGTACGGGCCGCCCGCGGTTATCCGGTGCAGGTCAGAGGGGGCGGAAACCGGGGTTCTTCTGGACACCCCGGGGCGGTCGGACCGACAATCGAGCCGTGACGTCCCCGTTCGAGTTCCACACGCCCACCGCGCGCCTGTCCGACGCGCAGCGCGACCGTGTTCTCGGTGTGCTCAGGGAGGGCGCGGCCCAGGGCAGGCTCTCCCAGGACACCTTCATGCAGCGCATGGAGGTGGCGCTGACGACCAGCCGCCCCGAGGAGCTGGAAGCCCTCACCAAGGACCTGGAGCGCGAAGGCCGTTGGTCGCGGGGGCTGTTGCGCGTCGTCGGCGGGGTCTCCGGCTTCCCCGAGCGGGTCCGCCGGGCCTGGCGGGCGGAGCGGCTGCCCAAGCTGCTGCTGCCCGCCCCCAGCCCGCAGCCCCTCCTCATCGGCCGCGATCCGGGCAACGGACTGCGGCTCAGCCACGAGACCGTCTCCCGGACGCACGCGGAGCTGACCGCGCACGGCGACCGCTGGCTGCTGCGGGACCTCGGCTCGACCAACGGCACCTGTGTCAACGGGCAGCGCGTCACCGGCACGGTCCCGGTGCGCGAGGGGGACCAGGTGAGCTTCGGCCGCATGATGTTCCGCCTCTCCGCGCCGACGCTCCGGCCGCCCGCCTGACGCACCCGGTCACGCCTGCTGGTGCAGCCCCCGGTCCGCCAGGGTGAGGAACGACTCGCCGATCGCCTCGGAGAGCGTCGGGTGCGGGTGGATGTGCTGGGCCACGTCGAAGGGTTCCGCGTCCCAGCCGACGATCAGCTGGGACTCCGCGATCATCTCCGAGACGTGCGGCCCGACCAGGTGCACGCCGAGCACCCGTCCGTCCCGCTCCGCGACCACCTTCACCATGCCTCCCTGCCCGTGCACCATGCCCTTGGCGACGGCGGTCAGCGGCATCGTGTTGACCACCACGTCGTGGCCCGCGTCGCGCGCGGCCGCCTCGGACAGCCCCACGGCCGCCGTCTGCGGTGCCGAGTACGTGACGCGGGGCACCGCGTCGTAGTCCACCGCCGCCGTACGCCGCCCCGCCAGGGTCTCCGCGACCAACAGTCCCTCCGCGAACGAGGCGTGGGCCAGCCCGAGGGACGGCGGCGGCAGCAGATCGCCCACCACATGGACGCCCGGCACCGAGGTCTCCAGCCGCGACCAGTCCGCCGGCGCCACGTACCCCCGCTCGTCGGTGGCCAGTCCGGCGGCGGCGAGCCCGAGGCCGTCCGTCACCGGGACCCGGCCCACCGCCACCAGCAGCCGTTCGGCCCCGACGGTCAAAGTTTCCCCGCGCGGGGTGCGGAGCGTGGCCCGCACGCCGTCGTCGAGGAGCACGGCCTCCAGCAGCCGCGTCCCGGTCCGCACGTCGATGCCCCGCTTCTTCAGCCCCCGGGCCAGATGGCGCGACACGTCCGCGTCCTCCAGCGGAACCAGCCGGTCCGCCGCCTCCACCAGGGTCACCCGCGCCCCCATCGACCGGTGCAGCGAGGCGTACTCCACGCCGATCGCGCCACCCCCCAGCACCAGCACCGATTCCGGCAGCCCGGGCGCGAACAGCGCGTCGTCGCTGGTCACCACCCGCCGCCCGTCCGCCGCCGGGCCCGGCAGCGTCCGAGGCCGCGAGCCCGTCGCCAGCACGATGCCGCGCCGGGCGGCCACCTCCCCGTACCCCTCTATCCGCACCGTGCGCGGCCCGGTCAACTCGGCGCTGCCCGATACCACTTCCACCTTCGCGTGCGCCAAGTGGGCCAGCACGCCCCGGTGGTTCCGGGCCACGATGTCGTCACGGGTGGCCACCAGCGCCGGCCAGTCCACCGACTCCAGCGCCGCCTTCACGCCCCACCGCTCACGCGCTTCCGCGATGCCGTCCACAAGTTCGGCCGCGTGCAGCATCGCCTTGCTCGGGATGCAGCCCCGGTGCAGACAGGTCCCGCCGACCTTGTCGCGCTCCGCGAGCACCACGTCGAGGCCGAGCCCGGCCGCCCGCAGCGCCGTCGCATACCCGCCGGTCCCGCCGCCGATGACGACGACGTCCGCTTCCCCCACCCGCTGATCCTGTGTCATGGCTCCCACCCTCCGCCCGGTCCTTGTCATGAGTCCAAGGCAATGTTTGTGTGGCTTCCATGCACGGAGCTCATGTCAGGAGGACGCGATGAGCCTGCGGCAGATGCAGTACTTCGTCACCGTGGTCGAGGAGGCGTCCTTCACCCGGGCCGCCGAACTGCTCCACGTCACCCAGCCGGCGCTCTCCCACCAGATCAAGGCCCTGGAGCGGGCCGTCGGCGGGCCCCTGCTCGAACGGCTCCCGCGCGGGGTGCGGCTCACCGCGATGGGCCGTGCCTTCCTGCCGCACGCCGAACGCTCCGTGCGCAGCGCCGCCCAGGCCCGCCGCGCCGCGCGCGCCGCCGCCGGTGCGCAGGGCGGCGAGCTGCACATCGCCACCGTCCACGCCATCGCCGTCGGCATCCTCCCCGACGTCTTCGCCCGCTGGCGCGCCGTCCACCCCGGCGTCGCCCTCGTCCTGCACGAGTACGCCACCACCGAGGCCCTGGAGGACCAGATCGAACGGGGCACCGCCGACCTCGCCGTCGGCCCGCCGCCCGCCCGCTGGAGCGGCCCGGTCGTCCCCGTTGGCGCGGAGGACATCGTCCTCGTCGTCCCCTTCGACGATCCCCTCGCGGGCCGCGCCTCGGTCCGCCTCCAGGAACTCGCCGACCGCTTCTGGGTCCGCTGCGCCATGGAGGCCGTCGTCGAGGGGCGCCCCTTCCTCGACTGGGCGTGCGCCCGCGCCGGTTTCACCCCCCGTACGGCGGTGCGCACCGAGCACACCTCGACGGCGGTACGCATGGCGGCGGCCGGGGTCGGCGTCGCCACCGCGCCCGCCCACGTCGTACGCGGCGCGGTCGGCGAGGACTGCGCCCTGCTCACCGTGGACCCGGCCTGGCGCCGCGAGCTGGCCGTCTTCTCCCGGGTCCCGCTGACCGGCGCGGCCGCCGCCTTCACGGACCTGCTGGCCGACGCCCGGAGCAGCGGCGAGGCGCCCCCGATGTCACCTGAACGGCCGCGCGCCGACTGCGACGCGACCGTTCAGGTGATGCCCTGAGGGGGACCGCGCCGGCCACCGGCGTACCGACTCGCCCGGGGGAACCGCCATGCAGGCAGACGCGCCCCGAGACATACCGGCCCCGACCACCTCGCCCGAGCCACGGGCCCACGCCACCCGGGCCAGGTCCCGCAGGACCGGCCGGCCCTGCACCGGGCCCAGCCTCCTCGCGCGCGGCGCGGCCCGGGACCCGTACCGCTTCTACCGGATGCTGCGCGAGCAGTACCCGCTCAGCTACGACGCGCCCCTCGGGGCCTGGCTGGTCAGCCGGTACGACGATGTGACCGCCGCCCTCGCCGACCCCCGGTTCACCGGCTTCCCGCAGGACGGGGCGCCCCGGGGCGGACCCGCGCCGCTCGGCCTGTGCCACGGCAGCCCGCGCTGTCTGCCCGCCGACCGGTACACCGTGGTGACCGGCACCGTCCCGGAGCCCCTCGCCGAGCGCGTGGAGCGCACCGTCCATGTGCTCGCCCGGCGGATCGCCCGCAGCCCCCGGGCCGACCTGGTCGAGGAGTTCTGCCGCTGGCTGCCCGCCGCGCCGGCCGGTGACGGGCCCTGCGCCCGGGACACCGCCCTGCGCCGGACCGTGCTCGCCTCGCTCCTCGCCAATCTGCTGGACGACCCCGACCTGCTGGCCGCCCTGCGCATCGAACCCGCGCTCACCGGCCGGGCCTGGACGGAGTCGCTGCGCCGCGACCCGCCGGTCCAGGTCGTCCTGCGCCGCACGGTCGCCGAGGTCACCCTCAGCGGCGGCACCCTCCCGGCGCGGGCGCCCGTCGCCTGCCTCGTCGGGGCCGCCGCGCGCGACCCGCAACGCTTCGCGGCCCCGGACGTCTTCGACCCGTTCCGCCCGGACCAGGACCGCACGCTGACCGGTCCGGCGGGCTGCCCGGCCGTGGCGCTCAGCCGCCTGGAGGCCGAACACGGCCTGCGCGCCCTGCTCGACGCCATGCCCCGGCTCCGCTGGGCGGAAGGCTTTCGCCCGGCCGCCACAGGCCTGCTCACCAGGGGCCCGCGCACCCTCCTCGTCCGACCCGGCTGAGCCCTCAGCCCCGCACCAGCAACGCCACCGGCCGGTCCGCGAACAGCTCCGCCACCTCCGCCGATCCGCCCATGAACTCGCGGCCCGGCGCGAGGAGATCCCGCCACACGCCCTCGTCGGGCAGGGCCAGCCGGGTGCCGCGCCAGCCACCCGATTCCGCGAGCCGCAGCGACAGCCGGGTCACCGCCGTCACGACCTCGCCCGCGCGGCAGAAGGCCACGCAGTGCGAGGCCGCCGGGCCCGAGGCGCGCAGCGGGGCGTACGTGCCCGACTCGCCGAACACCGCCGGCCGCTCCCGCCGCAGCCGGAGCGCCACCTTCGTCAGCTCCGCCTTCTCGTCGGCGGGCGCGTCCGGCGACGGCTCCTCGAACGGCCGCCGGTTGTCCGGGTCGACCAGGGCCAGATACGCGCGCTCGGTGCCCTGATAGAGATCCGGCACCCCCGGCATCGTCAGGTGCACCAGCGCCGCGCCCAGCGACTGCGCCCGTACATGCGCGGCGAGCGGGGCGGCGAACTCCTCCACGAGGGACCGCACCGGGCCGGTGTCCGCGGCCGGCCCGGCGGCCACGAAGTCCGATGCCATCCGCTCGTACACCGGATCCGGCTCCGTCCAGCTCGTGAACAGCCCCGACTCGCGCACCGCCTTCAGCAACGCCGGCTCCAGCCGCGCCGCCCGCTCGGCGGCCGGGATGCCCGCGCAGCCGACCGCCGTCTGCCACGCCTGCCAGGCCAGCTGCGGATCGGGCGCGGCCTGGGCGGACCGCCCGAGCCCGGCCACCAGTCCCGCCCACCGCCCGGGGCACTGCGAGAGCACGGCGATGCCCGCCCGCACATCGGCGCTGCGCTTCGTGTCATGCGTCGTCAGCGCCGTCCCGGTGGCGGGCCAGTCCCGGGCGAGGCGGGTGCAGAAGGCGTGGAAGTCCTCCGGCTCGACCGCCGGGTGTCCCGGATCGCCGCCCACCTCGTTCGCCGAGACCAACGGCAGGTACCGGTAGTACGCGGTGTCCTCGACCGCCTTCGCCCGCAGCGCGGACGCGGTCTGCGCGAACCGGGCGCAGAACGCCGCCCGGTCCTCGCCGCCACCGAGCCGCCCGAGCGCCAGGTCCCGCACCACGTCGACGGCCGACGCCTCGTCCCGTACCGCGAAGACCGCCTTGGCGTCGCTCACCGTCGTCGCGTCGAGCGTCGCCTCGGCGGCGTCGGAGCAGGGGCCGCCCGCCGTCACGTACGGGCGGTAGACCGGGACGCGGACCAGCAGCTCGCGCACGGCGGTGCGCAGCGCCCAGGGGGCGTGGTCGCGCAGGACGGGGTCGCCGGCGCAGATCCGGGAGGCGAGGCGGGTCAGCAGCTCGGTCTCCGCCGCCAGTTCATGGGTGACGACGCGGTACGCCGCCCGGCGCACGGTCGCCGTCCAGTAGCCGCCCCGGTCGCCGGCCGGGGACGCGGCCTCGCGGTAGTGGCCCAGCAGCTCGGCGGCGCCCTGCGGGTCGGTGAAGAGGCCGTCGATCCGGTACAGCGCGTCGTAGCCCGTGGTCCCGGCGACGGCCCAGCCGGCCGGCAGCCTCTCGGAGCCGGTGAGGATCTTCTCCACCACCGTCCACACCCCGCCGCTCGCCCCGGAGAGCCGTTCCAGATAGCCGGCCGGGTCGGCGAGACCGTCCGGGTGGTCGATGCGCAGACCGTCCACCACCCCGTCCCGGACCAGTTCGAGGATCTTGCCGTGGGTGGCGGCGAAGACCTCCGGGTCCTCCACCCGCACCCCGATCAGGTCCGAGATGGTGAAGAAGCGCCGGTAGTTCAGCTCGGTACGGGCCAGCCGCCACCAGCCGAGCCGGTAGTGCTGGGCGTCCAGCAGCTCCGGGAGCGGGAGGTGCGCGGTGCCGGCCCGGAGCGGGAACTCCTGCTCGCCGTAGCGCAGCACCTCGCCGTCGACCCGCATCCGCTCCATCTCGTCGCCGATCCGCCCGCCCAGCACCGGCAGCAGCATCCGCCCGTCGCCGGCCGCCCAGTCGACGTCGAACCAGCGGGCGTACGGGGAGTCCGGGCCCTCGCGCAGCACCTCGCGCAGGGCGTGGTTGTGGACGGGGTCGGCCGCCATGTGGTTGGGCACGATGTCCAGGACCAGGCCGAGCCCGTGCTCCCCCGCGGTGCGTGCCAGCCGCCGCAGCCCCTCCTCGCCGCCCAGCTCGGCCCGTACCCGGCCGTGGTCGGTGACGTCATAGCCGTGCCGGGAGCCCGGCACTGCTTCCAGCACCGGGGAGAGATGCAGATGGGAGACGCCGAGCGAGGCGAGGTACGTCACGGCGTCCTCGGCGGCGCGGAACGGGAACTCCGGCTGGAGCTGGAGCCGGTACGTGGCGGTAGGCGTCATGGAATCCTTCGTACCCACATCGGGGCCGCCTGTGTCACCCCGCCCGGCACAAGGGCACGACGGGGTGACAGGGGCGGCCTCGCCGGAGCGGTCAGGCCGGCCGTTGCAGCACCACCATGCTCCGGCCCACCAGCGTCACCCGGTCGCCCGCCGTCACCTTCGGCCCGGCCCCGGGCAGCACCCCGGCCGGGCGTGCGGTGTCCACGACGGCGTGCCACTGCCGGCCGTGGTCGACGGGCACGGCGAATTCCAGGGTTTCGGCGCTCGCGTTGAACATCAGCAGGAACGAGTCGTCGGAGATCCGCTCCCCGCGCGGCCCCGGCTCCGAGATGGCGTGTCCGTTCAGGAAGACCGTCAGGGCCTTCGCGTGGGCGGCCTGCCAGTCCCGCTGGGTCATCTCCTTGCCCTCGGGGGTGAACCAGGCGATGTCGGACAGCTCGTCGTGCGTGCCCTCCACCGGGCGGCCGTGGAAGAACCTGCGGCGGCGGAAGACCGGGTGGTCGCGGCGGAGCCACACCATCGCCCGGGTGAATTCGAGCAGGCTCATGTCCTGTGACGCGTCGTCCCGCTCGGCGTCCTCGTCCTCGCCGTCCTCGCCCACCGCGGCGGCCGGCTCGGGCCAGTGCACCCACGACAGCTCGTTGTCCTGGCAGTAGGCGTTGTTGTTGCCCTGCTGGGTACGCCCGAACTCGTCGCCGTGACTGAGCATCGGTACGCCCTGCGACAGCATCAGCGTGGCGATGAAGTTGCGCATCTGGCGCTCGCGCAGCTCCAGCACCTCGGTCAGGTCCGTCTCTCCCTCGGCGCCGCAGTTCCACGACCGGTTGTGGCTCTCGCCGTCCCGGTTGCCCTCGCCGTTGGCCTCGTTGTGCTTGTCGTTGTACGAGACCAGGTCGTGCAGCGTGAAGCCGTCGTGGCAGGTGGTGAAGTTGATCGAGGCGAGCGGGCGCCGTCCGTCGTCCTGGTACAGGTCCGAGGACCCGGTCAGCCGCCCGGCGAACTCGGCCAGGGTCCGGGGCTCGCCCCGCCACAGGTCGCGGACCGTGTCCCGGTACTTGCCGTTCCACTCGGTCCACAGCGGCGGGAAGTTCCCCACCTGGTAGCCGCCCTCGCCCACGTCCCACGGCTCGGCGATCAGTTTCACCTGGCTGACCACCGGGTCCTGCTGCACCAGGTCGAAGAACGACGACAGCCGGTCCACCTCGTGGAACTGCCGGGCCAGCGTGGCCGCCAGGTCGAAGCGGAAGCCGTCCACATGCATCTCGGTCACCCAGTACCGCAGCGAGTCCATGATCATCTGGAGCACGTGCGGTGACCGCATGAGCAGCGAGTTCCCGGTGCCCGTGGTGTCCATGTAGTACCGCTGGTCGTCGGTCAGCCGGTAGTACGAGGCGTTGTCCAGCCCCCGGAACGACAGCGTGGGCCCCAGGTGGTTGCCCTCGGCGGTGTGGTTGTAGACCACGTCGAGGATGACCTCGATGCCCGCTTGGTGCAGGGCGCGCACCGCCTGCTTGAACTCCAGGACCTGCTCGCCCCGGTCGCCCCAGGAGGCGTACGCGTTGTGCGGGGCGAAGAACCCGATCGTGTTGTAGCCCCAGTAGTTGGCGAGCCCCGCGTCCGCGAGCCGGTGGTCCTGCACGAACTGGTGCACCGGCATCAGCTCGATCGCGGTGACGCCCAGCTCCGTCAGATGGGCGATGATCTCCGGATGCGCCAGCCCGGCGTACGTGCCGCGCAGCTCCTTGGGCAGCCCCGGATGGAGCATCGTCAGGCCCTTCACATGGGCCTCGTAGATCACCGTGCGGTGGTAGTCCGTACGGGGGCGCCGGTCGTCGCCCCAGTCGAAGTACGGGTTCACCACGACCGAGGTCATGGTGTGCGGGGCGGAGTCGAGGTCGTTGCGCGCGTCGGGCTTCCCGAACGGGTAGCCGTACACCGCCTCCCCCCACTTGATCCGCCCGGACACCGCGCGGGCGTACGGGTCCAGGAGCAGCTTGGCGGAGTTGCACCGGATGCCCCGCTGCGGTTCGTACGGGCCGTGCACGCGGAATCCGTAGCGCTGACCGGGCATCACCCCGGGCAGGTACGCGTGCCGGACGAACGCGTCGGTCTCTCTCAGCTCCACCGCCGTCTCGGAACCGTCGTCGTGCAGGAGGCACAACTCGATTCGGTGGGCGGCCTCCGAGAAGACCGCGAAATTGGTCCCGGCGCCGTCGTACGTGGCACCGAGCGGGTACGCCTGTCCCGGCCACACCTGCATGGATTCGACTCTTCCCGTCCTGCCGCGGTCGCCCTGGGGAATGCGGGCCGCCTGGTCCCCGGCCCCGATCTTCCCCGAAAGAGGGCCCCTTACCTAGGACGTCGGCCTGTCGGTCAACCTCGTGCCTCTCCGTGTCGCCCGGAACCGGCCGTCGCCCGGCCCCTCGCCCGAGCTGTCCGGTTCACGGCCCTCGCTGGGGTGTTTAATCCCTATGAATCCGCTCACTCCCGTCGAAGCTGCCGACCGGAACAGGTTTGATTACATGGGGAGTTGGTAAAGGAGCCTGCGCATCCGGCTGCACCGGCTCCCGCTCCCGGAGTACCCTTCCTTGATCGTTGGTGGGGGAGTGGAAGGCGGTGCGTGGGTGAGCTCGGGAGGGTTCGAGCTGCCCCCGGGTGACGCGGGTCACGAGGGGGACGTGGCCGAGGTCCCGCCCGGGGCGGTATCGCTGGCACAGCCCCTGGAGATCGGTGCGGAGCTGGACTGGGGCGCCGACGCCTGGAGCGAGGTGCGCACGCGCGCGCAGCGGGCCGGGCGCGCCTACATCTGGCTGAATCTGGTCGAACAGCGGCTGCGCGCCGTCGTCGCGGCGGTGCTCCGGCCGATCTACGAGCCCGTCCACGGCGAGGACTGGGTGGTGGCCGCCGCCGGGCCCGCCGGCCAGGAGTGGGTGCAGCGCGCGGTCGCCGTGCGCGAGGTCTCCCGCCGCAAGGGCTATCTGCTCGACCCGGCCGACGACAACGTCCTCAGCTTTCTCACGCTGCCCCAGCTCCGTGAGCTGATGGTCCAGCACTGGCCTTGTTTCGAGCCGTACTTCGACGACCGCCGCGATGTCGAACTGGCGCTCGACGAGCTGGAGGTCGCCCGCAACGTCGTCTCCCGCAACCGCGCGCTCAACGAGGCGGTGCTCGCCCAGGCCGAGCGGGCCTCCGCCCGGCTCCTGGAGATGCTGGGCAGCGGTGCGGGGGTGCCCTCCGCCGACCGGCTCCCGGTGGACGCGGTCGAGGATCTGGTCGGCGACCGGTACGCGGACGTGGTCTCCGTCCACTCCGACCGGGTGCGCCTCCAGCGCCAGCTGCCCGCCGAGGATCTGTTCGGCGGCGCCCGCCGGCTCGACGCGATCGGCATCGGGCTCAACCTGCTGGTGCAGAACTTCTCCGGACGCCGGCTCATCCGGCTCGCCGAGTCGGGCTGCCGGATCCGGCTGCTCTTCATCAACCCGGCCAGCAGCGCGGTCAAGCGCCGCGAGCGGGAGCTCGGCCTGAAGAAGGGCGAGCTGAGCCGGTCCGTCGAGATGAACATCCTGCACACGCGCCGGGTACGCGCCAAGCTCCGCGACCCGGACGCCTTCCAGATCCACGTCTTCGACGAGACCCCGCGCTTCACGGCCTACCTGGTGGACGGAGACGGGGCCGACGCGGTCGGGGTCGTCCAGACCTATCTGCGCCGGGCGCGCGGCATGGAGGCACCGGTGCTGGTGCTGCGCGGCGGCGGGCGTGCGGTGGTCCGGGCGGGGCAGGGGTACGAGCACGGGTTGTTCGAGACGTACCGCGAGGAGTTCGAGTCGGTCTGGACGGACTCCCGGCCGGTCTCCTGAGCGGCGTTGTCAGTGGCCCGTGCGAGGGTGGTCGTCATCCGGGGGAGCACCATGAAGGAGGTACGGGATGAGCTGGCACCGGCACGCGCTGGTCGGCTTCGATCTGGAGACGACGGGGACGGACCCGCTGGAGGCCCGGATCGTGACGGCCGCGGTCATCGCGGTGGACGACCGGGACGGTGAGCCGGCGGCCCGGCACACCTGGCTGGCCGACCCGGGCATCCGCATCCCCGCCCAGGCGTCCGCGATCCACGGCATCAGCAGCGAGCGGGCGGCGGCGGAGGGCCGGCCCGCGCGCGAGGTGGCCGACGAGATCGCCGACACGCTGGCCGGCTACTGGCGCCGGGGCCTCCCGGTCGTCGCGTACAACGCCGCCTTCGACCTGACGCTGCTCACAGCCGAGTTGGACCGCCACGGACTCCCCCCGCTCGCCGACCGGCTGGGCGGCGCGCCCGTCGGCCCCGTCATCGACCCGTACACCATCGACCGGGCGGTCGACCGCTACCGCAAGGGCAAGCGGAACCTGGAGGCGGTCTGCGTCGAATACGGCGTGGTGCACGGCGGCGCCCACGACGCGGCGGCGGACGCCCTGGCCGCGGTCCGGGTGGCCTACGCGATAGCCGCCCGCCACCCCGCGGTGGCCGGCCTCCCGGCGCCCGCCCTGCACGACCGCCAGATCACGTGGCACGCGGAGTGGGCCGCGGACTTCCAGGACTTCCTCCGCCGCAAGGGCTCCCCGGACGCGGTGGTGGACGGCCAGTGGCCGGTCAGGGAGCCGGCGCGGACGACCGCCTGAAGCGGGCGGCGGTCACGCTCGTCGGTGCGTCGTCCTCAATCGCCGGACGGGCTCGATGTGGCCGGCCGCGTTCTGCCCGCGGCGGGGGTCCGGGCCGAAATTCAAGCCCGTCCGGCGATCGAGGACACGGTCGGGGCGCCCGCGGTGAGGACCGCCGAATCAAGCCCGTCCGGCGATCGAGGACGAACGGCTGGTCCGGCGCGCCGGGGGGACCTCACCGGTTCAGAACGGATACCACCGCACCGCAGGGTCGCCGTCCCGCAGCGACGCCACCCTGCGCCGGAACTCCGCGAGCGCGGCACCGTTGACGGGCGCATGCTGCGCGACCCACGCACAGCTCGCCGTCTCCCGCGCCCCCCGCAGCACCCCGCACCCGTCCCACTCCCGCACATCCCACCCGTACGCCTCGGTGAACGCGTCGTACGCGTCGGCCGCCAGCCCGTACCGGTCGCGGGACAGCGCGAGGACCACCAGATCGTGTTCGCGCAGATCGCAGGAGAAGGTCTCCAGGTCCACCAGGACCGGCCCGTCCGCCCCGACGTGGACATTGCGCGCCAACGCGTCCCCGTGGATCGGCCCCGGCGGCAGATGCGGGACCAGCGCCGCGGCCGCCGCCGCGAACCCGTCGCGCCGCTCGCGCAGATACGCCGCGTCGGCCGGATCGATGGAGTCGCCCGCCAGCCGCAGCCACCGCTCGACGCCGCCCAGCAGTTCCCGGCGCGGCAGCGCGATGTCCTCCGGCACGGGCAGCGCGTGGACGGCGGTCAGCAGCGGGGCCAGATCGCGCGGCTCGGCCGGCCGCACCGCGTCGGGCAGCCGGTGCCACACGGTCACCGGGTGACCCTCGACCAGCCGCGCCCCGTCCTCGGCGGCCCGCACCGCGGGGACGCCGGACGCGGCGAGCCACCGGGCGACGGCCACCTCGCGCTCGGCCCGTTCCAGCAGTTCGGGGTGGGCCACGGCGTCCCGGCCGACCTTGACGACGACGCCGTCGGCCGTGAACACCGCGTTCTCGCCGAGCGCCAGCAGCTCCGCGCCCCCGGGGAACCCGGCGGCGGCCAGCACCTCGCGCGCTTCCATCTCGTTCATGGTCCGATTTTCGCATCCGTGCAGGTTGCCTTGACGAACCGGCGGCCCGTCAGCACGATGACGGAGGCCACCTGAGCGGCCAGAACGGCAAGTAGCCGGTCGAACGACGCAAAGGGGGCGTAAGCATGACATTGGCGAGTGCAACCGTAGGATCCGGACGCCACGGACCGCCGGGCAAGCCCGGCAAGCGCACCGACGGCCGGCTCGACCGGGGAGCCGGCACCTGGTTCCTGGTGCTCCCCGCCCTCATCCCGATCCTGGTCCTCAGCGTCGGCCCGCTGCTCTACGGCGTTGCGCTGGCCTTCACCGACGCGCAGTCCGGCCGCACCCGCGCCACGCAGTGGATCGGCACGCTGAACTTCCAGGACCTGCTGCACGACGGGCTGTTCTGGGAGTCGTTCCGGATCGGCCTGGTGTGGGCGGTCGGCGTCACCGTCCCGCAGTTCGTGCTGGCCCTCGGCCTGGCCCTGCTGCTCAACGAGAACCTGCGGATGCGCTGGCTGGCCCGGGCCCTGGCGATCATCCCGTGGGCGATGCCCGAGGTCGTCGTCGGCATCATGTGGCGGCTGGTCTACAACCCGGACGCCGGCATCCTCAACGAGACCATCCGGGACCTGGGGCTCGGGGACGGCCGGGACTGGCTGACCGGGCTCGCGACGGCGCTGCCCGCCGTGATCGTCGTCGGCGTCTGGTCCGGCATGCCGCAGACCACGGTCGCCCTGCTGGCCGGGCTCCAGAACACCCCGCACGAGCTCCACGAGGCCGCCGCGCTGGACGGGGCGGGTGCCTGGCGCCGGTTCAGGACGGTGACCTGGCCCGCCATCAGGCCGGTCGCCCTGTCCATCACGGCGCTCAACTTCATCTGGAACTTCAACTCCTTCGCGCTGGTCTACGTCCTGACCAACGGCGGCCCCGGCGGCCGGACCCGGCTGCCGATGCTCTTCGCCTACGAGGAGGCGTTCCGCTACGGGCAGTTCGGCTACGCGGCGGCGATGGGCTGTGTGATGGTCGCGGTGATCTCCGTGATCCTCGCCGTGTATCTCGCCGGGCGGCTCAGGGGAGGCGACGACCGATGAGCATGCGCACCAAACGGTCCGTGCGCGCCGGGCAGTACGTGGCGCTGCTGTGCTACCTGGTCTTCCTGGCGTTCCCCTTCCTGTGGCTGATCTCCACCGCCTTCAAGCCCGCCCAGGAGCTGGGCTCCCTGCACCCGACCTGGATTCCCGAGCACCCGACGCTGGACAACTTCCGGCAGGCCTTCGACGAGCAGCCGCTGCTGCGGGCCACCGCCAACTCGCTGATCGCCGCGCTCTCGGCCGGTCTCGTCGCCGTCCTGATCGCGACTCCGATGGCCTATGTGATGGCCCGCCACCGCACCCGCCTCGCCACGGCCGCCACCGGCTGGGTGGTGGTCAGCCAGGCGTTCCCCTTCGTCCTGCTGATCATTCCGCTCTTCCTGGTGCTGAAGAACCTGCATCTGATCAACACCCTCTGGGGCCTGATCCTGGTGTACGTGGTGTGGGCGCTGCCCTTCGCGCTGTGGATGCTCGTCGGTTACGTACGGGCCGTGCCGCGCGAGCTGGAGGAGGCGGCGGCGGTCGACGGGGCCGGGCGGCTGCGGACGCTGATCTCGGTCACCGCCCCGCTGCTGGCCCCCGGAATCGTCGCCACGGCCCTCTTCGCGTTCATCACCGCGTGGAACGAGTTCTTCTTCGCGCTCGTCCTCCTCAAGACCCCGGAGAAGCAGACGTTGCCGGTCGTACTGACGCACTTCCTCGGCGCCGAGGGCGCCGCCGACCTCGGGCCGCTCGCCGCCGCCGCGTTCCTCGCCACCCTCCCCTCGCTCGTGCTGTTCGCCGTGATCCAGCGGCGGATCACCGGCGGCATGCTGGCCGGGGCGGTGAAGAGCTGATGCGCGCGCTGGTACGTACGGCAGCCGCGACGGCCACCGCGCTCGCCCTGCTGCTCACCGGCTGCGGCGGGAACGGCGACGGCGACGCGGACGGGAAGATCACCCTCCGCTTCCAGTCGCTGGCCTGGCAGAAGGAGTCCGTCGACATCAACAAGCAGCTGGTGAAGGAGTGGAACGCGGCCCACCCCGACATCCGGGTCGAGTACGTCCAGGGCAGCTGGGACAGCGTCCACGACCAGCTCCTCACCTCCTTCGAGGGCGGTGAGGCGCCGGACATCATCCACGACGCGTCCGACGACCTCGCCGACTTCGCGTACGGCGGCTACCTCGCCGACCTCCGCCCCCTCCTCCCGGACGCGCTGACCGACGGCATCCCGCGCAACAGCTGGGAGACGGCCACCTTCGACGGCGGGGTGTACGGCGTGCCCTTCCTCCAGGAGCCCCGCGTCCTGATCGCCAACACCAAGATCCTCAAGGAGTCCGGGGTCCGCATTCCGACGCCCGGGAAGCCGTGGAGCTGGCCGGAGTTCCGCCAGGTGACCGAGAAGCTGACCGGCAAGGGCCGTTACGGGGTGGCCTGGCCGCTCAAGGAGCCCGTCTCCGTCACCCTCAACCTCGGCCTCTCGGCGGGCGGCGAGCTCTTCCACCGGGGCGCCGACGGCAAGGTGACCGTCGCGATGGGGGAGGGCGACCAGGTCGTCCCGGGCACCATCCACGACCAGGTCAACACCGACCACAGCGCCGCCCGCACCGCGCTCGGCATGGGCGGCGGCGACACCCTGCCCGGATTCTTCGGCGGCAAGTACGTGATGGTGCCGCTCGGGTTCTCCTACCGCCAGCAGGTCGTCGAGCAGGCGCCGAAGGGCTTCGAGTGGACGGTGCTGCCCGCCCCGGCGGGCCGGGACGGGCTGGCGCAAGGGGTGAGCCCGCAGACCCTGTCCGTCGCGGAGGACAGCCCGCACAAGAAGGAGGCCGTCCGGTTCATCGACTTCCTGCTCAAGCCCGCCAACATGGTGCGCCTGGCCAAGGGGGACTGGATGCTGCCCACCGGCACCGAGGCGCTGGCGGACCCCTCGCTGCACACCGCGGACCGGGGCTGGGCGACCGGCGCCGCGCTCGCCGGGTCGCTGCGGTCCGCCCCGGCCCAGTCGGTGCGCGGCTACCCCGAGTGGAAGGACAAGGTGGCGACGCCCGCGCTCCAGGAGTTCTACAGCGGGGCGATCGACGCGGCCGAGCTGAAGAAGCGTCTGGTGACCGACGGCAACCGGGTCCTGGCCCGCTACCAGCGCTGAACGGCGTGGGCCCTCCTCCCGGCGGTCCGGGAGGAGGGCCCACGTACAGCGGGGTCAGACGCCGGCCCGCTCCGGCTCCTCGCCGCCGCGTGCCGGTGCCGACAGGGCCGGCTCGTCGTCGTACGGCTCGTCGTGCGTCATGTCCGGCAGCCACCGCAGCCACTTCGGGAAGTACCAGTTGCGGTCGCCCAGCAGGGCCATCACGGCCGGGAGCAGCACCCCGCGGATGATCGTCGCGTCGATCAGCACGGCCGCCGCCAGGCCGACGCCCATCTGCTTCATGGACTGCATGGAGAGCGTCCCGAAGATCGCGAACACGGCGACCATGATCACCGCGGCACTGGTGACGACCCCGGCCGTGGTGACCACGCCGTGGGCGATGGCGTCCCGGGTGTTACGGCCCTGGATGCGGGCCTCACGGATACGGGAGACCACGAACACGTGGTAGTCCATCGAGAGCCCGAAGAGGATCACGAAGAGGAAGAGCGGCAGCCAGGAGATGATCGCGCCGACGCCCTCGGCGCCCACCAGCGAGGCGCCCCAGCCGTGCTGGAAGACCGCCGTCAGGATGCCGTAGGCGGCGCCCACCGACAGCAGGTTGAGGATGATCGAGGTGATGGCCACGGTCAGCGAGCGGAAGCAGAGCAGCATCAGCAGGAAGGCGAAGACGACCACGAAGGCGAAGACCGGTACGACCGAGCCGACGATCTGGTCGTTGAAGTCCTTCGACCCGGCGACCTGCCCGGTGATCGGCGCCTCGACCCCCGCGACCTCGCCGAGCGTCGCCGGACGCACGGTGTCCCGCAGCAGGTCCAGACTCTTCTCGGCCTCGGCCTGGTCAGAACCGCCGACCAGCGGTACGTCGATGACCGCGACGTTCTCCGCGTCGTGCGTCACGATGTCCACCGGGCCCTTCGAGGCGCCCGAGGAGACGGCCTGCCGGCGGAACTCCTCCAGTGCCTTGCGCACCGGAGCGGCGCCGATGTCGTCGGCCTTCACCACGACCTGCGCCGGGTCGGCGCCTCCGGGGAACGCTTCGTTCAGCCGGTCGTAGGTCCGCACGATCGGCAGCGAGTCGCCGAACTCCTGGTCCAGGGTGAGGTTCTGGGTGTGCATGCCGAGCGCCGGCAGGGCGATCGCGGCGAGCGCACCGGCGGCGACCACGAGCGCCGTCCACGGGCGGTGCAGCACGGCGGTGAGCACCGCGCGCCAGACCCGGCTCTCGCCGTCGGCACCGCCCCGCTCCGAGCGCTTCAGGCGGTTCAGGAACGGCACCCGGCCCTTCTCGACGCGCTCGCCGAGCAGTGAGAGGAGCGCGGGCAGCACGGTGACCGAGCCGACCATGGCGACGGCGACGACCATCAGCGAGGCCAGGCCCATCGCCTCGAACTCCGCGATGCCGGTGAAGAGCATGCCTGCCATCGCGACGCAGACCGTCACACCGGAGACGACGATGGCGCGTCCGCTGGTCGCGGCGGCGATCATCAGCGCGGTCCGGGCGTCCCGGCCCTTGGCCCGCTCCTCGCGCTCCCGGCGCAGATAGAACAGGCAGTAGTCGACGCCGACGGCCAGACCCACCAGCAGCATCACCGAGTTGGCGGTGTCGCTCATCGGCTGGAAGTGGCTCACCACGCCCATCAGGCCCATGGTCGCGATGATCGCGGTGAGGGCCAGGGCGACCGGGAGCAGCGCCGCGACCAGCGCGCCGAAGGCGATGAGCAGGATGCCGAGCGCGACCGGCACGGCGGAGAGTTCGGCCCGCTGGAAGTCGCTCCCGAAGGCGTCGTCGAACGTCTTGCCCATGCTGGCACCGCCGATCTCCTCGATCAGCAGCCCGTCGTGCGCGCCGTCCACCTTCTCGACGGCCTTCAGCACGGGTGCGACGCGCTCGCTCGCCGTCTCGGGGTCGCCCCTCATCTCGAACTGCACGAGCGCGCTGTGCCCGTCGGCCGAAATGGTCCTGGTGGTGTACGGCGAGGTGACGGCGGTGACCTCACCGGTGTTCTGCACGGCCTCGATGACGTCCTTCACGGCCGCCCGGAACTCGGCCGACCCGGCCACGGCCCCGCCCTCGCCCTCCGACTGGATGAGCACGCTCTCGCCGGCCGGGTCCTTGAGCCCCGCGTCCTCGATGATCTGCACGGCCCGGCCCACCTCGCCGGACATCTGCTCGCTCTCCTTGACGTCGACCCGGCCGGCCGCGGAGCCGAGCCCCATGGCCAGGACGACGAACAGCACCCAGATCGTCACCGCCGCCCAGCGGTGCCGGGCGCTCCAGCCGCCCGCCCGGGCCGCGACGCCCCGCACCCGCGGCCCCCGCGTCCGCACCGCATCCACATTCCCCATGACGGGCCTGCCCCCTCGTGACCGGCACCGGCCCACCGCCGCCGCCTCCCGATTCGAAGGTAGGGGCGGGATAAAGCGAGTTCGTCATGCTCTCCGGCGAGCCGGGGGCGCTTCCTCTCCGCCCTGGGGACGGGCCGTGCCCCCGAGAAGGAGGGCCGAAGCCCCTTACACGTAAAGGTGATCGGCGTATCGAGGGGCTCCTGCGACCGTCCTGTGACGAAAAGTTGGCGAGTGCGTCGGAGCTGTAGGGAGCTATTGATCTGGGCGCGTCAATCGGTCAGGGTTTCGAGCCAACCCCCGGAGATCTTCCGGCCGGGGGCCAATCCCCCCACAAAGAATGACGAGGAGACCCCTCTTCATGGCCATTCACAAGCGCGCACGCCGGTTCAAGCTGACCGCCTCCATCACCGCGGCCGCGGCCGCCGCCGGCGTCACCCTGCTGGGCACCCCGTTCGCCGGAGCGACACCCGCTCCGGCCATGGGCAAGGTCTACGGCGCCGACGCGGCGACCGCGGTCTCCGGCAGCTACATCGTGATGCTGGACCAGAAGGCGGACAAGGCGGAGCTCGCCGAGGAGTACGGCGGACAGCTGAAGCGCAACTACAGCTCCGCCATCAACGGCTTCTCCGCCAGCGGCCTTTCGGAGACCGAGGCCAAGCGGCTCGCCGCCGACCCGGCCGTCTCCAAGGTCGTCCAGAACAAGAAGTTCCACATCGACGCCACCCAGGACAACCCCCCCTCCTGGGGCCTGGACCGCATCGACCAGACGGAGACCGCCGGCGACAACGCGTACACCTACCCGGACAGCGCGGGCGAAGGCGTCACCGCGTACGTCATCGACACCGGGGTCCGCACCACCCACGAGGAGTTCGGCGGCAGGGCGAGCTCCGGCTTCGACGCCGTCGACAACGACGACAGCGCCGACGACGGCAACGGCCACGGCACCCATGTCGCCGGCACCATAGCCGGGTCGACGTACGGCGTCGCCAAGAAGGCGAAGATCGTCGCCGTCCGCGTCCTGGACGACTCCGGCTCCGGCACCACCGAGCAGGTCGTCGCCGGCATCGACTGGGTCACCGAGCACCACCAGGGCCCGTCCGTCGCCAACATGAGCCTGGGCGGCGGCGCCGACGAAGCGCTCGACGCGGCGGTCCGGAAGGCCATCGCCTCCGGCGTCACCTTCGCGGTCGCCGCGGGCAACGAGTCGAGCGACGCGGGCGAGGGCTCCCCGTCCCGCGTCCCCGAGGCCATCACCGTCGCCTCGTCCACCGTGGACGACGAGCAGTCGTCGTTCTCCAACTACGGCTCGGTCGTGGACCTCTACGCCCCGGGCTCCGACATCACCTCGTCCTGGAACGACAGCGACACCGGCTCCCACACCATCTCCGGTACGTCGATGGCGACCCCGCACGTCGTCGGCGCCGCCGCCGTCTACCTGGCCGGGCACCCGGACGCCACCCCGGCCGATGTCGCCACGGCCCTGACCGAAGGGGCGACCCCGGACGCCATCGGCAACGCCACCGAGGGAACGGCGAACAAGCTCCTGAAGATCGTCGAGTAACAGCGCGACCGGCCGGGCGGCCCCCGCGCTCTCCCCCACGGGGCGCGGCGGCCGCCCGGTCCGCGTATACCGTCCTACGCTTGCACCATGACGACCGATGCGGACGGGAGGCGGCCATGACCGGACCGGCGCCGGGCGTGGCCGCGGCCATCGAGGGGGAGCTCCGGCTCCTGGACCCCCTGGTCCGGGCCTCCGCCCACCTCCTCGACGAGGTGCTGCACCCCGACTACCGCGAGGTGGACACGACGGGCCGCCACTGGGACCGGACGACGATCACCGACCTGCTCGTCTCGGGCCGGGCCCCGGGCCCCGGCCGGCTCACCGCCTCACGCATGCGCGGCGTGCACCTCGCCGACGGGCTCGTCCACCTCACCTTCGACACCGAGGCCAAGGGCAGGCGCGCGCACCGGAGTTCACTGTGGCGGCTCACCGGGACGGGCTGGCTCCTCTACTACCACCAGGCCACGCCCTTCGACGCCACGCCCTCCGACGTCAGCCCCGGGGCGTCCGCCGTGCCCGGGCCGCCCACCGGCCGTCCGTCCGGCTGATGCGGACCGGGTGGCCGAAGCACTCGCTGACCAGGTCCGTGGTCAGCACCTCGTCCGCCGCACCCGAGGCCAGGCACCGCCCACCGCGCAGCAGCATCGCGTGCGTGGTGGAGGCGGGCAGCTCCTCCAGATGATGGGTGACCAGCACGGTCGCCAGCTCCGGATGCTCCTCGCGCAACGCGTCCAGACTGTCCAGCAGCTGTTCCCGGGCGGCCAGGTCGAGCCCCGTCGCCGGCTCGTCGAGCAGCAGCAGCCGGGGCTGCGGCATCAGGGCGCGCGCGATGAGCGTACGGCCGCGCTCGCCCTGCGACAGGGCCGGCCAGCGCGAGCCCGTCTTGCCGCCCATGCCCAGCATCTTCAGCAGCCGCTCCGCCCGCTCCCGCTGCCCCGGACCCGGCGACCAGCGCGGCACCGGCTCCACCGAGTTCGTCAGCCCGGTCAGCACCACCTCGCTCACCGTCAGCGGGGAACGCAGCGGATGGCGCGGATTGACATGGCCGAGCAGCGTCCGCAACTCCCGCAGATCGACCCGCCCCAGCGTGCGGCCCAGCACCTCGACCGAACCCCGCGTCGGATGCGTCACCGCCCCGAGCAGCCCGAGCAGGGTGCTCTTGCCCGCCCCGTTCGCGCCGAGCAGCGCCCAGTGCTCCCCGCCGCGCACGGTGAGCGACACCGCGTCGAGCAGGACGCTGCCGTCGCGTACGAGCGAGACCTCGTCGGCCCGGATGACCGGGACGGGGGCAGTGACGACGGAGGGGGACAGGGGTGCGGTGGTGGTCACGTGCGGCTGCTCCTTCGTACGGGCGCGAGCGCTCATCCGCGCACCGGAAAGCCTATCCGTGGCCCGTACACCCTCCGCGCCCGGCACCTGTCGCCTTTTTTCAATACCGGCCGCGCGCACCTGCCTAGGTTGGGGTGCATGAAGACCGAGCACGCCCATATGACCGAATGCGCCGCCGAGGCCGCCCGCGTGGCCCGGGGCGTCACCGCACCACAGCTGGAGGCCACCATCACGCCCTGCGCGGACTGGGACCTGCGCACCCTCGTCAACCACTGGGTCCTCTACACCTCGCACGGCATGGAGCACCGCGCCCGGCGCACCGAGCTCCCCGAGGAGCTGATCGCCCGCGACTTCACCGCCGACGCCGACTGGGCCGAGCGGTACGCCGCCCAGCTCGACCGGGCCGTCGCCGCCTGGTCCGACCCAGCCGTCTGGGAGGGCACCATCGGCGAGGGCGACTCCGCGTCCCCGGCCGCCGACACCGCCGCGATGCTCGTCGAGGAGATCGCGCTGCACGGCTGGGACGTGGCCCGGGCCACCGGCCAGGAGTTCCGGATCTCCGACGAGGCAGCCGCGTACCTCCTCGCCACCATCGAGAAGACGGCCGCGCTCTACCGCCAGTACGAGGGGTTCACCGAAGAGGTGGACGTCCCCGGCGCCACCGGGTTCACCCGCGCCCTGGCGCTGAGCGGGCGCGACCCCCAGTGGCGCGCGGGCTGAGATTGGCCCAGGCGGACGGGCGCCGAATGGCCCGGGGGAGTGCGCCACCGGCTGGCTAGGCTCGCTCCATGACCACTCACCCCGCCCCGGAACCGGGCAGGCCGGTCGTCGACTTCTACTTCGACCCGGCCTGCCCGTTCGCCTGGATCACCTCCCGCTGGATGCTGGAGGTGGAGCAGCACCGCGACATCGAGCTGCGCTTCCACGTCATGAGCCTCTACCTGCACAACGAGGGCAACGAACTCCCCGACTGGTACCGCGACCTGGTCGACCGGTCGATCGGCCCCGTCCGGGTCGCCGCCGCCGCGGCCGAGGAGTGCGGCGAGGAGATCCTGCGCGACCTCTACACCGCCTTCGGCAGTCGCATCCACCAGCAGAAGAACGAGGACTTCGACCAGGTCGTCGCCCAGTCCCTCGCCGAGCTCGACCTGCCCGCACACCTCGCGAAGGCCGCGCACGGCGAGGCGTACGACGAGGCCGTGCGGCGCAGCCACGAGGCCGGCCGGGACCCGGAGGCGGGCGGCTACGTCGGCACGCCCACCCTCCACGTCGACGGCACGGTGTGGTTCGGGCCGGTGCTCCGGGCGGTCCCGCGCGGCGAGGAGGCGGCCCGGCTCTTCGACAGCTTCCGGGTGCTCGCCGGCCACGCCGACTTCTTCGAGCTGAAGCGCACCCGGACCGGCGGCATCGACGTCGGCTGAACCGGGTCCGCCGCGCCGCTCGCCTCAGGCGCTGACCGCGACCGGCCGCGCCGCCGTCGCGTGGGCCTCGTCGTACCGGTCGAGCAGCAGCCGGGCCAGCTCCGGGGCCGGGCCCAGCACCCCGGCCAGCACGTCCGCGCCGGCCTCGGCCGCCCCCGCCGCGATGCGGTCCGGGAGGCGGCCGGGCGCGATCACATACGGGGCGACCGCCACCCGGCCGACCCCCTCGGCCCGCAGGGCACGTACCGCGTCCTCGGTACGGTCACCGGCACCAACAGCGGAGGCGAACGCAGGCCGCACGGAACACCAACCGGTGTGCCGCAGCTCCCGCGCGATTTCAGCGATCACTGCGTTCGCCTCCGGGTCTGATGAGCCCGCCGAGGCCAGGACGAGCCCGGTCGAGCCACGGTCGCCGGGGCGCACCCCGGCCTCGTACAGCCGCCGTTCCAGCGCGGCGTTCAGCAGCGGCGACGGGCCGAGCACCTCGGCCTGCCGGACCCGCAGCCGGGGCAGTGCCGCACGGGCCTCGCGCAACACCGCCGGGATGTCCGACTTGGCGTGGAAGGCCCGGGTGAGGAGCAGCGGCAGCGCCACCACCTCGGACGCCCCCTCGGCCGCCAGCCGTTCCAGGAGCCGCGGCACCGAGGGCGCGTTGAAGTCCAGGAACCCCGTCTCCACGCGCAGCCCGGGGCGCAGCGCCCGTACCCGCGCGGTCAGCGCGTGCACGGTCGCGGCGTGCCGAGGGTCGCGGCTGCCGTGGGCGATGACGAGGAGGACCGGAGAGGACATGGGGGCTCAGTTCTTGACGAGGAGGCCGCGGCTGCGCAGCACCCACCGCTCCAGCGGGCTGAAGATGAGCAGGTCGATGGCGATGCCGACGAAAAGGATCAGGATGATGGCGAGGAAGATCCCCGGCATGTCCGCGTTGTTGCGGCCGTTCTCCAGCAACTGGCCGAGCCCGAGGCCGAGGTCCGGGGACGAGGCGATGATCTCGGCGGCCATCAGCGAACGCCAGGAGAACGCCCAGCCCTGCTTGAGGCCCGCCAGATAGCCCGGCAGGGCGGCCGGCATCACGATCAGCCAGGTGCCGCGCATCCCGGTCGCGCCCAGGGTGCGGCCGGCCCGCAGGAAGAGCGGGGGCACCTGGTCGACGCCCGAGACCAGCCCGTTGGCGATCGAGGGCACCGCGCCGAGCAGGATGACCGCGAACATCATCGAATCGTTCAGCCCGAGCCAGATCACCGCCGGCGCCACCCAGGCCACCGAGGGCAGGGACTGGAGCCCGGACAGGATCGGGCCGATCGCGGCCCGGACGAACTTCACCCGGGCGACCAGCAGCCCCAGCGGGGTGCCGATCGCCACCGACAGCAGGAAGCCGAGCAGACCCCGCGAGACGCTGGTCCACACCACCTCCAGCAGCGTGCCCCGCAGCCACATGTCGTGGGCGCTGTCCCAGACGGCGGACGGCGAGGGCAGCTTGTAGTCCTCGGTCACCTCGCCCCAGACGAGGAGCTGCCAGACGACCAGGACCAGGGCCACCGCGGTGAGCGGGGGCAGGACCTTGCGCAGCAGGACCTCGCGCACCGGGGTGCGCTGCACCTGCACCGCGTCCAGGGCGTCCAGACCGGCTTCGAGGCCGGCCAGGTCGTCCGGCTTCCCGCCCCCGCCGGACCCCGCCTCGTCCGACTTGATGTCAGTGCTGGCCATGACGGCGGATCTCCCCACGCAGTTGTTCGGTGATCTCGACGGACAGTTCCGCGACGGCGGTGTCCTCGATACGGCGCGGCTGCTCGATGTCGACCGTCCACTCACGGGCGATCCGGCCGGGGCGGGACGAGAGCAGCACCACGCGCTCGGCGAGGCGCACGGCCTCGCGCACGTTGTGTGTGACGAAGAGGACCGAGACGTTCGTCTCGCGCCAGATCCGGGTCAGCTCGTCGTGCAGCACATCCCGGGTGATGGCGTCGAGCGCCGCGAACGGCTCGTCCATCAGCAGCAGTTGGCTGTCCTGGGCGAGCGCGCGGGCCATCGCCACGCGCTGCCGCATACCGCCGGACAGCTCGTGCACCCGCTTCCCGTACGCCCCGCCGAGCCGGACCAGTTCCAGCAGCCGTTCCGCCTCCTCACGGCGCTGGGACTTCGGCACCCCGCGCAGGCGCAGGGCCAGTTCGATGTTCTTGCCCGCGGTGAGCCACGGGAACAGGGCGTGCTCCTGGAACATCAGGGCGGGACGCCCGCCGGGGGTCTCGATGCTGCCCCCGGTCGGCCGGTCGAGCCCGGCCACCAGATTGAGCAGCGTCGACTTGCCGCACCCGGAGGCTCCCAGGAGGGTGACGAACTCGCCCGGGGCGACATCGAGCGTGATGTCGTCCAGGACCAGCTGCGTTCCCGCGGGCCCGGCGAAGGACTTCGAGACATGCGCGATACGAGCGGCGTGCCCGACCGAGACACGGTCCTCGGCCTTGGTGAGGGTGTTCGCCATGGTCGTCACCTCCTGGGGGTCTTCGGGCGGCTGGTTACTTGACGCCGAGGCCGGCGTCGTCGGCCTCGGGCTTGCCCGCGGCCTTGAGGATCTTGTTGAGCGGCTTCAGGTCGTAGATGCCCTTCAGGTCGGGCTCCTCCAGCAGACCGGCCTTGACCGCGTGCCGCGCCTCGGCATCGAGCGTGGCGGCCAGCGGGTCGTCGGTGATCTGGATCGACTTCCAGGCGGGGTCGAGGACCTCGGGCGGCAGCGCCTTGCCGGTGAGCTTCTTCAGCGCGGCGTTCGCGGAGTCCTTCGCCTTGTCCGGGTTGGCGTTGATCCAGGCGTTGGTGGCGACGGAACCGCGCAGCACGGCCTCGACGACGTCCGGGTGCTCCTTCAGGAACTTCTGCGACACGATGATGTTCGTGATCACGAACTTGTCGTCCGGCCACAGCGTCGACTCGTCCAGCAGTTCCTTCGCGCCCTCGGCGACCAGCTTGGAGGCGGTCGGCTCGGGGACCCAGGCGCCGTCGATGGAACCGGAGCGGTAGGCGTCGGGCGTCACCTTGTTGTCCGTACGGACGACGGAGACGTCACCCTTGCCGCTCTGGGCGTCGACCTTCCAGCCCTTCTCGGAGATCCAGTTGAGGAACGCCACGTCCTGGGTGTTGCCGAGCTGCGGGGTGGCGATCTTCTTGCCCTTGATGTCGTCCAGGGTCTTGATCTTCTTCGGGTTCACGACGAGCTTCACGCCGCCGGACGCGGAGCCGCCGATGATCCGCAGGTTCTTGCCCTTGGACTTGGTGTAGCCGTTGATGGACGGCGAGGGGCCGATGAAGCCGATGTCGATCGAGCTGGCATTCAGCGCCTCGATCTCGGACGGGCCGGCGTTGAAGGTGGCGGTCTTGAGCTGGGTGCCGCCCAGCTCCTTCTGGAACAGACCTTCCTGGTCGCCCACGAGCGCGGTGGCGTGCGTGAGGTTCGGGAAGTACCCGATGCGCACGGTGTCGGCGGAGAGCTTCTTGCCGCTGGCCGCGTTGACCTTCTTGGCGTCGTCGTCCGTCGACTCGGAGCCGTAGCCGCAGGCGGTCAGCGCCACGGCCAGCAGGGGCAGGGAGGCGACGGCGGCGATGCTGCGGCGCAGCGTGGTACGGGGGGCAGGCACGGGAGGTCTTCCTCTCGGAGGCCCGGAGCTCACGCCCCTCGTACGTGCGGGGGCGCGGCCGGGAAGTCGGCAGGTCTTCGGCGGTGCGGGCGGTGCAGCCGGGCGCGCAGGCAGTGCGCGTACGTCATCGCGCACATCGCCCGACTCCGCCCTGGCCGCTGCCCAGCGCGCCGCTGCCGACGCGGCCGCCCTCCTTCGCGAAGGTCGAGAAGACGTCGACGCCCATCAGAAGTCCCACTCCGCGTCGTCGTCCGCGACCGCCGGCTCATCGACGGCGGCGAACGAGGCGCCCGCCATGCCCGCCGACAGCGTGGTGCCGTCCGCCGGGTCGATCAGCAGGAAGGAACCGGTGCGGCGCGAGTCGGCGTACGCGTCGAGCGCCAGCGGCTCGGCGGTCCGGACCACGACCCGGCCGATGTCGTTGGCGACCAGCTTGCCCGGGGCCGGGTGCTGCGAGAGGTCGTCCAGGGTCAGCCGCGAGGGGATGTCCTTGACGATGGCCTTGACCGTGCGCGTGGTGTGCTTGAGCAGCACCCGCCGGCCCACGGTGAGCGGTTCGTCCGCGACGTGGCAGACGGTCGCCTCGACGTCCTGGGTGACGGCCGGCGCGTCGTCCACCGGCGCGATGAGGTCGCCCCGCGAGACGTCGATGTCGTCCGCCAGGCGCAGGGTCACCGACTGGGGCGCCCAGGCGATGTCCACGGAGTCGCCGAGCAGGTCGATGCCCTCGATCGTGGAGGTGCGGCCCGAGGGCAGCACGGTCACGGACTCGCCGACCCGGAACGCCCCGGCGGCGATCTGGCCCGCGTAGCCCCGGTAGTCGGGGTGCTCCGCGGTCTGCGGCCGGATCACGTACTGGACCGGGAAGCGGGCGTGGCAGCCGGTCAGGTCGTGGCTGACCGGGACCGTCTCCAGGTGCTCCAGGACGGTCGGGCCGCCGTACCAGTCCATGTGCGCGGACGGCTCCACGACGTTGTCGCCGGCCAGCGCGGAGATCGGGATCGCGGTGATCTCGGGGACCCCGAGCGATGCCGCGTACGCGGTGAACTCCTCGGCTATCGCGGCGAACACCGGCTCCGCGTAGTCCACCAGGTCCATCTTGTTGACGGCGAGGACGACGTGCGGCACACGCAGCAGGGCGGCGACGGCGGCGTGCCGGCGGGTCTGCTCGACCACCCCGTTGCGGGCGTCGACCAGGACCACGGCCAGCTCGGCCGTGGAGGCGCCGGTGACCATGTTCCGGGTGTACTGCACATGGCCCGGGGTGTCCGCGAGGATGAACCGGCGCCGGGGCGTGGCGAAGTAGCGGTAGGCGACATCGATGGTGATGCCCTGCTCGCGCTCGGCGCGCAGCCCGTCGGTGAGCAGCGCCAGGTCCGGCGCCTCCTGGCCCCGGTTGCGCGAGGCGTGCTCGACGGCCTCCAGCTGGTCGGTGAGGACCGACTTGGAGTCGTGCAGCAGGCGTCCCACGAGGGTGGACTTGCCGTCGTCGACCGACCCGGCGGTGGCGAAGCGCAGCAGGGTGGTGGCGCTCAACTGCTCAGCTGTGGTGGTCATTTAGAAGTACCCCTCGCGCTTGCGGTCTTCCATCGCGGCCTCGGACATCTTGTCGTCCGCGCGGGTGGCGCCCCGCTCGGTGAGCCGGGAGGCGGCGATCTCGGTGATCACGGCGTCCAGCGTGGTGGCGTCCGAGTCGACGGCGCCGGTGCAGGACATGTCGCCGACCGTGCGGTAGCGCACCTGGCGGGTCTCGGTGCTCTCGTGCTCCTTGGGCCCGCCCCAGTCGCCCGCGGTCAGCCACATGCCGGAGCGGTTGAACACCTCGCGCTCGTGGGCGAAGTAGATCGACGGGAGCTCGATGCCCTCGCGCTGGATGTACTGCCAGACGTCCAGCTCGGTCCAGTTGGAGATCGGGAAGACCCGGACGTGCTCGCCGGGCGCGTGCCGGCCGTTGTACAGCTGCCACAGCTCGGGGCGCTGGCGGCGCGGGTCCCACTGGGAGAACTCGTCGCGCAGCGAGAAGACCCGCTCCTTGGCGCGCGCCTTCTCCTCGTCGCGCCGCCCGCCGCCGAACACCGCGTCGAAGCGGTGCTGCTGGATGGCCTCGGTCAGCGGCACGGTCTGGAGCGGGTTACGGGTGCCGTCGGGGCGCTCGCGGAGCTTGCCGGCGTCGATGTACTCCTGCACGGAGGCGACGTGCAGCCGCAGCCCGTGCTCGGCGACCACGCGGTCGCGGTACGCCAGGACCTCGGGGAAGTTGTGCCCGGTGTCCACGTGCAGCAGGGCGAACGGCACCGGCGCCGGCGTGAACGCCTTGAGCGCCAGGTGCAGCATCAGGATCGAGTCCTTGCCGCCCGAGAACAGGATCACCGGCCGCTCGAACTCGCCCGCCACCTCGCGGAAGATGTGCACCGCCTCGGACTCCAGCGAGTCCAGGTGGCTCAGCGCGTACGGATGGCCGGTGCCCTCTTGCACAGTCGCGACGGTCGTCACGCCGCACCCCTCTCGCTCAGCAGCGCGTACAGCTCCGCCGCGGACTCCTGCACGGTCTGGCGGTGCGACTCGATCCGCAGATCGGGTGACTCGGGTGCCTCGTAGGGGTCGTCCACCCCGGTGAGCCCGCTGATCTCGCCCGCCGCCTGCTTGGCGTAAAGCCCCTTCACATCGCGCTCCGAGCACACCTCGACCGGAGTGGCGACGTGCACCTCCAGATACGCGGTGCCCTCGGCCTGGTGCCGCTTGCGGACGGCGTCCCTGCTGTCCGCGTACGGGGCGATGACCGGGACCAGCACCTTGACGCCGTTCGCCGCCAGCAGTTCGGCGACGAAGCCGATC
Organism: Streptomyces sp. NPDC016469; assembly: GCF_040632905.1. NCBI lineage: Bacteria > Bacillati > Actinomycetota > Actinomycetes > Kitasatosporales > Streptomycetaceae > Streptomyces > Streptomyces sp. NPDC016469. The sequence continues at coordinate 135,956 of NZ_JBEYCQ010000014.1, forward strand.
CGCTGCACGTTGGTGTGCCGGTCCTCGCGCGAGAAACCGAGGCCCGCCGAGAGGAACTCGCGGATCTCGTCGCCGTCGAGCACCTCCACGCGGTGGCCCTCGGCGCGCAGCCGCCCGGCGAGTTCATAGGCGATGGTGGTCTTGCCGGCGCTCGGCAGACCGGTCAGCCAGACGGTGGCCCCCGTCTCCGTCACGCTCATCGAGATCTCCTGATCAGTCGTCATCAGCCGTGCAGCCCGCACTCGGTCTTGCCCCGCCCGGCCCAGCGGCCGGCCCGGGCGTCCTCGCCCTCCAGCACCCGGCGGGTGCAGGGCGCGCAGCCCACGGAGGCGTAACCGTCCATCAGCAGCGGGTTGGTGAGCACCCCGTGCTCGGCGACGTAGGCGTCCACGTCGTCCTGGGTCCAGCGGGCGATCGGCGAGACCTTCACCTTCCGGCGCTTCTCGTCCCAGCCGACGACCGGGGTGTTCGCCCGGGTCGGGGACTCGTCGCGGCGCAGCCCGGTTGCCCAGGCCGCGTACGCGGTCAGGCCCTCTTCCAGGGGCTTGACCTTGCGCAGCTTGCAGCAGAGGTCGGGGTCGCGGTCGTGCAGCTTCGGCCCGTACTCGGCGTCCTGCTCGGCGACCGTCTGGCGCGGGGTCAGTGTGATGACGTTGACGTCCATCACGGCGTCGACCGCGTCCCGGGTGCCGATGGTCTCCTCGAAGTGGTAGCCGGTGTCGAGGAACACCACGTCGACGCCGGGCATCACCCGGGAGGCGAGGTGCGCGACGACCGCGTCCTCCATCGAGGAGGTGACGCAGAACCGGGGGCCGAAGGTGTCGGTGGCCCACTTGAGGATGTCGGGCGCCGAGGCGTCCTCCAGCTCGCGTCCGGCCCGCTCGGCGAGCTCCCGCAGCTCCTCGTCGGTGAGCTTGTCGATGTCCTGAGCGACCGTCATATCCCGTCCCCTCCAGCATTGTCGGGCGTCAGTCCCCGGCTCAGCAGGCCCAGGAACTTCAGCTGGAACGCCCGATTGCAGGAGGCGCATTCCCATGCCCCGTGCCCGGCCTCGTGCGGGCGCAGGTCCTCGTCGCCGCAGTACGGGCAGTGGAACGGGGCGGCGCGCTCGCTCATGACAGCGACTCCGCACTGGCGCGTGCCGCCCAGGTGGCGAAGCGCTCGTCGGCCTCGCGCTCCTCCTGGAACCGGCCGAGCACCCGCTCGACGTAGTCGGGAAGTTCGGCGGAGGTGACCTTCAGGCCGCGCACCTTGCGGCCGAAGCCGGCGTCCAGGCCGAGGGCGCCGCCCAGGTGGACCTGGTAGCCCTCCACCTGCTCGCCGTTCTCGTCCAGGACGAGCTGGCCCTTGAGACCGATGTCCGCGGTCTGGATGCGGGCGCAGGCGTTGGGGCAGCCGTTGATGTTGATGGTCAGGGGCTCGTCGAAGTCGGGGAGCCTGCGCTCCAGTTCCTCGATGAGGGAGGCGCCGCGCGCCTTCGTCTCGACGATCGCCAGCTTGCAGTACTCGATGCCGGTGCAGGCCATCGTGCCGCGCCGGAAGGTCGAGGGCTTCACCTGGAAGCCGAGCGACTCAAGACCGGCGGACAGGGACTCGACCCGGTCCTGCTCGACGTCGAGGATGATCATCTTCTGTTCGACGGTGGTCCGGACCCGGCCGGAGCCGTGCTCCTCGGCCAGCTCCGCGATCTTGGAGAGCGTCGAGCCGTCGACCCGGCCGACCCGGGGGGCGAACCCGACGTAGAAGCGGCCGTCCTGCTGCTGGTGGACGCCGATGTGGTCGCGCCACCGGCTGCTCGGTTCCGCCGGGGCGGGCCCGTCCAGCAGCGGGCGCTTCAGGTACTCGTCCTCCAGAATCTGGCGGAACTTGGCGACGCCCCAGTCGGCGACCAGGAACTTCAGCCGGGCCCGGTTGCGCAGCCGCCGGTAGCCGTAGTCCCGGAAGATGCCCACCACGCCGGCCCAGACGTCCGCGACCTCGTCCAGCGGCACCCAGGCGCCGAGGCGTTCGGCGAGCCGGGGGTTGGTGGACAGGCCGCCGCCGACCCAGAGGTCGAAGCCCGGTCCGTGCTCGGGGTGTTCGACGCCCACGAAGGCGATGTCGTTGATCTCGTGGACGACATCCTGGACCGGGGAGCCGGAGATCGCGGTCTTGAACTTGCGGGGCAGGTTGGAGAATTCGGGACTGCCGATGTACCGGGCGTGGATCTCCTCCAGCGCCGGGGTGCCGTCGATGATCTCGTCGGCGGCGATGCCCGCCACCGGGGAGCCGATCATCGTACGGGGGCAGTCGCCGCACGCCTCGGTGGTGGAGAGCCCGACGGCCTCCAGCTTCTGCCAGATCGCCGGGACGTCCTCGATCCGGATCCAGTGCATCTGGACGTTCTGCCGGTCGGTGATGTCCGCGCTGCCCCGCGCGTACTCCTGCGAGATCTCGCCGATGACGCGCAGCTGCTCGGTGGTCAGCTTCCCGCCGTCGATGCGGACCCGCATCATGAAGTACTTGTCCTCCAGCTCCTCGGGCTCCAGCACCGCGGTCTTGCCGCCGTCGATGCCGGCCTTGCGCTGGGTGTAGAGCCCCCACCAACGCATGCGCCCACGAAGGTCGTTGGGGTCGATCGAATCGAATCCGCGCTTGGAGTAGATCGTCTCAATGCGTGTCCGCACGTTGAGACTGTCGTCGTCCTTCTTGAACTGCTCATTGCCGTTGAGGGGAGTGTAGTGCCCCAGCGCCCACTGGCCTTCGCCGCGGTGGCGGCCCACCTTGCGGCGAGGCGCGGCGGGCGCAGGCTTTTCCGGGGTTGCGGCCATGACAGTACGTCCTTCGGGACTGCGGGAGGGCGGCTCTGAACGGCACACTCGCGTGAGGCGCGGCGGTGCGCAGGGCTGAACTGAAGCAAGGGAATCTCGGCGGTGCTGGACTCTCAGCTCGCCGGACAGATGGCGCTGGACATGCGGCCGAGGTCGACGTGGCGTCGACTCACCAAGGCAATTCCAGTTCCGGACATGACGGAAGCGTGTCATGGGGATCTCGCGGCAGTCCACCACTATCCATGATGTGGACGGCCTGGTCCCGCTTGATGAGACGCTGTGGCGCCCGTCACGCATGTGACGGGCGCCGCGTGGGGCGTAGAACAGGACAAGCAAGGGGATTTGCCGCCGAAACGGTTACGGGGGTGTGCGGGGTGCGGCTCAGCGGCCGGAGCCCGGCCACGGGCCGGGGGTGGGCACCGGCTCCTCCAGCTCCGTCCGCGTGTCGAACAGCCGGAAGCCGCGCCTCAGGTAGTTGTCCATCGCGTGCGGACCATCCTTGGAGCAGGTGTGCAGCCACACCCGCTTCGTCGCCGGCCGCTCCGGCCACCGCTCGGCGAGGTCCCAGGCGCGGGCGGTGCCGTACGACAGCAGGTGACCGCCGATCCGCCGTCCCCGGAAGGCCGGGATCAGCCCGAAGTACATGATCTCGACCACGCCATCCTCCTGCGGGTCCAGCTCGATGTAGCCCGCGGGCGTGCCGTTCGCGTACGCCACCCACGTCTCCGCGCCCGGCCGCTCCAGGGCCTCCCGCCACTGCGCGTACGTCATGCCGAGGCGGTCCGTCCACCGGATGTCACCGCCGACCGCCGTGTACAGAAAGCGGCTGAACTCGGGCAGCGGCACCTCGGACCGCACGACCCGGACCCCCGCGTCCGGCACGGCGGACGGCCGCAGATCGTCGGGGGAGGTCTGCTCCAGGGACCAGACGGTCACCTCTTCGCGGGCCGGCGCATCAGGACGTACGGGGTCGCTCATGGCTGCCAGACAACCATGCCCCGCCCTTCCCGCCCCACCCGGCCCCTGGTCACCGGGGCCTCTCGCGAACCCCGCCCCTGGTCACCGGGGCCTCGTCACCGCGCCCCCGGCCCCTCCCGCTCACGCGCCGCCCGCGCCGCCGCCACCACCGGGGCCTGCGAGCGCGGCAGCAGATCGGCCGGGTGCTCCGGGTGGACCACCTCCACCTCCACGCCCTCGCCGAAGCGGTACGGGCGGTGCGCCAGCACCTCGGCCAGATGGCGCCGCAGCCGCGATATCTCCGCCCGGACCGTCACCGTCCTGGTCGCGTCGCCGAACAGGTCCTGCGCCAGCTCGGAGGCCGTACGCCCCTCGCGGTGCAGCGCCAGCGCGTACAGCAGCTCGGCGTGGCGCGGGGAGAGCCGCTGGGTCCAGGTGCCCACCGGGCTCACCACGTTCACCGCGAGCCCACGCGGCCGGCTCAGATCGAGGACCACCCGGCGCGGCGGGCTGTCCATCGCCCCGTCCGCGACCTGCACCAGCCAGCCGCCCGGCAGCGGCTCCACCCGGCACATCCCCAGCGACGGCAGCCACACCCGGCCCGGCCCCAGCGACTTCGGCAGCGGCAGCCGGTCCACCGGGGGCATCCCCGTCACCGCCGCCGTCCAGCCGTGGCCGTCCACCGCCACCGCACGGCCGCCGAGCCGGCTCAGGACCGGGGCGGCCACCGCGCGCAGCCGGTCCACCGCCTCCAGGTGGCGCACCCGGATCTCGCTCTCCGCCAGCCGGGCCACCGACCGCACCAGGGCCAGCGTCGTCGGGTGGAACGTGGACGCGGGCCCGCTGATGTCCACGATCCCCATCAGCCGGCCGTCCCGGGGATCGCGCACCGGGGCCGCCGCGCACGTCCAGCCGTGCAGACTGCGCACGAAGTGCTCCGCCGAGTGCACCTGCACCGGGGCGCGGGCCGCGAGCGCGGTACCGATCGCGTTGGTGCCGGTGATCTCCTCGGACCACGCCGCGCCCTCCGCGAGGCAGATGTCGTCGGCCCGGCGCAGCACCCCCGTGTTGCCCTCGCGCCACAGGACCCGGCCCTCCATATCGGTGACGACCATGATCTGCTGCGAGGCGTCCGCGATGCTCGTCAGCCCGTCGCTGAGCAGCGGCATCACCTCGCCCAGCGCGGAGCTGCGGCGCCGGTGCTCGATCTCGTCCGCCTCCAGCAGCCTGCTGTGCGTCGGCTGCTCGGGATCGAGGCCGCTGCGCAGCACCCGGTCCCAGGAAGCGCCGATCTCCGCCCGGGGCACGGCGGGCATGCGGTCGCCCGCCATCCGCGCCTCACGGGACCGGTGCACCAGCCGCCTGGCCTGCGCGCTCTCCTGAGCGGCCGGCCGCATCGCGTCGGCCGAAGTCGTCTCCACGCCGGTTCCCCCTCACCCAGTGCCGGCCCGGTGCGCGGGCCGCGCCCCCATCCTGCCGCCGCCCGGGCCGCGATACCGCAACTCCACACAATGGTTGCAACCCTCTGCAACTCTGGCGAGGGTCCCCGGACCGTACAAGAGTGGCGGGCACACCGCACCGCGGGGCCCCCGGCCCTCACGTGCGGTGTGTACAGCATGGGGGGTGGTGCCGTGTCGGCGCAGCACCACCCCCCGTCGCTGCACCCGGTCAGTGCTCCACCGGCCGGGCCCGGGCCACGACCGACGCCAGATCCAGGGTGTGCGGAAGGGTCCCGAACGCCGCGCCCCCGTCCCCGCCCAGGCGCGAAGCGCAGAAGGCGTCGGCCACCTCGGGCGGCGCCCAGCGCACCAGCAGCGAGCCCTGGAGCACCAGCGCGATGCGCTCCACGACCCGGCGCGCCCGCGCCTCGATCCCCGCCAGGTCGGCCAGCTCCGTCAGCATGTCCCGGATCGCCGCGTCCAGCCGGTGATCGGCGCCCCGGGCCCGCCCGACCTCCTGGAGGAACGCGTTCAGCGCGAGCGGTTCGCGCCGCAGCACCCGCAGCACGTCCAGCGCCTGCACGTTCCCGGAGCCCTCCCAGACCGAGTTGAGCGGCGCCTCCCGCAGCAGCCGGGGCATCCCCGACTCCTCCACGTAGCCGTTGCCGCCCAGGCACTCCAGCGCCTCGCCCACCAGCGGCGTACACCGCTTGGTCACCCAGTACTTCGCTGCCGGCACCGCGATCCGCAGGAACGCCGCCTCGCTCTCGCCGTCGTCGTCGTACGCCGCCGCCAGCCGCATCGCCAGCACGGTCGCCGCCTCCGACTCCACCGCCAGATCGGCCAGTACGTTGCGCATCAGCGGTTTGTCCACGAGCGGGCCGCCGAACGCGGACCGGTGCGTCGTGTGGTGGACCGCCTGGGCCACCGCCTGCCGCATCAGCGCCGCCGAACCGGTCACGCAGTCCAGCCGGGTCGCCGCCACCATCCCCATGATCGTGCGGACGCCCTGCCCCTCCTCACCGATCCGCCGCGCCCACGTCCCGTCGAACTCGACCTCCGCCGAGGCGTTGGACCGGTTGCCCAGCTTGTCCTTGAGCCGCTGGATCGCGAACGGGTTGCGGGTGCCGTCCGGCAGGACCCGGGGCAGCAGGAAGCAGGTCAGCCCGTCCGGCGCCTGAGCGAGGACCAGGAAGCCGTCGGACATCGGCGCCGAGCAGAACCACTTGTGCCCGGTCAGCACGTACCCGCCGTCCTCGGACAGCGGCTCGGCCCGCGTGGTGTTCGCCCGTACGTCCGAGCCGCCCTGCTTCTCCGTCATGCCCATCCCGAGCAGCGCCCCGGCCTTCAGCCCGGGCGGGCGCAGCCCCTCCTCGTACACCCGCGAGGTCAGCAAGGGCTCCCACTCGGCGGCCACCTCCGGCTCGGTGCGCAGGGCCGGCACCGCCGCGTGCGTCATGGAGAGCGGGCAGCCGTGGCCCGCCTCCGCCTGCGTCCACACGAGGAAGCCCGCCGCCCGGCGGACATGTCCGCCCGGCCGGTCCCAGGCGCCGGTCAGACCCGCGCCCACGGCGTGCCCGAGCAGCCGGTGCCAGGCCGGGTGGAAGTCGACCTCGTCGATCCGGTGCCCGTAGCGGTCATGGGTGCGCAGCCTCGGCGGGTACGCGTTCGCCTCGGCGCCCCAGGACGCGGCCTGCGCGGAGCCGGCCGACCGGCCGAGCGCGGTGAGCCCCTCGCGGGCCTCGTCCAGGACCTCGGGCGGAAGATGACGTTCCACGGCCTCGCCGAGCGCCCGGTCCGCGCCGAAGACGTCATGGCCGAGCAGGGGAGGGGGCTGGTTGGACACGGTGTGGGTGGTGGTCGCCATGCCGATACGGTAAGGACGTGCAGGCAGCAGACGAAACACCCGAGCGGCCACCGGGCCGGCTCCACCGGGCCCGAGTGCTCTACCGCAACGTCTCCAAGCGGCAGCTCGCCTGGCAGCTGCTCAAGGACACGGTCAACTCGTGCATGGAGTACCGCATCCTCGGACTCGCCGCCGAGGCCGCGTTCTTCACCCTGCTGTCCCTGCCCCCGCTGCTCCTCGGCCTCATCGGCCTGCTCGGTTACGTGGACGAGTGGACCAGCACCGCCACGGTCGCGTCCATCGAGCGCAACATCCTCAGCGCGGCCCACACCGTGCTCTCCGAGCGCGGCGTCAACGACTTCGCCAAGCCGCTCCTGGCCGACGTCACGACCGGGGCCCGGCCCGACGTCATCTCCATCGGCTTCGCGATCGCCCTGTGGTCCGGCTCCCGCGCGGTCAACGTCTTCATCGACACGATCACCGTCATGTACGGGCTCGACGGCCAGCGCGGCATCGTCAAGACCCGGATGCTCGCCTTCCTGCTGTACGTGGTGGCGCTCCTGCTCGGTGCGGTCGTGCTGCCGCTGCTCGTGGTGGGCCCGGACCGGGTCGTGGAGCTCATACCGTGGGGCACCGAGGTCATAAGCGTCCTGTACTGGCCGCTCGTCATCGTGCTCTCGGTCGCCTTCCTCACCACCCTCTACCACGTGTCCGTGCCGGTCCGTTCGCCGTGGATCGAGGACACGCCGGGCGCCCTGGTGGCCCTGGCGATGTGGGTGCTCGGCAGCTTCCTGCTCCGGATCTACCTGACCAGTACGGTCGAGGGCCCCACGATCTACGGATCGCTGGCCGCCCCCATCGCGGTGCTGCTGTGGATCGGCGTCTCCGCCTTCGCGGTGCTGGTCGGCGCCGCCGTCAACGCGGCCATCGACCGGGTCTGGCCCTCGGTGGCGACGGCCGCCGCCCGCGCCGCCAACGACCGGGTGCGCGCCGCCCAGGCCGCCGAGTTCGTGGCCCGCACCCAGGCGGAGAGCTGGCACGGCGGCCCGCTGCCCGACGAGGACGACGACGAGGACGACGGCGACGGCGACGAGGGCGACAGCCCGTACATGCCCTCCGAGTTCCCCGAGCGCTGGTCGCGGTTCCTGCCGCCGGACGACGTGAAGTCCCGGCTACAGAAGCCCGGCCGCGAGAAGGACGCCGACCGGTCGAACCCGTACGACGAGTGAGCGCTCAGTCGGCGGCCGTCGTGCCCTGCGACCCCGGCGACCAGGACAGTTTCACCGTGAGGTGCCCCTCCAGCGCGCTCTTCGCGATCACCGCGCCCGCCTCCGAGGTGATCTTCACGCCGAACTCCAGCTCCACCCCGTCCGGCTGCAGCCGCCCGTCCCGGAACACGGCGAGCGCCGACTCGGCCGCCGACCGGATGCCCTCAAGGGCGCTGTCGAACGTGCGCCCCGCGCGCGCCAGGGCGTGCTGCCCGTCCCGCGACACCAACTGCGCCCCCGGCGCGTGACGGTCGACCTCCACGGTCACCGTCGCCCCGTTGTCCGTGGTGAACTCCATCAGTGCCGCCATGACCGCCCCCGTAGCCGATACGTACGCTGCCGTGTCCGTGGACGACACTAGTGGCATGGGCGACAGCTACACAGAGCGCGCGTCGGGGCTCGACGGCGCACGGGTGTGGGCCCTGACCGTCGAGCCGGGCACCGCCCATCCGGTGCTGCCCGACGGCTGCATGGACCTGCTGTGGAACGGGGACCGGCTGCTCGTCGCCGGGCCCGACACCCACACCGCGCGCTCCACCGGAACCGGCGGCAACTGGTCCGGCATCCGCTTCGCCCCCGGTGCCGCCCCCGCCCTGCTGGGCGTCCCCGCCGACGAGCTGCGCGATCTCCGGGTCCCGCTCGCGGCGCTGTGGCCCGGGGCCGCGGTCCGCCGCCTCACCGAACGCCTCGCCGAAGCGGCGGACCCGGCCGCCGCACTGGAGGACATCGCCCTGGACCGGGCGTCCCGCACCGAGCCCCCGGACCCGGTCATGCGCGCGGTCGCCGCGCGGCTGGAGGCGGGCGGCAGCGTCGCCGAGGCCGCCCGGAGCGCCGGGCTCGGCCCCCGCCAGCTGCACCGGCGCTCGCTGACCGCCTTCGGCTACGGGCCCAAGACGCTGGCCCGGGTGCTGCGCCTCCAGCGCGCCCTGGCCCTCGTGCGCTCCGGGCTGCCGTACGCCGAAGCGGCACTCGCGGCGGGCTGCGCCGACCAGGCCCATCTGGCGCGGGACATGCGCGACCTGGCCGGCACCACCCTGACCGCGTACTTCGGCCGTTCCTAGGCTTCCGAGGGGGCGAACAGCGAGACCGCGCAGCCGTCCGGGTCGAGGACGACGGCGTACCGCTGCCCCCACACCGCGTCCCAGGGCTTCAGATGGCCCCGGTAGCCGGCGCCGGTCAGGTCCTCGTAGACCGCGTCGACCTCCGCCGGGCTGTCGCACAGGAAGGCGAGCCCGAGGCGGTCCCCGCCGGCCGGCGGGTTCCAGTCGGGGTCGAAGGAGCGGACCACGTCCTCCGTGTCCCACATCAGGCGCCCGCCGCCCGGCAGGGTCACCTCCACATGGGGCGCGGACTCCGCACCGTCCGGGATGTCGAGCCCCAGCCGGCGGTAGAAGGCGAGGGATGCGGGGAGATCGGCGGCGGTGATGCCGACAGCGTCGAGTCGTGGAGTCATGGACCGAACGTAGGCGGGCCCGCGGCCCGCCGTCTTGTACGAATCGGTCACGGCGCCCCGAGCACATCCCCCGGCGACGTCCCCGGGTCCGTCAGCGCCAGCCCCAGCGCCGCGCGCTCCGTGACCCAGCGCGTCGGGCGGTGGCGCGGGTCGCCCGTCGACGCGTGCAGCGCCCGGTGCAGCTCCAGCATCCGGACCGCGCCGACCCGGTCGCCCCACGCCAGCGGGCCCACCGGGTAGCCGAGGCCCGTCGTGACGGCCACGTCGATGTCGGCCGGGGCGGCGAGCGCGCGCTCCGCGATGGACGCCGCGACCGACACGATGGAGGCCAGCAGCCGCTGCGCCACCGAGCCCGCCGTGTCCCGTACCACCGACACCGCGAACGGCTCCCCGCCGTCCGCCGCCCGGGCCAGCACCGCGCGGGCGTCCCGCGCCGCCGCCGCGTCGGCCGCCGGGGTCACCGCGAGCACGCGCCGCCGCCCCGCCGCGGGCAGCGGGTCGACGCCGAAGGTGCGCCCGGCGGGCAGCCCGTGCGCGGCGACCGCCGAGGCGACCGGGGTGCCCCAGACCGGGACCAGGACGACCGCCGCGCCGGACGGCCGCTCCCCGTGCTCCACGGCGGCGCCCGCCGAGGCCAGCGCCTCGCGGAGCGCGGTGGCTTCGGCCTCCCGGGCGGGGTCCGGCGCGAAGACGTGCACCGGTCGGCCCGCGTCCCCGGTGACCGGCGGCTCCGGCGCGGGGCCGGCGGCCCCGGGGCCGTACGCGTACCAGCCGCGACCGGTCTTGCGGCCGTGCAGCCCGGCCGCCACCCGGTTCGGGGTGAGGAAGGAGGGGCGGAGCCGGTCCTCGTAACGGAAGCCCTCCCAGATCGAGTCGATGACGGCGGCGGTCACATCGAGCCCGGTGAGGTCCATCAGCTCGAACGGGCCCATCCGCAGCCCCAGCACATCGCGCGCGATCCGGTCGATGTCCGCGGGCTCCCCGACGCTCTCCTCCAGCAGCGCCAGCGCCTCCGTCACCAGGCCGCGCCCGGCGTGGTTGATGAGGAAGCCCGGGGTGTCCGCGACCGTCACCGCGCGGTGGCCGCAGCCCTCCACGAGCGAGGTGAGCAGCGGCGGGATCTCCGGCCGGGTCGCCGCGCCGGGCACCACCTCCACGATCCGCATCAGCGGCACCGGGTTGAAGAAGTGCAGCCCGGCCAGGCGTGTCGGGTCCTTCAGTGCGGCGGCGATCCGGGTCACCGACAGCGAGGAGGTGTTGGTGGCGAACACGGCGGACCCGGGCAGCGCCTGCTCCAGCCGGCCGAACACCTCGGTCTTCGTCGCCAGGTCCTCGCGAACGGCCTCGATCACCAGCTCCACGTCGGGGCCCGCCGCCCACGGATCGTCCAGCGGGACCAGCCGCCCGGCCGCCGACTCCGCGTCCGCCGCAGCCATCCGCCCCTTGGCCACGGCCCGGTCCAGCATGGAGCGTACGAAGGCGACGGCGTCCGCCACCGCCTCGGCGCGTACGTCGCACAGCTCGACGGTGTGTCCGGCCGAGGCCGCCCACTGGGCGATGCCACGGCCCATGGCTCCGGCGCCGACGATCCTGATACGCATGCGGGTCACGGTCCTCTCACTGGGGCGGGCCGGGTGCCCGCGCTGCCGACGCTTTCAGCGGCTTTGATCGCCGTCCAATACCGAATTAGGCTCGGACCGAGACGCCGGAGGAATCAATGACGCGGGCGGACCCGGGGAGGGAGGCGGCATGGAGCTGCGCCACCTCGCCGCGTTCCTCGCCGTGGCGGAGGAACTGCACTTCGGCCGCGCCGCCAAACGGCTCCGGATGGCGCAGCCGCCGCTGAGTCAGCAGATCCGCCGCCTGGAGAAGGAGCTCGGCGTCCAGCTCTTCGAACGCAACACCCGCTCGGTGCGGCTCACCAGCGCGGGGGAGTCCTTCCTCCAGCCGGTGCGGACCGTGCTGGACGACCTGGACACGGCGGTACGGGCCGCCAGGGCGGCCGGACAGGGCGCGTACGGGAGGGTCCGCATCGGCTTCGCGGGCGCCTCCAGCCACGAGACGCTGCCTTTGCTGACCCGGGCGGTGCGGGCCGCCCACCCGGGCATCGAGCTCGTCATGACCGGCCAGACCTACGCCGACGTGGCGCTCGCCCGGGTCGCGGACGGCTCGCTCGACCTGGGATTCGTCCGGCTGCCGGTGACACGGCCGGGCGTCAGCTGCCGGGTGATCGACGAGGAGGAGCTGGTGTGCGCGCTGCCCCTCGACCACCCGCTCGCCGGCCGCTCCGAGATCCCGCTGGACGCGCTGGCCGGGGAGCCGTTCGTCGCGTTCCCCGCCAACACCGGCTCCACCGTGCGGGACGCGATGACCGAGGCGTGCGAGGCGGCCGGGTTCACCCCGCGCGTGGTGCAGGAGGCGCCGGACTCGTACACCATCCTGGCGCTGGTGGCGGCGGGTGTCGGGGTGACGCTGACCGTCACCTCGGTCCAGCACATCCAGCTCAGCGGCCTCGTCTACCGCCCGTTGGCCGGGCCGCCGATCCGGCGGCAGCCGGCGCTCGCCTGGCGGACGGACAACCCGTCGGCCGCCCTGCGCGCGGTGCTCGCCGTCGCGGAGCGGGCGCTGCCCACCCCGGTCCGCTGACTCAGCCGCCCCGGCCCGCCCCCAGAAAGGCGAGCAGGCTGACGGCCGCCGGGCGGGCGTCGCCGACGGCGGTCCGGTGGAGGTCCCGCACGGTCCGTACGACGGCCCGGGTCACCACGTCGGTACCGGCCTTGCGCTCGAACCAGTGCCAGTCGCCGTGGGCGTTCATCTCCAGGAACACGGGCTCCTCGTTGGCCCAGAGGAAGTCGAACGCCCCGTAGACGGCGCCGGAATCCCCGGCCAGGGCGCGCGCCGCCGACGCCACGGCGTCCGGAGGCCGGACCCGCCGTACCCGCACCTCGTCGGGGCGGGTCCAGATGTCCTCGGGCTGCTCCTTGGCCACCTCGAAGGCGTGCAGTTCGTCCCCGGCGAGGTAGACCCGGTACTCCGCGTCGTGCTCGACGTACTCCTGGACCACCACCGGTGTGCCGCGGGGGAGCCCCGGCACGCCGGCGAGCCGGTCGCGGTCCAGGACGCGCGGCAGGTACCAGGCGAGCCGGCCGGGCGCCGGCTCCACGTAGTGCCGGTCGAGCACCTTGAGTACGTACCGCTCGGCGGGGAGCAGCCCGGCCGCGTCCGCGGGGTCGGTGGTGACCAGCCCGCGCGGAACGCGCACGCCGAGTGCCCGCGCCCGGTCCCGCTGCACCAGCTGCCCCGGGTCGGCCGCGCCGATGGCGGCCGGGGAGGCGAGGGCCAGCTGCTGGGCCAGCGCGGCCCACGCGTCCCGGTAGACCATCCGCCCGCCGGCCGCCCCGGCCAGGGGCGCGGCCCGCAGCGAGAAGTGGCGCAGCCAGGTCACCGTGGGGGTGAACCGGTGCCCGTCCAGGGTCAGTACGCCGTCCGGCCCGTGGACCGCCCGGACGTCCGCCAGGCGGTCCGCGTCGAGCCGGTGCACCGGCACACCGATCCGCCGCAGCAGGGCGGCCGCCTCGGTGGCCTCGCCGTCGCCGCGTCTGCTGAGGAGCAGGACGCAGCGCTCAGCCATGGGTCGGGGCCAGCAGCGATTCCGCCATTTCCAGGAGCCGCAGCGCCTTGTCGGAACGGTTGGTGGGTTCGGCGGCGCGCAGCCGGGTGAGGAGTTCCAGGCCGATCGCGGCCTGGTCGGCGAGCAGGCCGAGCAGCTCGACGTCGGCCATCTCCCGTACGCCGCCCGCTCCCCGGTCCAGCACCTCCAGGACCCCGACGCACTCGTCGTCGCCGAACAGCGGCGCGGCCATGATGCTGTCGGGCACGTACCCGGTGGAGGCGGCGGCCTCGCCCGAGAAGTGCCGCGACTCGCGCAGGTCGTCCACGAGCATCGACTGACCGGAGGCGGCGACCCAGCCCGCGATGCCGGTCCCCGCCGGGAACCGCGTACCGACCAACTGGCCGTCGCCCTCACCGGCCACGGCCTCGAAGACCAGGTCGCCGGTCTCCGGATCGATGAGGAAGATCGAGGAGGCCGCCGCGCCGAAGGCGTGGCGCGCGACTTCCACGACGGACTGCAGCAGGCGGCGCTCCACGGGCGTCGCGGCGTCAACGGGTTTCGTCATGCGCACCTCCAAGTCGACCGGTGGTGTTCCCGGCGCAGAGGAACAGCACCGTCTTCAGCTGGAACGGCGTGAGCCAGGGGTGCTTGCCGAGGATCAGCGCGCACAGGCCCGAGATGTGCGGCGCGGCGAAGCTGTTGCCGGTCGAGCGGATGGTGCCGCCACCGGGCCACGCCACGGGCACACGCACCCCGCGCGCGTGGAACTCCACGGGCGGCGAGGGGTTGTAGTAGTACGTCATCGGGTCGTCCTCGTCGTGGCTCGCGACGGAGATCACCGAGGAGAACGACCAGGGATAGCTGGGCACCGGCCGGTTGTGCGCGGAGACGACGAGCGCGCACCGGCGGAAGTAGGCCCGGTCGGCGAGCTCGTGGAGCTGAGCGGTCAGGGCGGGCCGGGTCGTCGCCAGACTCAGGTTGATGACGTCGAAGTTCTGCTCGATGGCCCATGAGAGACCGGCGATGAGGGCCGGGCCGCTGCCGGTCTTCCCGTCGGTCAGCACCTGGACGGACGAGACCGAGACCCCGGGCGCGACGGACCGGATCACCCCGGCGCAGGCGGTGCCGTGTCCGGCGCGGTCGGTGGCCTCGCACGGCAGCATCCGCACCTCGCCGCCCTCGTCCGGCACGGCCGTCACGGCGAGGTCGACCGGGCCGACCATCGGATGACCGCCCTCGACCCCGCTGTCCACGACGCACACCCGGACCCCGGAACCGTCGGCGCCGCCCCAGGCCCACTCGGGCGAGACCGACTCCATGGGGACGGACGAGAACCCCTCCGCCGTCTGCTCCCGGGTCGCCCCCCAGGCCGGGACGCCCGGGGTGTAGGCCCTCGGAGGCCGTCTCCAGGGCGGATCGCTCATCACTTCTCCTCCAGCTCGGCCAGCCACGCCCGCACCGTCCGGGCGGGGAGTACGGCCTCCTTCGCCGTCAGCGCGGCCAGCGCGCGCCCGGCCGCGCGCCGGGCACGCACCGGTTCGCCCACGGCGTCCAGCACCCGGGCCGCCTCGGACCAGACGTCACCGATGAGGCACGGGTCGTCGGTGCCGTCCACGGCGGCGGTGGCGCGCTCGGCGTCCCCGACCGCCTCCCCGTACGCCCCGGCCCGCGCCCGCACCCGCGCCCGCAGGACCAGCCGGACGGCCCGGGTACGCGTCTCCGCCGGCGGGTCCGCGGGCGGCTCGGTGAGTTCGGGCGCGTCGAGGAGGCCGTCGGTCCCGGCCCGGAACCGCTCACGGGCCGCGTACAGCCGCAGGGTGGCCGCGGTCCGGGTCTGCCCCAGTGCGGCGAGCCCGTCCGCCGCCGCCGCGTAATGGCCGGCGGCCGCCGGGTGCGCGCCGGCCAGGGACTCCACGAACCCCGCCGTCTGGTCGGCCGCCAGGGTGCCGAGGGCCAGCGCGAGGTCGTCGCAGTGGACGCGGACCAGCGCGATGTCCTCGCGGGCCGCGTCCACCCGGTCCGACAGGGCCAGGTGCCGCGCCCGGGTCAGCAGGACCGGCACCAGCAGACTCCGGTCGCCGTCGAACCGCCGGACCAGGTCCTCGCAGAGCGCGATGGCCTGGCCGAGCGGGGTGGGCGACCACTGCGTCAGCTCGCAGATCGACGCCAGGATGCGGTTCCCCTCATAAGGGTCGCCGAGGCCGTGCGCCCGGGAGAGCGCGTCGCGCATGGCGCTCTCCGCCGCGCCGGTCCGGCCCTCGGCGAAGCTCCGCAGCGAGGACAGCTGATGCAGCCTGCACCAGCTCAGGTCGTCCGCCGCACCGGGCGCGGCAGCCCCGGTGCCCGGCCCGTACGGGACGCCGGCGGGCACCGGGCCGCCCGAGCGCAGGGCGATCAGCTGCCGCAGGATGGCGCAGGTGTCCCGGGTCGGGACGTCGTCGGCGCTCCTGCGCTCCGCCTCGGCCACGGCCCGCCGGGCGCTGTCCCAACGGCCCAGAGCCGCATACGCGTCGGTGATGCGGGCGGCCAGCACCCGGTGCTGGGGATCGCCGTCCGGGGTGAGGCCGCGGCCGCGCTCCATCAGGGAGACGGCGGCGGGCAGGTCACGGCGGTGCAGCGCCCGATAGCCGGTGGCCACCAGGGCGCGGGCCGCGCGGCCGGTCAGCGCGGGCAGCCCCGGGTCACCCGGGTCCGCCTCGGACAGCAGCCGGCACGCGGACTCCAGGTGGTGCGCGAGGTCGCCCTCCGCGGCCGGGCGCGGCGCCCGCCCGTCGAGCCGGTCGGCGAGCACGGTGTGCCAGGCCGCGCGCCGGGCCTTCGAGGTCATCTCGTACAGGGTGTCCCGGGCAAGGACGCGGGTGAACCGGTAGGCGCCGGGCGGCCCGTACAGGTGGATCACCCGGGAGCGCAGGAGCCGGTTCAGCGCGTCGTCCAACGCCCCGCCGGCCAGGGCCGGTTCGTCCTCGGCGAGCGCGCGCACGTCGCCGGCCGTGAACGACCCGCCCACCCCCGCGGCCCGTTCGAGCACGGCCCGGTCGGTGGCCGGCAGCCGGTCCAGCCAGGCGGTCAGCAGGACCCGGATCGACGTGGGGACACCCTGGTCCACCGACCGGGGACCGGACCGGTTCTCCAGCAGCAGTTCGGCGAACAGCGGATTGCCGTCGCACTCCCGGACGACCCGGGCCAGCTCGTCGACGGTGGCGACCGCCTCCTGCGCCGCGACCTCCGCCCGGTCCGCGAGCAGCCCCACCAGCCGCTCGGTGTGGGCGCGGGGCAGCGGGTCGAGGTGCAGCACGAGGTCCCCGCCGGACGGTGCCGCGGCCTCGTTCCTGGCCACCCTGACGACCAGCACCTCCGCGTCCCGGATCCCCTCGCACAGATCGGCGACCATGCCGGCGAGCGTCGGCTGCGCCCACTGGAAGTCCTCCAGGACCAGGATCACGGCGGCGCCCCGGCCCAGGGCCTCCAGCAGCCGCCGGAACGCCCATCCGATCTCCTCGACGCTCACCGGGAGCCCGTCCCCGGTGCGGATGCCCAGGGCCGCGGCGAGCGCGGTGACGGCGCGGTCGGCGCTCGGGCGCAGCGCCTCCAGCGCGCTCCGCGCCTGCTCCCAGCCGCCGGGCAGCGACCAGACCGCGTCGGCCAGCGGGCGGTGGGCGAGCCCGGCACCGTACGCCTGGCAGCCGGCCCGCAGCACGACGGCCCCCTCCGCGCCGTGCCTCGCCAGGAACTCCCGCACCAGGCGGGACTTCCCGATGCCCGGGGGACCGGTGACCGTGACGGGACGGCTGCGGCGCTCGCGGCGGACCGCCTGGAACTCACGCAGCAGCGCGGCAAGGTCGGCGTCCCGCCCGACGAGGGGCACCAGATCCTCCTGGCTCGCGCCCTCGGCGACCGACAGGGCCCGCCAGGCGGCGACCGGTTCGCGCTTGCCCTTCACCCGCAGCGGTGCGACGGCCTCCATGCGGACCCGGCCGCCGACCAGCCCGGCCGTCTCCTCACCGATCAGGATCTCGTGCGGCCCGGCGTGCGACTGGAGGCGGGCGGCGGTGTGCACGACGTCCCCGACCACCCGGGCCGCGCCGCCGAGCACCCCCGCCACCACGGCCTCTCCCGAGGCGATCCCGCAGTGGATGTCCAGCCGCACCCCGGGACCGGTCGCGATGGCCGCCACGGACTCGCGGACGGCGCAGGCCGCCCGGACCGCGTGCAGCGCGTCGTCCTCATGGGTGACGAACGCCCCGAAGACGGCCATCACCGCGTCGCCGATGAACTTCTCGACCACACCGCCGTGTTCGGTGACCGCCGTGGTGCAGGCGCGGTAGTACCGGTCCATCGTGCGCCGCAGCGCCTCGGGGTCCAGGGTCTCGGCCAGCACGGTCGAGCCGACGAGGTCGATGAAGACCGCCGTGACGATTCTGCGGCTGTCCGACGACGGCGCCCCCGCGACCACCGGTGTGCCGCACTCGGGGCAGAACCGGGCCCCGTCCGGCACCGCGGCCCGGCAGCCGCCGCACCGCGCGGCCGCGTTCACAGGAGCTTGATGTCCTGTCCCTCCACCTCACCGGACACGGCTTCCAGCCGCTCCTTGACGGAGTTGAGGACCTGGACCTCGTGCTCGCTGAGCCCCGAGAGGACCGAGCGCTGCTCGACCGCCAGCAGGTCCACCGGGTGGCCGGCCTCACGTAGTGCGTGCAGGGCGTCGAAGGTCATGGCTACCGGTACCTCGTTCCCGTAGTGCGGCCAGTCGAGCGTGACGCCGGCCGGTCCGATCGAGCACTCCGCGACCGCTGCCGCCAGGGCGCCGACGGTCTCGGGAGCCTCCTGCCGCTTCCGCTCGTCGGCGGGCAGCGGCGGCCAGATCCCCTGGACCAGAACACCCTGGGCGTACAGCCGCGCAATCATTTCCGTACGGTTGGACGCGCCCGTTCTTCGGAGCATGTTGCATAAGTGGGCCGCCACCGTGTGCGGGCTGATGCAGAGAGCTTCGGCGATATCCCGGTTCGAGGAGCCGGCGGCCACGAGCGAAGCGATCAGAATTTCACGCCTGGTCAAACCCTTTACCCCTCATTTCGGTGAGCAAAGCATGGGCCGGCACGGGGATTTCCTCACTCCCGGGGTCAGAGTAGCTGCGGGTCATGTTCCGGACAAGAACGCCTTGAGCGGGATCTCCCGCCCACCGGATTCATAGTCGATCGAGGGATGTGAAGCCGGGGAGCGCCGGAGCAGCCTTGCCGTTGCACCAGCCCGTGACCGTCTCCACGAAGGAGTGACCCATGTCGCAAGCACCCCTCGACGCCCTGCGCAGCGCCGGCACCCCGGTCGACCTGCTGTCGGACTCCGAGCGCGAGATCTTCAACGGCCTCAGCCCGGACGAGGTCGCGGTCCTCGGCTCGATCCAGGCCCGGCTCAACGCCGTGTCCGCCGCGGTCGAGGGCCAGGTGAACGACAACCAGGTCAACGTTCTCTGCTGATACCGGCTCCGGTGGGTCCGGCGGCACCGGCCGCCGGACCCACCGGAGACGACGCGCCCGACCGCCGTGCGTCCGGACACCCAGTGGAGCGTGAAGATGGACCAAGTCAGCAGATACCTGGTGCTGAGCGACCGCGCGTACGCCGACACCACCGGCGTCCCGGTACGGCTCGCCTACGGCACCCGCACCGCGAGCACCGTGGCGGTCGACCTTCACACCGCGCGGGCACTGGAGGCCGGTGACGCCGCCGCGATCAGCCCCGCCTGGACCGGCACCCTGCGCGCGGCCGGGCTGCTCGTACCGGCCGGCGAGGACGAGCTGGCCACCGTGCTCGACCGCAACCGGCGCGCCTCGGCGGACCGTTCGGCGGTGCACATCGCCCTGTTGCCGACCTCCTACTGCAACATGGGCTGCGCCTACTGCGGCCAGGAGCACACCCGGGGCGGCCTCTCCCGCAACCACCGCAGCCGGGTGCACGACCGCGTACTGCGCGCCGTGACGGCCCCGGAGACCCGCAGCGCCCGCATCGACTGGTTCGGGGCCGAACCGATGATGGGCTACGCGGTCATCCGCGACCTCGCCCCCCGGTTCGTCGCCGCCGCGGCCGAGCGCGGGGTCGCCTACTCCTCGGTGATCGTCACCAACGGATCCCTCCTCACCCCCGCGAAAATCAACACGCTCATCCGCTCCTGCGGCGTCACCCATTTCGAGATCACGATCGACGGGCCGCCGGAAATACACGACGAACACCGGCCGCTGAAAAGCGGACGCGGATCTTTCTGGAACATCGTGCGCGCCGTGCGTTCCGTACTCGACGAACCGGATCTCGGCCCCACGCATTTCTCGTTCCGGACGAATGTCGATGTGCACAACCAGGACTCCGTTCCCCGCTATGTCGAGCTGATGGCGGAGCTGGGATTCAGCCATCCGCGCGTCTCCTTCTCGATCCGTCCCGTGCACTCGTGGGGAAACGACGTATCGGCGATCGAGGTGTCCAAACAGGGCTTCGCCGACCGCGAGACGGGGTGGCTCAGGCTGCTCACCGAGCACGGGCTGCACACGCAGCTGCTGCCGACCGACGTGCACAAGGTCCTGTGCCCCGCCACGACCCGCTCGTCCGAGATCATCAGCAGCACCGGCAACATCTTCTCGTGCAGCGAGTACCCCCTCGTCCCCGAGGCCGAGCGCACCCTCGCGCTGACGCACATCGACCGGGCGGGCACCGAACCGGTCCGGCCGCTGGGCCCCTTCGACGGCTGGAACGACGAGATCGCCGAGGGCACCACCTGGTGCAAGGGCTGCGTCTTCATGCCCACCTGCGGCGGCTCCTGCCCCAAGGCGTGGCAAGAGGGCCATCCGCCCTGCCCCTCCTACAAGTACAACGTCCAGGACCGGTTCGACCTCATCGCCGCCGAATGCGGTCTGCGCGTGGCCGGTGAGCCCGCCGGGGCCCGGTGATGACGGCGGAGACGGGCCCGGACGCCCCGCGCCGGCTGCTCATCGGGGTCTGCGGCTCCGGCAACGTACTCGCCGTTCCGCAGTACCTCATGGCCCTGCGCACCGGCCTCGGACCCGGCGTCGAGATCCGCATGGCCATGACCCGCTCCGCCGCCGCGCTGATCCCGGCCGCGACCATGCGGCTGCTGTGCCGGGACGTCTACTGCGACGGCGAGGACGAACTGACGATCGGTCATGTCGCCCCCGCCGTCTGGGCGGACCGGTTCGTCGTCCTGCCCGCCACCGCCAACATGCTCGGCCAGGCCGCCAACGGACTCGCCTCCGGACTCCTCAGTTCCGCCCTGCTCGCCCATGAACGCCCGGTGGTGTTCTTCCCGAGCATGAACAGCCTGATGTGGGAGCGCCCCGCCGTCCGCCGCAACGTGGACCGGCTGCGCGCGGACGGCCACGCCGTCGTGGACCCGGTGCCCGCCGCCGGCTGGCAGATCGCCGCGGGCGACGTGCGCAAGAACCTCGGGCTGCCGCCGCCCGCTACCGTGACGGCGGTGATCGGCGAGTTCCTGGACATGCCGGTCGGCCCACTCGGCGGCTGAACCCACCAGCAGAAGGAGGAGACGTGGCAGCAGCCGGACAGAGGCTCCGTACGGCACTGACGGGCGGACCCATGTCCGTGCGCGGCTTCCGGCTGCTGCTCGCCGGACAGCTCTCCTCCACGGTCGGCGACTACTGCTACGCCGTCGCGCTGCCCTGGCTGATCCTCTCCGGCGACGGCGGCCCGGTCCTGCTCGGCACGGTTCTGGCCTGCTACGGCATCCCCCGCGTCGTCACCATTCCGCTGGGCGGGGTGGTGGCCGACCGGATCGGCGGCCGGCGGGTCATGCTCATGGCCGACCTGGTGCGCGCCGCGGCCGTCGGCATCCTCGCGGTGCTCGCCTCGGCCGGGACCCCGACCCTGGGCCAGCTCGCCCCCATCGCCGTCGTCCTGGGCGCCTGCTCCGGCATGTTCATCCCCGCCTCGTACACCCTCCTGCCCGCCCTGCTGCGCAAGGAGGACCTCGGCCGGGGCAACGCCCTGTCGACCATGGTCAACCAGGTCGGCGGGCTCCTCGGACCCACCGCGGGCGGCGCCCTGGTGGCGGCCTTCGACGCGGGCCCGGCGCTCACGGTCGACGCCGCGTCCTTCCTCGTGTCGGCGCTGGTCCTCGCCCGGATACGCACCGGCGCGGACGCGCCGGAACACGACGGGCCCGACGCCACCGACGAGGCCCCGGTCCGCAAGGTGTCCTTTCCCGAACTGCTGCGCCACGGAAGGCTGCTGCACGTCGTGCTGGTGGTGGCCCTCGTCTGCAACCTGGCCTTCAACGGCACGATCGAGGTGGCGCTGCCCGAACTGGCCCACCAGGGCATGGGCGCCACCGGCTACGGAATCCTGCTGACCTGCCTGAGCCTGGGCGGTCTGGCCGGCTCCCTGGTCGCCGCCCGCAGCCGTCCGATGCAGTCGCCGGCCTACCTGTTCGCCGCGCTCGCGGTCGTCATGGGCATCGCCCTGGCCACCGTCCCGTACGCCGGGGGCCTGGCCGGTGCCGCGGTGTGCGTCTGCGTGTACGCCCTGGCCAGCGGCTGGCAGAACATCGTCGTGGTGACGATGCTCCAGGTCTGGGCGCCGTCCGCGCTCATCGGCCGGGTGATGAGCCTGGTCATGCTGGCCGTCATGGGCACCTTCCCGGTCTCCGTCGCGGTGGCCGGCTTCGGGGTACGCCATCTCGGCGCGGCCCCCTTCTTCCCGGTGGCGGGCGGGGCCATCGCCCTCACCGTGCTGGGCGCGCTCACCCAGCGGGTGTTCCGCGAGCACCGCGCCGACACCGAGTACGCCCCGCCGGTCCCCGTACCCGCCGGGGCGCCGGCCGCCCGCTCCACGCATCCAGGGCAGGACAACAGTCAGGAGTCACAGCGATGAGCGTGTTCGTCCCGTTGGGCAGCCCGCGGTTCGAGGACGGGCCGGACCACGGCCCGCGGCCGGGCCGGGGCACCGGCGACACCGCGTACCTGCTGATCAACCCGCCGGTGACCGACCCGACGACCGCTTACCACTCGATCCCGTACCTCGTGGGCGCCGCCAGGGCGGCCGGCCACACCGAGTACGCCTGCGTGGACGCCAATCTCGACGCCTTCACCTATCTCGCCGACCCCGTACGCTTCGGCGCCGCCCTCACGGCCGCCCGGACCCTGCGCACCGAGATCGAGGCCAGGTCCGGCGCCCCCCGCCGCCACGACGAGATCCGCTACCGGCAGGCCCTGGCCGCCGAGGGCCTGACCGCCACCTCGGCGCGCGACGCAATCCGTGTGTTCCAGGACCCCGAGCTCTTCTACCACCCCCCGACCTACGCGCAGGCGGTCGCGGTGACGAGCCGGTGGTGGGAGCTGATCGCCCTGGAGATGCCGCCCGGCGCGGCGGACGGCTTCTCGATGCGGGTGAAGTCCGCCGTCAACCTGTGCAGCACGGCGGACCTGTCCGACCCCGAGGTCCCGGCGGCCGTGGCCCGCCCCTTCGAGGGCTACTTCGCCGACGAGTTCGTCCCGAAGCTGCGCGAACGCCCCTGGGCGGTGGTGGGGCTCTCGGTCAACTACACCAGCCAGCTGCCCGTCGCCCTGCGGATGGCCCGCCTGGTCCGGACCGTGCTGCCCGACACGGTGATCGTCTTCGGCGGCACCGAGGTCGGCGACGTGGTCAAGTACGCATCCGACCCGGCGGCGGCGTGGCGGGTCTTCCAGGACGCCGACCTGATCGTCCCGGGCGAGGGCGAGAGCGCCCTGATCGGCATCCTCGACGCCGTCGGGAACGGCGCGGTCCGGGGCGGTGACGCCTTCGAGCGCATCGGCGGCGTGATGACCAGGAGCCGGCCGGACCCCGTCATCGCGTACAGCAGCGTGGCGACGCTCGACTCCCCCGCGTACGACGTGTGGGACTGGGACCGGTACTGGTCGCCCGAACCGGTGATCCTCTACAGCCCGACCCGGGGGTGCTACTGGAACAAGTGCACCTTCTGCGACTACGGCCTCAACACCGACCGGCCGACCTCGCCCTCCCGGGAACGCCCCGTCGCCGCCGTCCTCGACGACCTGCGGGAGGTGAGCCGCTACGGCAGGACGCTCTACTTCGCGGTGGACGCCATGTCCCCGCGCTATCTGCGCACCCTCGCCGCCGCCCTCGCCGCATCCTCCCTCGACCTGCGGTGGTCCGCCGAACTGCGGCTGGAGCGGACGTTTCCCAAGCGCGCCGTCGGCGGACTCCTCGCGGCGTCCGGCTGCGTCGCGGTCTCCTTCGGCTACGAGTCGGGCAGCCAGCGGGTCCTCGACCTCATCGACAAGGGGGTGAGGATCGACGCCGTCCCGGACGTCCTGGCCGAGCTGGCGCGCAACGGCATCGCCGCGCAGATGATGGGCTTCACCGGCTTCCCCGGCGAGACCCGGGACGAGGCGCTGGAGACGTACGAGTTCCTCCACCACCACGAGAAGCTGTGGACGACCGCGGGCATCGGCCTGTTCGCGCTGACCCCCGGCTCCATCGTCGCCAAGGACCCCGACCGGTTCGGCGTCGACCTCCTGCCCACCTCCGCCTCCGACGACATCCGGCGCTATGTGCCCTGGCGCGACCGCCGGTCCGGCGAGGTGCACTGGCCGGAGGCCGAGGACCCCCGCATCCCGCGCGCATACAGTGCCGGCTTCCGCAGGACCAGCTTCGACCGCCCCTTCGTCGGCGGCATCGACGCCGCGCACACCCTGCTCTACCACGCCCGATTCGGCCGGGGACTGATGCCCGAGGCCCCCGAGGGCCCCGGCCGCGACGAGGAACCCCGCGTCCGCCTGGTCGAGGAACCGGTGGTGACCGTCCCGTTCGCCTCCATCGAGGGGCTGACCGGGGTCGCCGACCTGATGGCGCAGGTCAGCCGCCGCAGCCGGGAGCACCTGGACACCACGTCCGGCGGCTACCGGGAATGGCTCGACGGCACCGGCACGGCCCGCCCCGGCTCCTGCGGCGTCCTCGTCCTCGCCCACGGCGACCTGGTGGAGGTGCCCGCCGGTGTGGACTTCGGCGCGGACAACGCCGTGACCCGCGCCCTGCGCCTGATGCTCTCGACGCAGGCCCGCGCCTGAGGCGGCGGCGGGGGATTGAGACGCCGGGCGTCTCGGTTCCGGGGAAACTGGGTATTGGACCGGTCACGCCGCCGGGTGCGAGGGTCGTTCCAGACCCTCGCACTCCGTCCCCCGGAAAGGCCCCGCCGTGCCCGACGCCCTCGATGTCGTGATCTGCGAACCGCTGCGCACCCCCATCGGCCGCTTCGGCGGGGTGTTCGCCGGGGAGAAGCCGGCCGCCCTCGCGGCCCGCGTGATCGCCGAGGTCGTCGCCCGGACCGGCATCGACCCCGACCGGGTGGACGAGGTGATCCTCGGCCACTCCTACCCGTCGGCCGAGGCCCCCGCGATCGGCCGGGTCGCCGCCCTGGACGCCGGGCTCCCGCAGTCGGTGACCGGCCTCCAGACCGACCGCCGCTGCGGCTCCGGGCTCCAGGCGGTCCTGGACGCGGCGATGCAGATCCGGGCCGGGTTCAGCGAGGTCGTCATCGCGGGCGGCGTCGACGTGATGAGCGGCGCCCCGTACTACACGCACGACGGGCGCTGGGGCATCAAGGGCCCCGGCCTCCAGCTCCACGACGCGCTCGCCCGGGGCCGGGTCACCGCGGGCGGCGTCCACCATCCGGTCCCCGGCGGCATGATCGAGACCGCCGAGAACCTGCGCCGCGCCTACGGGATCAGCCGCGAGGACCAGGACGCGCTGGCCCTGCGCTCGCAGAAGCGGGCGGGACGGGCGGCTGCCGAGGGCCGGTACGAGAAGGAGACCGTGCCCGTCACCGTGAAGACCCGGAAGGGCGAGACGGTCGTCTCCGCCGACGAGCACCCCCGCCCCGACACCACCGCCGAGCAGCTGGCCGCGCTCCGCCCGGTGATGCTGAAGTCCGACCCGGAGGCCACCGTCACCGCGGGCAACGCCAGCGGCCAGAACGACGCGGCAGCCGCCTGCCTGGTGACGAGCGCCGCCACCGCCGAACGCCTCGGCCTCACCCCGCTCGTCCGGCTGGTCTCCTTCGCCCGCGCCGGGGTGCCCGCCGCGACCATGGGCCTCGGGCCCGTCCCCGCGACCCGGGCCGCGCTCGGCCGCGCCGGGCTCACCCTCGACGACCTCGACCTGATCGAGCTGAACGAGGCGTTCGCCGCCCAGGTCCTGGCCTGCACCCGCGAGATGGGCCTCGGCGAGAAGGACCACGAGGAGCGGATCAACGTGAACGGCTCCGGCGTCTCACTGGGCCACCCCGTCGGCGCGACCGGCGCCCGCATCCTCGCCACGCTCACCCGCGAGCTGCACCGCCGCGAGGCCCGCTACGGCCTGGAGACGATGTGCATCGGCGGCGGCCAGGGCCTCGCGGCGGTCTTCGAGCGCGTGACGGCGTGAGAGCCGAGGGGCGCGGGAAACCGCCGCGCGCTGGGCTCAGCCGATCGCCTTCTTGTTGACCCAGCCTCCTCCGCTGTTGCTCACGATCTCCGTACCGGAGCCGGCCATCTCGCCCCGGGAACCGGCGTAGAAGCGGACCGCGCCGTCGACGCGGAGCGTCCAGATGTCCGGGATGCCGTCGCCGCTGGCGTCGGGAGTGCCGAACAGGAGACGGATGTTGTTGCTGCCCCAGCCCGAGGCGCCGTACTGCTCGTCCACGCCCTTGGCGGAGTTGACGGCCGCGGAGAGGGAGGCGAGGTCGACCCCGCCGCCGGAGGCGGCCGGCTTTCCGGTGCGCAGCAGGAGCCGGTTGGAGATGTCCGTGCGGTAGATCAGGTCGGTGATGCCGTCACCGGTGATGTCCTGGACGGTGACGATGTCGCGCTCGGTCCACGGCGAACTGGAGAGCCGGACGGCCTGCTCGATGCTGGCGCCGTTGTAGCCGGTGAAGGCCCAGATCGCGTCACCGACGGTGAGGAAGAAGTCGGTCTTCCCGTCACCGGTGGCATCCCCGGCCGCCACGATCTGGGTGATCGTCGAGGGGGCGGGCGCGTTCGACGGCAACAGCACCCGCTGGCGCTTGTCGATGTTGACGGCGCCGTAGCCGTCGCCCGGGTACACCCACATCGCGTTCTCGCGGACGGCCACGAGGTCCTGGAGCCCGTCACCGCCGTAGAAATCTCCGAGATGGGTGATCAGGGTGTTCTTCCAGTACCCGGAGGGCGCGGCGGCGTAGGGAGGAAGACCGTCGTCCCCGTTGGGGTCCTTGGCGGGGTTGCCGCGGTAGGCGCCCGACATGGAGTAGTCGAGATCGCCGGTGCCCTTGGCCAGGTCCGTCGTGGACTCGGACGGGTAGAGGCGCAGATTCCCGTTGCCGTCGACCACCATCAGGTCGGGGCGCCGGTCACCGGTGAAGTCGCCTGGCGCGTCGGCCTTGTCCCTCGGGGTCACGTAGAAGAAGTACTTGAGCGGCTGGGACACGTTTCCGGCGTCGTCCACGGCACGCACGTACAGCACGTTGGGACCGGCGAGCGGCGGCTTCACGTTCGACACAGTGGTCGTCGTAGTGGTCGCGGCGCCGTTGGCGCGGCTGACCGAGAAGGGGTACGACGCCTGGTTGAAGCCGTACTCGTAGCGGACCACGTCCGTCTGCCGGGCCCGGAAGGCGAAACTGCCGGCCGTGCCGAAAGCGGCCGTGCTCCACTTCGAGTCCTCTGAATCGTTCCCGAAGCCGTTGTCGGAGGCGTCGGCGTCCGGGAACTGGGCCGAGGTGGCGAGCGGGGGCGACGGCTTCGAGGTGTCGTACACGAAACGGCAAGGGATCTTGCTGTGCGAGTAGGCGGAGGCGGCGCCGTACTTGTCGACGGACTTGGCACGCCACGAGTACGTGGCGCCGTTGACCAGTTTCAGGCCGGTGCTGCCCGTCGCGAACGGGTCGGTGTGCACCCGTGCCGAGCCGGTCTGGCTGCCCACCGACACCTTGCCCTTGCTGCCGAGGAGGTTCTTCGTGCTGCCGCCCGTCGGCCACAGCTCGAAGCCGACGGAGGCGAGATTGCCGTCCTTGTCCGAGCTGCTGGCCCAGAAGGTCAGCGACGAGGCACCGACGTTGATGTACGGCGATGTGGTGTCACAGCTCAGGTCCGGGTCCAGGTCGAGGCTGCTCGGGACGGCGGGCGGCCGGTTGTACGAGAGATCGACATACGGGTCGTTGCCGCCGTTGGCCTGGAACTTCTTCCACGCGTACTGGGAGTTCTCGTCCGAGGCGCGCATGCCGATCGTCATCGTCTTCCACCCGCCCGCGACGGCCTTGCGCGCACTGTCCTTGACGTCGAAGACCACGTACTCGTCGGGGCACGAGCCGGACTTCCAGCCGTGTGCGAAGCTGCCCCCGCCGATCTTGTTGCCGCTGTTCATGGCCGGTGCGTTCTTCCAGTTCGTCTTCGAACTGATCGTTCCGGTGAGGTGGACGGTCATGCTGCGGGCGCTGCACGACCAGGAGTACGTCTCCAGGGCGCGCAGTTTGGCGCTGTGCACGGTGGAGCCCTTGAGGTCGGCGTCCCAGTCGATGCTGAAGAAGGACCGCGAGGTGCCCCAGGTGTCCGACTCGAAGCCCACGCGGGCCTCGTCGGTGCCGCCCCGGTTGAAGTTCTTGCCGTTGTAGAAGGTGGCGGTGGGGTGGCGGCTGTAGGCGGTCGTCCAGTCGTTGGTGTGCTTCTTGACCGACGGGTCGACGAAGACCGGGTACTCCGTAGCCGGGTCGGCGAGGAACGTCCGGTCCGGGCTGAACATCCAGCTGCCGGCGTCCAGATCGACGTCGACGAGCGATCCGTGCGAGTCGGGCTGCGGGCCGTTGACCCCGGGCAGCGAGAGGGTGGCGGCGGCGCCCGTCTGCGACGGCAGGGGGGCCGGCTCCGGCGGGACGGGCGGTGACGTGCCCTCCATCTCGGCGATCACGGACGGATCGGCGGCCTCGTCGGTCGCCGCGGGCAGAACCTCCGGGGTGGGGTCCTCCTGGTCGGTGTCCGCCATCTCGTCGGTCGGCTCCGGCGATGCGGAGGGTTCCTCGTCCGGGGTGCCGGTGGCCTCAGGCTCGGAGGGGATGACCTCGGGGGGGGGGGGGGCGGTGAGGCGCTGCTGCCCGCCTGGCCGTCGGTGAGGGTCGGTGTGCCGGCGCTGTCCCACATCAGCGGGGTCGGTGCCTCCGCGATGTCGGCACCCTTCGTGTCGATGGCCGAGACGATGCCGGTGACCGGATCCAGCGCGAAGTTCAGGTCGGGGGAGCTGAGGCCGTACACCAGGCGGGTCACCCGCGGGTCGGTGGCGGCCTGACGGTTCTTGATGACGAGGAGCTGCGCGAACCCGCCATCGGCCGCCGTCAGGACGAGGTCGGCACCGGGCAGGATCTCCGGGTAGAGGGCGCGTGGCCCGTCGATGATGGGGGTCGGTACAGCGTCCGGCCAGGTCAGCACGATGTCGTGACCGTCCACCGTGAGCGTGACCAACGGGTTGGCGGCGGCCGTGGCGGCGGTGCTCAGCAGGGATTTCCGGCTCGGGGCCGAGCGGTCGGCCCGCTCGTCCGCACCGGCACCGGCGGCGGAGCCCTTGGCACCCTGTGCGCCCGACGGCATGCCCGCGCCGCCGGAGAAGACCATGCCCACGTTGGTCGCCCTGGGCGCCCAACCGCCGTTCACCCGGCGCAGATCCGTGTCGATGGCCTTCCAGACCCCGTCCACCCGGGCCCGGATCGGGCTGGCGTGGACGCGGCGGATCGAGGACCACGCGGGCAACGTCTGGACGTACACCTACAACACCCGAGGGCTCCTGGCCTCCGCCACCGACCCCGACATCGGCAGCGCCTCCTTCACCTACGACGCACTCGGCCGGCAGGCATCCGCCACCGACTCGCGCCGGCAGACCACGTACACCGAGTACGACGCCATCGGGCGTGTCCTGAAGGTCCGTCAGGGCTCGGCGACCGCCGACCCGGTCAAGTCCTTCACGTACGACCTGCCGGGGGCGCTCGGCAAGGCGGCCGGCTCCACCCGGCATGAGGCCGGCGCCGACTGGACCGACCGGATCACCGCCTACGACGACAAGTACCGCCCGATCAGCCGCGAGATCGTCGTCCCGTCCCAGGCCGGACCGAAGCTCGCCGGCACCTACACCTACCGCTACGCGTATACGGAGAGCGGCAAGCAACTCTCCGTGAGCGTGCCCGCGATAGGGGGCCTGGCGGCCGAGAAGATCATCACCCGCTACAACGAGGACGGCCTGGCCGAGTCGACCTCCGGACTGAGCTGGTACACCTCCGACGTCACCTACTCGCCGTACGGGGAGCCGCTGCGGACCGTCAGCGGGCCCCAGCCCTACCGGGTGTGGACCACCAACTTCATCGACCAGGAGACGGGTCGCCTCCAGAGGACCGTCTGGGACCGCGAGACCGCGTCCTCGCACCGGATCTCCGACTCCTACTACTCCTGGGACCGCGCGGGCAACCTCACGTCGGCGGCCCGCAAGCAGACCGACGGCACCGCATCCACCTGGGACAACCAGTGCTTCACCTACGACTACCTCGGTGAGCTGGTCCATGCCTGGACCTCCGGCCTCGCCGTGACCGCCGCCACCGGCTGCAAGTCCGCCTCCGGCACTGCCTGGGGCTACCGCAGCGACGGCCAGAGCAGCGCCGGACCCATTGCCGAGGCGCCCGACTCCGCCTCCGACGCCGCCGCGCCCGACTCCGCCTCCGACGCCGCCGCGCCCGACGCGGAGATGAAGGCGTCCCTCGACGCCGCGGCTCCCGCCGCCGGGTCGGTCTCCGCCGCCGCCGACTCCTACTACCAGTCGTTCACCTTCGACGCCGTCGGCAACCGGGCCTCGCTCACCGACCACAACCCGGCGAATCCGGCCCTGGACCTCCGCACCACCTACGGCTACGGCAAAACCGTGACGGGCTCCGGCACCCCGGCCCTCACCCAGCCCCACCTGCTCACCAGCGTCGACCGCCCCACGGGCACCGACCCCACCTACGTCAACGACGCCACCGGCAACACCACCGAGCGCCACCTCGCCGGCGGCGACCAAACCCTGGAATGGAACGCCGAGAACAAGCTCGCCGCCGTCACGGGCGCGGGCGACGGCGCCGGACCGATCACCGGCCTGAGCGGCAAGTGCATCGACCTCCAGAGCAACTCCCTCACCGACGGCACCCCGCTCCAGCTCCACACCTGCAACAGCACACCCGCGCAGGCGTGGCAGACCACCGGCGACACCCTGCGCATCCGCGGCAAGTGCGCCACCGTCAACGGCACGCTCGTCCAGATCGCCGCCTGCAACGGCAGCGCCGCGCAGGAGTTCACCTTGCGCGCCTCCGACAAGGCGTTCGTGCACGCGGCGACCGGAAAGTGCCTGGCCGTGCCCGGCGCGACCGACGCGGAGAACACCGACCTCCAGGTCGCCGCGTGCGCCGCCGGGCCCGCACAGCAGTGGGCGCTCGCCGACCGCACCACGTACGTCTACGACGCGGGCGGCAACCGCATCCTGCAGAAGTCGGCGGCCGGCACCACCCTGTTCCTCGGCGAGACCGAGGTCACCACGGACCCCAAGGGCAACCTCCTCAAGGCCAGCCGGATCTACCAGCACCCCGGTGCCCCCTCCGTCGTCCGCGTCAGCAAGGGGGGTTCCGCCACGCACGTCCTGAGCGTCCTGCTCAACGACACCGTCGGCACGGCCACCACCTCCGTGGAGCAGAGCACCGGCCAGCCCGTCACCCGCCGCTCCTTCAAGCCGTACGGCGAGGTCCGCGGTACCCGGCCCGACTCCTGGCCCAACGCGCGCGGCTACCTCGGCACCGGCATCGACGACACCACGTCCGGACTCACCCACCTCGGCGCCCGCGAGTACGACCAGTCGACCGGCCGGTTCCTGTCCGCCGACCCCGTGGTCGACTTCGCGGATCCGCTCCAGATCAACGGCTATGCCTACGCCAACAACAACCCGGTCACCAAGAGTGACCCCGACGGACTCCAGCCCATCGAGTGCTGGGAAGGCATCGCGGTATGCCGCGGCGGACGCATCATCAGCGTCAAGAACGACCACGTGAAGCCGGCCAAGGCCCTCACGGACACAAAGGTCACCCAGGGCGACAAGACCTACCGCGTCATCTACGACGACCGGGGCGTCCCGCACACCGTGGGCTCACCCGGAAAGATCAAGTCGGAGCGCGTCGCCATCGAGTTCATGAACGACGACCTGCGCAATTCGCTCGACCTGTACGACCCGAAGACGGGCAACGGCAGCGAGTACCTCTGGCAGGACGACCAGGCCGTGATCACCAAGAAGGGTCTCGTCCACGACGCGAACGGCAACCACCGTGTGGCCGGTGCCACCGCGGACTTCATCAAGGTCACCTGGAAGAACGGCAAGATCGTCGACGTGGAGACCTGGGACGCCAACGAGTCCACGCGCGCCGTCAGCAAGGAGTCGGTGGACGGCATCGAGAAGACCATCAACAACAAGCTCGACATCGAGGGCAAGAAACAGAGCCAGAAGGTCGTCTTCGTCGCCCACAGCCTGGAACAGGCCGAGGCGGTCCGGGACCGGTTCGTCGGCAACGCCAACGTCCGAGTGATCTTCGCCGGAGACGGGAAGCCGGGATCGGTCTTCTTCGACACCCACGCCTCCGGCGGCTTCCGTGGCGGCAACGCCCCAGGGACTGGGACCGGCAAGAGCGGCCGCGGCAGCGGGGAGACCGGGAGCGGAAAGCGCGGTGGCGGCGGTCTCGGCGGCAAGCTGATGAACGGCGCCGGCATTCTCGGCGACCTGGCGTTCATCTGGGAGGGATGGAAGACCCTGGAACGCGGCTGCGACGACGTCGTCGTCTCCTGCGGCCCCCCGCCGACCGCCTGACCGGTGCGGCCTGCCAGGGTGGGCCGCACACCGCACCACACGACCACGCACGGACCGCACCACAAGGGGACACCATGGGCAAACAGCGCATCACCGTCTGTCTGCCGCCCGTCGGCCCCGACGGGCTGAAGCAGGCGATCGGACGGGCCATGTCTCCCTTCTGGTACGACCGTGAGGACCGCCCCCACCCGGACTGGGTGGGGGAGTGGAGCCACTGGTTCGTCTCCGGGGCCGGCTGTCTGTTCGACGTGCTGCCCGGTCACGAGGACGACCCCCGACTGGTGCGGTACGACGACTGGACCGACGACGGCCCCGGGGACCTGCCGCCCTCCCGCTGCCACGGCGGCCCGCGCGGCATCCTCGACCTCGATGCGCCGCGCGCCGCCGAGGCCCGCAGGGCGGGCGATACGTGGACCGCGTACCGGGCCTTCGCCGACCGCTTCCCGCCCGCGCTGCCGTTCCACCACTTCGCCGAGCGGGCCAGGACCCCGGAGCCCGGGGAGGCGGCGGTGGCGGCCTTCCGCGCGCAGCCGCTGATCCGGGCCATCGAGGCGGACCCCGCCCTTGAGGAGCGGTTCACCTCCGACCCGGTGCTCCACTTCGACGAGGACCGGGACGCCTACGTGGCCCGCCGGGTGGCCGCGGTGCTGCCCACCCCGGCCCTGCTCACGCCCGACGGACGGTGGGTGGAGGGCGGGGGCCCCGACTACGAGCGGATGTTCAACGCCTGCCTCGACGCACTGCCCGGCGACGCCATGGTCGTGCGGGTCCTCTATCACGCGTGAAGGGACGTCACCGGTCCGCGGTTGCCCGCTCGTCCGCCACCGCCCCCGCCGCCAGGTGGTCGTCCTCCGCGTCCGGGTCCGTCAGCCGGTTCAGCCGGGCCGGCACGTCGAAGCCGACCAGCAGCACCACGATCACCGTGCCCGCGAAGGTCAGCACGGCCAGGGCCTGCCCCAGGCTCATCCCCGACGCCAGATGCGCGCCGAGCACGGGCGCGACCGCCCCGCCGAGCGCGCCCACGTTGTAGGTGAAGCCGAGCGCCGCGCCCCGGCTCCGGGTCGGGAAGTGGCCGCCGATGTAGCGGGGGAGCAGCCCGGAGATGCCGAAGCTGGTCGCCTGGAGCAGGAAGAGCAGGCCGCCGAGGAGCAGCAGGTTGTCCTCCACCGCGAAGACCGGGTAGACGAAGGCGAGCGAGGCCAGCAGCGTCAGCGCGTACGCCTTCTTCGTACCGATCCGGTCGCCGAGGAAGCCGGCCGCCCAGCAGCCGGCCATCGTGCCGAAGCCCGCGAAGTAGAGGACGTCGGTGACCTGGTCCGTCGAGTAGCCCAGCTCCGTCTTCAGATACGTCGGTAGCAGCGCCTGGATCGGCCAGGAGTACAGGAACGCGAAGAACAGCGTGACGATCATCGACAGGTACAGCACCCAGCCGCGCTTCCCGCCCAGCTGCACCGCGAGCGCGGCCAGCGAGACCCCGGCGACCACCGAGAGCACCGGCACCATGCCCGCGCCGCCCGGCGTGAAGACGAGGAACAGCGAGAGCGTGGCGACGGCCACCAGGACCGTGTTGACGGTCGCCCGGCGAGGGGTCAGGAACAGCGGCCGGAACGGGTTGGGCTTCGCGCCCTCGTCCGCCACGGACTCCGTCCACTCCTCCGCCTCGGGCAGCGCCCGCCGCATCCACAGCGCGATGGCGATCGGGATCAGCCCGAGGTAGAACATCCAGCGCCAGCCGAGCGAGGGCACCACCCAGTCGTACACCTGGGCGGCCAGCACCGAGCCGACCGAGAAGCCGGAGATCAGGAAGCCGCTGGCCCGGTTGCGCAGGGCGGGCGGCCAGCTCTCCATCACGTACGTGGAGCTGGCGCTGTACTCGCCGGCCATGCCCATGCCGATGGCCAGCCGGGCGGCGAACAGGCTGTGGTAGTTCCACGCGAACCCGCAGGCGAAGGTGCCCAGCGAGTAGAGCAGGATGCTCGCCACCATCGACAGCTTGCGGCCGTAGCGGTCGCCGAGGGCCCCGAGCACGGCGCCGCCGAGCCAGCGGGTGATGAAGGCGCCGGAGATCAGGCTGGCCGCCTGCACCGTGGTCAGCCCGAAGTCGTCACTGATCTCGGTCAGCACGAGGGTGATCAGCACGAAGTCGAAGCCGTCGAGGACGTAACCGATCCAGGCGGCGAAGAACGACTTCCACTGGGTGCGGCTCACCTGGCGGTACCAGGGGAGCGTGGGGGGTGTGTGGTGCACGGTGACTCCAGGATGCGGGACGCTGCTCGTCGTTGAACAGCCGCCCCGCGAAGTGGGGGCAGGTCAGCGCTGGGCGATGCCCGCGACGAAGCGGGCGGTGAGAGCCGTGGGCGCGGTGATGGCGGTGCCGACGACGACGCTGTGCGCGCCGCGCGCCAGGGCATCGGCCGCGTCCTCGGGGGTGTGGATACGGCCTTCGGCGACGACGGGTACGTCGATCGCGGCGGCGAGTGCGGCGACCAGGTCCAGGTCGGGCCCGGTCTGCTTCGGCTGCCCGGGCACATAGCCGGACAGGGTCGTGGAGACGAAGTCCGCGCCGAGCCGGGCGGCCGTGACGCCCTCGGCCAGGGTGGAGACGTCGGCCATGACGAGCGCGCCGGCCGCGTGCACCGCCTCGACCAGCTCGGCGAACGTCGAGCCGTCGGGGCGCGGCCGGTCGGTGGCGTCCGCCGCGACGACGGCCGCCCCGGCCTCGGCCACCGCGAG
This sequence comes from Streptomyces sp. NPDC016469, assembly GCF_040632905.1. NCBI lineage: Bacteria > Bacillati > Actinomycetota > Actinomycetes > Kitasatosporales > Streptomycetaceae > Streptomyces > Streptomyces sp. NPDC016469. The sequence goes on from NZ_JBEYCQ010000014.1 coordinate 170,960, forward strand.
GGCGTGCCGGACGGTCGGCGTGATGTAGACGCCGACGTCGCCTTCCTTCCACAGCCCGATGACCGGCAGTTCCACGGCGGCGGTGATCGCGGCGACGACCTCCGGCTCGTTGGCCCGGACCGCCGCGCCGCCGCCGGCGACCGCCGACCGCGCGAGCCGCACCAGCGTGGCGGTGTCCCGCATCGGGTCGCCCGGGGGCGCTTGGCAGGACACGATCAGCTTGCCCCGGAGGGTGGTGGACAGTTCCTGTGCGTTCATCGGAGGGCTCCCGGGTGGTGGAGGGGAAGGGTGAGGGTGAGGGCCGCCGCGCCGAGCACGGCCGCGTCCTGTCCGAAGAGCGGGGCGCGCGGGACGAGCCCGCGCAGCGGGCCCATCAGCTCGGCGGCGAAGGAGGCCCGCAGCGCGTCCCCGTACAGCGGGCCGATGCGCGGGACCCCGCCGCCGACGACGACCCGGTCCGGGCCGAGCGCGTTGGCGAGCCCGCCGAGCACATGGCCGGCGGCCGACGCGCCCGTGGTGATCGCGGTGACGGCGTGGGCGTCGCCCTCGGCGGCGCGCGCGGCGACGGTCTCCAGACGGTCGACGGGGCCGCCGGTCAGCCGCTCGTAGTGGGCGGCGATGCCGGGCCCGGAGGCGATGACCTCCAGGTGGCCGGTGGCCCCGCAGGTGCAGGGCAGCCCGGCCGCCTCGGGGCTCGGCAGGTGGCCCAGGTGCCCGGCGATGCCGGACGCGCCGTGCAGCATCCGCCCGTCGGCCGCGACCGCGCCGCCGACCCCGGTCCCGATGGCCGCGAACAGCAGCGAGGCGTGGCCGCCGTGCTCGGCGCGCAGCGCGTCCAGCTCGGGGCCCGCCGTGGCGCGCACGTCGTTGTCGCAGGCCACCGCGTATCCGGTGCGGTCCGCGAGCCCGGCCCCCAACGGAGTGCCGGCCCAGCCCCGGATGGAGTCGGTGGCGCTGGTGACCCTGCCGGTACGGGGGTCGATGACACCCGCCGCCGCGATGCCGAGGACGGTCGCGGCGCGGCCGGGGTCGACCTCGGCGGCCGCCGCCGCGAGCGCGTCGAGCACCGCCGCCGCGCCGTCCCGGGCCGGGGTGGGCCGGGAGTGCCGGGCGAGCACCGTGCCGTCCGCGCCGAACAGCGCGGCGGCGATCTTCGTACCGCCCAGGTCCAGGCCGACGACCGGCCGCCGTACGGGAGCCGTCATCGGACCGGCGGCAGACCGGCGTCGCGCAGCCGCCCGGAGACGTACGCGACGGACTCCGCCGACAGCTGGATCTGCGGGAACACCGTGTCGCCGCACTCGATGACCCCGAGCAGCCTCAGCGCCGCCTTGAACGAGCCGAGCGCCGACGAGCTGCGGCCCATGTCCGCCTCCGGGCCCGCGTCCACCATCGCGAACAGCTCGACCAGCCGCTCCTGCTCCTGGGCGGCCAGCGTCCAGTCCCCGGCGCGCGCGGCCTCGTAGAGCCGTACGTAACCGGCCGGGTCCACGTTGCCGATGCCCGGGACGACCCCGTCGGCGCCGGCCAGCAGGGCCGCGTCCACGGTCAGTTCGGAACCGGTGAGGATGCTGAAGCCCGGCACCGGACCGCGCGCCCGGCCCTCGCGGCCGCCGAGTTCCACGACGAGCCGGCGCAGCCCGCCCTCGTCGCCGCTGCTGTCCTTGAGACCGGCCAGCGTGCCGTCCTCGGCCAGCTCGCGGACCAGGGCGGCGGAGAGCTTGCTGTGCACGGCGACCGGGATGTCGTACGCGAACAGCGGCAGGTCCACCTCGGCGCGCAGCCGGCGGAAGTGGGCGGCGATCTCCCGGGGGTGGGTGCGGGTGTAGAAGGGCGCGGTCGCGACCAGGGCGTCCGCGCCGAGGGCGGCGGCGGCCCCGGCGTGTTCGGCGACCCGGGCCGTGGTGGTGTCGATGACCCCGGCCAGGACCGGGACCCGGCCGTCGGTGGCGTTGACGACGGTCTCCAGGACCGTGGCGCGCTGCTCGTCGGTGAGGTAGGCGACCTCGCTGGTGGACCCGAGCGCGAACAGCCCGTGCACACCGCCGCCGATGAGGTGCTCCACGAGCCGGGTGAGGGAGGCGGTGTCGACCTCCCCGCGGGCGTCGAGGGGGGTGCAGACCGGCGGGACGACGCCGCGCAGTGGTGCGGACAGTGACATGGGGAGGGCTCCAGACGTGAGACGTAAGATGTCTTATGTCTGTGGTACCTTAATCAGACGCTCCTGCGAATGGTCAAGGGGCACCAGCACCCCGGGAGGACGTTGTGGCGCGGCCCACCATGGCCCAGGACATCGAGCGCAGGGTCAAGGAGCTCATCCTGGAGCGCCGCCTCGCGCCGGGCGACGCCCTGCCCACCGAGACCGAGCTGATGGACCTCTTCCAGGCCGGCCGGGTCTCCGTGCGCGAGGCCCTGAAGGCGCTCCAGGCGGTCAACGTCGTGGAGATCCGCCGGGGCTACGGGACCTTCGTGGGCTCGCTCTCCCTGTCACCGTTCGCCGAGGGCCTGGCCTTCCGCGCGGCCGTCCGCCACCGCCAGGGCGAACCGGGCCTGGCCGAGCTGATGAAGGTGCGCGAGGCCCTGGAGGCCGGACTCGTCGGGTCCGTCGCGGCGGGCGTCCCGGCGCAGGACCTCGACGTGCTGCGCGCACTGGTCGCGGCGATGGAGGCCGAGGCGGCGGACTGCGGCCGGGTCGCCCGCGCCACGGACCGGGCCTTCCACCTCGCCCTCTACGCCTCGCTCGACAACCACCTGCTCAGCGAGGTGCTCGACGCGTTCTGGGCCGCGATGGACCGGGTGCGCGAGGACTTCGACGACGGCCACCAGGACCCGTCCGTCACCTGCGCCCAGCACCGGGAGATCGTGGCGGCCGTGGCGGCGGCCGACGGTGAACGCGCGGTCCGGGCCATGCGCACCCACTTCGACGGCATCCGCGACCGGCTCGCGGCCCGCTGACGGCCGTCCGGGCCGGTCGCCCGGCCCGGACGGTTCGCCTCAGCTCTCGATCAGCCGGTGGAAGAGGACGGTGTCGAAGATGTCCTCCATGCGCACCGCCCGGCCGTCGCGCAGCGTCCAGGAGTGGACGAACGACATCGTCTCGGTGCGGCCCCGCCTGGACGTCACCTCCCGGGTGCCGAACACCACCAGGCGCTCGCCGGACCCGACGAACTCGTGGGGCCGCAGCCGCATGCCGCCCAGCACGGTGGGCACATGGGCCAGGAACTCCTTCACACCCGCGTGCCCGTGCCGGGTGCCGCCGAGGCCGTACACGGCCATGCCCTCGGGATGGACCCATTCCACGTCCGGGTCGAGGGTGTCCAGCAGCGCCCCCACGTCCCGGGCGGCGAAGGCCCGGTAGGCGCGGCCCACCAGCGCGTGGGCGGGGGACGGCTCGGCGCGACGGTCCAGGTAGTCCGTCATGACGAGGGTTTCCATGCGCGTCTGCATCAGGGCTCTCCTCAGTGCCGGACGTGCTCGGGGTACAGGCTCTCCAGGGTGCGGCGGATGCCGTCGCGCCAGCCGACCCCGCACGGACCGGTCAGCGACCTCCGCAGCGTCGGGTCGAAGCGATAGGTCTCCCGGGTCACGTCACTGGGCACGAGCCGGGCTTCGATCCCGGTGAGCGCCTCCAGATGGCGTACGCAGTCGGTGATGCCGACCGCCTCGTCGCCGCCCCAGTTGACGACCCGGGCCGGCGTCGTGGCGGCCCGCCAGAGGGCGGGCACCTGCGCCACCAGATCGTCCGTGTGCAGCAGCGAGCACCAGTTCTGCCCCTCGCGGGGTACGGGAATGGGCTCGCCGGCCAGCATGCGCTTGAAGTACAGCATCGGGACGCCGCCGTAACCGCCGGGCCCGTACGCGATGTTCAGCCGCGCGATGGTGGTCGGCAGGCCGAGCACCCGGGCGAAGGCGCGCACCGCGCCCTCGGTGGCGATCTTGCCCACCGGGTAGGCGGGCAGCCAGTCGGCCACCCCGTCGACCGGGTCGCTCTCGGTGTACGGATGGTCCAGCGTCTGCCGGGCGTAGAGGGCGCCCGTCGACACGTAGAGGAAGGACTCCGCCGTGCGGCAGTGCTCCATCAGCCGGCCGGCGGCCACCGCGTTCACCTCGGCCACCGCGTTGAAGTCGCCGTCCTCGCCCCGGCGTACGGCGGAGTGCAGGACGTGGGTGAAGTCGTCGGGGAGCTCCTTGAGGGAGTCGCCCGAGAGGTCGTCCATGTCCCAGTGCCAGGTGGTGATGCCCTTCGCGGACAGTGCGGCCTCGACGCCCTCGGCGCCGAAGCGGCCCAGGCACCAGACGTCGTTCTGCTCGGCCAGGGCCTCGGCCACGGGCCGGGCGACCTGCCCGGTGCCGCCGGTGATCAGGATTCTCTTGCCCGTCGGGAGTTGCGTCACCGTGTCTCTCCTCGCTCGTCGGCCGGTCGGTCCAGCGGCGCCCGGCCGGCCGCGATGCGGTCGGCGTCGGCCAGGGCCCGGTCCAGTTCCCCGCGCAGGATCGACTGGAAGGACGCCACGTGCTGGGGGCTCATCAGGGTGTAGTGCTCGCCGGGGACCTCGATGTAGCGGTTCGGCCCGCTCGTGTACGCGTCCCAGCGCCGCAGCTCGTTGTTCAGCCACTCCTCCTTCGTGCCGCGCAACGGGGCGGCGTGGAAGACGTGCATCGACGGCACCGACCCGCTGGGTTCGTAGGAGCGGCCCAGGTCCGTCAGCCGGTTGGCCAGCTCCGCCCAGTTCCCGAACTTCTCCACGTCCAAATCCAGTTCGGCCAGCCGCTCCGGCGGGGCCAGCGACATGAGGTGCGTCAGCTGGTCCTCCGCGGGCCGGCCGCGCAGGAGGCCCGGCAGTTCCAGCGACTGCTTCTTGTCGATCAGGGCGAGGAAGAACGCGAGGTTGGCCGCGGTCTCCGCGAAGTCCAGTTCCTCCATGCGGTACTTGATGTGCGGCGGCAGGTTGAAACTGCCCGTGAAGTCCACCCGCTCACCCAGCGAGCGGAGCGCCTTGGCGATCTCGAACGCGACCACGCCGCCGTAGGAGTAGCCGGCGACGGCGTACGGCCCGTGCGGCTGGCGCTCCCGGATGGCCTCCACATAGGAGTCCACCATCTGCTCGAAGGTGGCGAACGGCTTCTCGCCCTCGTTGAACCCGCGCGCCCGCAGCGCGTAGAAGGGGCGGTCGCCCACGAAGTACTTGGCGAGGTTGACGAAGACCAGGACCTCACCCACGCCGGGGTGCACACAGAACAGGGGCGTCTTGGTGCCTCCCGTCTGCATCGGCACGACCGGGTCGTACGCCGCCGCGCCCGTGTCCGCCCGGTCGTCGGCGTCGGCCCGCTCCCCGATCCGGGCGGCGAGGGCCCGGACGGTGGGCGCTGTCAGGACGGTGATGATCTGGAGCCCGGTGACGCCGAGCCGCTGGGTGACCCGGCCCCGCAGGCGCAGGATGTCCAGCGAGGTGCCGCCCAGTTCGAAGAAGTTGGCGGTGCTGCTGACGGCCGCCGCGTCCAGGTCGAACATCTCCGCGTAGATCTCGGTCAGGATCCGCTCGGTCCGGCCCCGGGGTGCCGTGTAGCCGCCGAGCATGCGCCGGGTGAGGTCGGTGACGCGGCGCCGCTCGCTGTCGTACGCGCCCTCCTCCAGCCGCCGCCGCATCAGCGCGCGCTGGATCTTGCCGAGGCTCGTCTTGGGGAAGGCGTCCGGGGGCAGCGGCAGGACGAGGGCGGGGCGGAACCCCCACTGCATCACCACGCTGCTGCGGACTGTGGTGAGCACCCGGTACAGCTCCGCCTCGTCGCCCTCCGGGACGTCCGGGTGGAAGGCGATCACCAGCTGCTCGGTGTCGCTGCCGGGCGGGCGGATCGGGAAGGCGGCGGTGTAGGAGCCCGCGACCCCGTCGAGCTGTTCGAGCGCCGCCTCGATCTCGTGGCTGAAGTAGTTGACGCCGTTGACGATGACGCTGTCCTTGCTGCGGCCCACCAGGGTCAGCCGCCCCCCGACGATCCGCCCCAGGTCGCCGCTGCGGAACCAGCCGTCGGAGGTGAAGGCCTCGGCGGTGGCCGTGGGGTTGTTGTGGTAACCGGGCGTGATCATGGGGCCGTTGAACTGGAGCTCGCCCACCTGGCCCTCGGGCAGCGCCCGGTCGTCGTCGGCGGCGACCCGGATGCGCAGCCCGTCGACCGGGGTGCCGAGGCTGGCGAACTCCTCGCCCCGGTCCACGGCCGGGAACGCCGCACGGGAGTAGACGCTGCCCGCGCAGGTCTCCGTCATCCCGAAGGCCGGCCAGAGCGCGTCCGGGGCGAGACCGTGGGGCGCGTACCGCTCCAGGAACGTTTCGCCGGTGGCGCGGACCACGGCCTCGCCGCCGCTGATGATGTGGCGCAGCCGGGACAGGTCGAGCGCCTCGCCCGTCTCGGAAAGCCGCTCGGCCGACGCGTTGAGCAGCCCCAGCAGGAAATTGGGGGTGAACGTCATCGTCACCCCGTGCCGGGAGGCGAGGCGCAGGAACTCCAGGGGCTCGCCGAGGACGACGGGCGCCTCCACGTGGACCTGGCGGCCACCGGTGTACAGGGGGAGGAGGTGGCACTCCAGGAGGGCCGCCACATGGTCGAACGAGACCCAGTTCAGGGTGGTGTCCGCGGGGCCCAGGCGGTGGGCGCTGTTCTTCCCGGCCATGGAGGCGAGCAGGTTGCCGTGGCTGAGCTCGACCGCCTTGGAGGCGCCGGTCGAGCCGGACGTCAGGACCAGGACGGCGGTGTCGCCGGGGGCGGCCCGGTGCGGGACGGCGGGCTCCGCGCCGTACAGCCCGTCCAGCGGGGCGACGACGGCGCCCGGCACCGGGGGCAGCTCGGCGGCCGACGAGGCGCTGGTGACGATCAGGGGCCGGTCCAGCAGCGTGTGCACATGGCCGAGCTGAGCCGCCCAGCGCTCGGGGTCGGTGCGCAGCGGGGCCATGGGGCACGGCACGAAACCGCCGAGCACGCAGGCCCAGAACGCGGTGAGGAACTCCCGGGGGCGCTCCAGGACGAGGACCACGTTGTCCTTCGGGCGCAGGCCGCGGGCGCGCAGCCCGGCCGCGACCCGGCCGGCCTCGGCCAGCAGTTCGGGGTGGCTCTGGTCGGTGAAGCCCGCGTCGGCCCCGCCGGGGCAGTAGCGGATGCCCGTGTCGGGGTGGTGCCGGGCGGCGCTGATCAGGAGGCCGGCGATGCTCTGCATGGGTGCGCGGTTCACTGTGTTCTGTCTCCCGTTACCTCGGTGCGTGGCGGGCGTGGCGCTCCCGCGGGACTCGGAGTTGCCGCACGGTGATGGGTCGGCCGGTCCCGGCCGGGTACGCCACCGAGGCGGTCCAGCCCTCGGGTACGGACACCTCGGTCACCCACCAGTCGGTGGGGGGCGCGGTGGTGCCGGTGGTGACCCGGGTGGGGCCGGGAACCTCGGGGCGGGTCTCCAGCGTGGTCAGATCGGCGACGATCCCGATCCCCACGGCCTTGAGTACCGCCTCCTTACGGGTCCAGCAGCGCAGGAAGGCCTCGGTGCGGGCGGGGCCGTCAGGCTCGGCGAGCACCGTGCGGCGCTCACGGGGTGTCAGTACCCGGCCGGTGATGTTTGCGACCGGGACGCTCCGGTGTGCTTCGGTGTCGATCCCGACCGGGAACGGTGCGACGGCGAGCATCGCGAGGCCGGGGGTGTGGGAGACGCTGATGCGGCAGGGCGTCGGCGGGTGGAGCACGGCGGGCGGTCCGTGCTCGGTGCTGCCGCATCCGGGACAGCGCTTTCTGCCGAGTGAAATCTCGGTGGCCCCCACCTGAAAATGTGTGGCCAGTAAACGACGTACGGCGGCACGGCAAGAGACGTATTCGGCCGCTGCCCTGGCTGATTTGAATTGGTTTGCCCGCGCCAGTTCCGTGCTGTCGAGACATTTCAGATCCGCCTCGCGGGCCGGTCCCGCCACCACGCGCCATGACCACACGTGGACGTCGTCCGCGAACGGCCGGGGCCGGGAAGCGGTGGCGGGGCGTGGGACGTGTGTGTGGGGTGTGGTCACCCGGTGACCGTAGGTGGGAAACGGTCATGGCCGGACGCCGGTTGACAGCAAGAGGTCAGTGGGGCCACGCCCTGTGAGGGGGCGTGTGCCCTCGGTGGCGCAAGCGGAAGCGGGGGTGCTGCTTCCGGGGGCTCGTATGCAACTTGCTGACAGGTGGGGCGGAATGGGTCGCCTTTTTGCCGGCGTCTGCCGCTCTTCTGCGGGTCCGGGAAGGGTGGGGTGACCTCTTGTTGACTGATTCCAAGCCAGCGAACTAGTGTCTGATGAAGGTTTCTTCAACCTATGTATGAAGAAGTATTTTTCGATTGAACTGTTTTTGGTGAGCGATATTTTCGCTTGCGCGGCGAAACATTCCGAACGTGATGAGGACGGCCCGCGTGGTGGGAGACGGCTCGTGGGCAGCCGAGGGGGCACATGTGACGGGTGTGCAGATCGAGCCACCGGACAAATCCGAGGGTGCGACGGCCGAGGGCCATGCCGCCCACCTGGAGGAGGCGCTGCTCCAGGCCCGGGCACTGATCGAGTCCACGGTGTCCCTGTACCGGCGGCGTCCCGCCGCTCCGGCCGAGGCGGCGCCCACCGACATCGCCGCGCTCGGTGACGCCCTGGACCGGACCATCGGGGGCGCCCGGCACTCGGTCAGCGTCGCGCTGGCCGGCCCCGGCGAGTTCACTGATTCCGTTCTGCGACTTCTCGCCGCACGGCCGCCCGCGGCCGCCGTGCGACTGCTCGGATCCGCCGAGGTCGCCGACGCCTCGTTCGCCGCGCTGCGCCAGCCCTCCGGCCGGTCCCTCGAAGCCCGGGTCTCGGAGAGCGAGTTGCGCGAGATCATCGTGGTCGACGGCGTCGCCGCGCTGGTGCGGGGAGCCGCCCGGACCGAGGGGCAGCAGGCCACCGTTGTCAACGACGTCGCGGCCGTGCGCGCCCTGGAACTGCTGTTCGCCGGAGCCTGGGCGCGCGGCCGGAGGCTCGCCGACCACCTCGGCCTCAGCCCGCGGCTGCGCAGCGAGCTGACCCGTAGCATCCTGGAGCGCCTGAGGGCCGGTCACACCGATGACACGGCGGCTCGCGACCTGAACGTTTCCCTGCGCACCTACCGGCGCCATGTCGCGGAGATCATGCGCGAGTTGGACGCCAGTTCCCGCTTCCAGGCGGGAGCCCGCGCGGTGGAGCTGGGTCTGCTCTCGGAGTAGGCCGAGCGCTGTCCCCGGCGCGGTCCGTGGCCGGGACGGCGCGAGGAGTCAAAAGTCAACGGGGACGGTGGAATACGACGTGTCGGGAAGACCAGAGGACGAGCTGGAGCATGCCCTGCTGGAGGTCAGGGAACTCATCGAGTCCACGGTGGCCATCCACCGGGACCGCAGCTTGCGCGAACGCCGGATCACCACGGTCGAAGGCGGATACGAGGCCGTGCTCGAAGCGGCCGAGGAGCTGATCGGCGGGGCGGTCCACAGCATCGACATCGTGCACGCCCGCACGCCGCTCTCCGGGCAACAGCCCGAGCGGCCGGTCAGATCGGAGCGGGAGCTGATCTACAGCGCGGACGAGGCGGTCGCCGTGCGGCTGCTCGCCAGCCCCGCGCTGCTCGACGAGTCCTTCGTACGGGAACAGCTCGGCCGCGACCGGCCCGTGGCGATCCGGGTGGCGCGGGTTCCTCCCTTACAGGCCCTGCTCGTCGACGGAGTCACCGGACTCGTGGTGGCCGAGTCGGCGGTGGGCCGGCGGGCCTCGCTGATCCGGGCCCCCGAGGTGCTGCACACCCTGCACACCCTCTTCGCCGGTGTCTGGAGCAACGCCGTGCCGGCGAACGAGCGCATCGTCTTCGGCGACCGCGACCGGGCCGCTCTCGCCCGGCAGATCCTGGGCGCCCTGCGCGCCGGCGTCACGGACGAGGTCGCCGCCCGCGACCTGACCGTCTCGGTCCGCACCTACCGGCGCCATGTCGCGGAGATCATGGCGCTGCTCGGCGCCAGCTCCCGCTTCCAGGCCGGAGTCAGGGCCGCCGAACTGGGCCTGCTCCCGCTGGCCTCGGCCCCCGGCCCGGGCGGCCACACCGGCCGGTAGCGGCTGCCCGGCCTTCCTGGAACAGCGGCCCCGGCCTCCATGGCCGGGGCCGCGACGCGTTCCGGCCGGGGCGAATGGCAGCTTCCTGAAGGGAACGTTGCCGCCCCTCGCCCCGGACAGTTGTATGGGTCGTCGGGAACGGGATTCCGGAACATCTGGAATTTCCCGCCCCCGGCGGCAGCCCATCCCCCGTGCGCCGCCGTGCGCGGGGGTCCGGACCTTCCTTCTCCGGACCTCCGCGCCCCGGTCGAACACCGCGCGGAAGGCGGCCCCATGAATCAATTGCCGATCGGTCTGGTGTTTCCCGGCCAGGGGACACAGAAAGAGGGAATGGGCGCCTCCTGGCGGGAAACCCCGTCGTGGGACCTCACCGCGGAAATCTCCGAGGTGACCGGCGAGGACATTCCCCGGCTCCTGCTGCACACCCCCGGCGAACAGCTCCGGCGCACCGACCTGGCCCAGCTCGCCGTCTTCACCGTCGCGGTGATCGCGCACGCCGAGGCGGTCCGGTGCGGCGCGCTCGGCGGACGCGTCGTGGCCTGCGCCGGCCACAGCCTGGGGGAGTACGCCGCGCTCACCGCGGCCGGTGCCCTCACCGTCGCCGACGCCGCCGCGCTCGTCGCCGTCCGCGGCCGGGCCATGCGGGACGCCGCCGAGGCGCGCGAAGGCACCATGGGCGTCCTGGTCGCCGCGCCCCTGGCGGAGGTGGAGACCCTCGTCGCGGCCGTGCGCGCGTCCGGCGCCGACGTCTGGATCGCCAACGTCAACAGCCCGGGGCAGACCGTGGTGTCCGGCTCGCCCGGGGGGATCGACGCGCTCGACGCCGAAGCCCCCTCCATCGGCGCCAAGATGATCCGCCTCCAGGTCGGCGGCGCCTTCCACAGCCCGTACATGGCACCGGCCGCCGAGACTCTGCGCAGGGCCCTGAAGAACGCGCCCTTCGCCCCCACGCACCTGCCCGTCGTGGCCAACGCCGACGCCGAGCCGTACACGGGCGACTGCGACTGGCCCGAGCTCTCCACCCGCCAGCTCACCTCGCCGGTGCTGTGGGAGCGGTCCGTCGCGACCCTCACCGGCCGGCTCGGCTGCCGCCGCCTGGTCGAACTCGGCCCCGGCCGCACCCTGGCCGGCCTCGTCCGCCGCATCGACGGGGACACCGAGGTCGTCTCCTTCGACAGCCCCGACGCCCTGGACACCCGACCGCACGCGAGCGAGGAGACCTGACCGCCATGGCCCTGGGCACCGAGAGCATCTGGCTGCGCGCCTACCCCACCGCGGCACCGCCCCGCACCAGGCTCCTCTGCCTGCCGCACGCCGGGGGCTCGGCCAGCTTCTTCCACAGCTGGGGCAACGCCCTCGGCGACGACGTGGAGGTCGTGGCCGTCCGCTACCCCGGCCGGCAGGAACGTATCGCCGAGGAACCCGTCGACGACATCGAACTCCTCGCCGACTCGATCAGCGCGGAGCTGGTCCCGTACCTCGGCACCCCGCTGGCCCTCTTCGGACACAGCATGGGCGCCTCACTCGCGTACGAGATCGCCCTGCGCCTGGAGGCGCGGCACGGCGTCGTCCCGGCCGCGCTGATGGTCTCCTGCCGCAAGGCCCCGCACCTGCTCACCCCGCGCACCGCCGCCCTGACCGACGACGGCCTGATCGACGAGGTCCGGCGGCTCGGCGGGACGGACAGCGCGCTGCTCGCCGAACCGGAGCTGCGTGAGCTGATCCTGCCCGCGATCAGGGCCGACTTCTCGGCCGTCGCCCGGTACGCGGCACGCCCCGGGGTCCCGGTGGGCTGCCCCGTCACCGGCTACGTCGGCGACAGCGACCCCGATGTCGGCCCCGAGGCGGTCCGGGCGTGGGGACGGGTGGCCCCGCGGGGCTTCGACCTGAAGGTGCTGCCCGGCGGGCACTTCTACCTCGTGGACCGACGCGCCGAGCTCATCGCCGACATCCGCGCACGGCTGGCACGAAATCCCTGAAAAACCCGGCCGGCGAGGCCGGTTGGCAGCTTGTTGCAGTTCTCGTTGTGGCGCAAAGAACTCCACGCGAGCATTCATTCCAGTAATCCGGCCGCGCGTTATGGGAGCGGCATTCCGAAAAGGAGAAAAGGCGTGTCCACTGCTACGCAGGACGAGCGACTCGACACCATCAAGGAAATCGTCTGCGACATTCTTGAGATCGAGGAGGACGAGGTAACTCCGACGAGCCTCTTCAAGGAGGACCACGACGCGGACTCGCTGCGCGCCATCGAGATCCTCGCCGCGCTGGAGAAGGAATTCGGCGTCGTCATCAACCAGAGCGAACTGCCGCGCATGGTCAACCTGACGGGCGTCTACGAGGTCGTCTCGGAGCCGGCCGGCTGGTAGTCCGTCCCCGCTGCGGTTGATTGGGAGGTTGGCATGACGGCAGTGCGCGGCACCGGCCACGACCGGACCGAGCGGCACCGGGTCGTCCTGACGGGACTCGGTGTGGTCTCCAGCATCGGCCTGGGGGCGAAGGAGTTCCTGCAGGGGCTCCGCGAAGGACGCAGTGGTGCACGGCGCATCACGGTGTTCGACACCGAGGGCTTCGCCCACGCGAACGGGTGCGAGATCACGGACTTCGAACCGAGGGAGTGGATCAGCACCCTGGACGTGGAACAGCTCGGCCGTGCCGCGCAGTTCTCCGTCGCGGCCGCCCGGATGGCGCTGGAGGACTCGGGACTCGGTCTGGAGGAGCTGCGCGGCCGTCGCGGCCTGATCTCCATCGGCACGACCGACGGCGAGAGCTACGACCTGGACCAGCTGGTCGAGGGCGAACTCGCCGACGGCATCGGAGCGTTCGACGCCACCGCTGCCCGGCGCATCCCCGCCGGGCGGCTGTCGGTGGCCATCGCCCAGGAACTCGGCCTCCGCGACGTGGAGGCACTCACCATCCCCACCGCCTGCTCGGCGGGCAACTACGCGATCGGCTACGGCTTCGACGCCGTCAGCTCGGGCGAGGCGGAATTCGCCTTCTGCGGCGGGGCCGACGCCATGTGCCGGAAGACCTTCACCGGCTTCTACCGGCTCGGCACCATCGCCCCCGACCGCTGCCAGCCCTTCGACGTGGACCGCAAGGGCATCCTGACCGGGGAGGGCGCCGGCGTCCTCGTACTGGAACGCCTGGACTCCGCCCTGGCCAGGGGCGCCACCATCTACGCCGAGGTGCTCGGCTACGGCCTCAACTGCGACGCGCACCACCAGGTCGCGCCCGACCGCGACAGCGTCGCCGAACTGATGCGGCTGGCCCTGGACAACGCGGGCGTCGCACCCCACGAGGTGGACCTCATATCGGCGCACGGCACCGGCACCAAGGCCAACGACATCACCGAGGCCGGCGCCATCCGGCAGGTCTTCGGAGACACGCCTCCCCGCACCGTCTCCATGAAATCGATGCTCGGCCACAGCATGGGCGCGGCCAGCGCGCTGGGCGCCATCGGCTGCGCCCTGGCGATCCAGAACCGTTTCATCCCGCCCACCATCAACCACGTCACCACCGACCCCGAGTGCGACGTCGACTGTGTGCCGAACCAGGCGGTCGAGGCCGACCTGCGGATCGTTCAGAACAACGGTCTCGCGTTCGGCGGCAACAACGCGGCGGTACTGCTGGGCCGGTACGACGCAATCAAGGAGGCGTCATGACGATCCGCCCCATCATCGGGATGGGCGCCGTCGCAGCGACCGGCTCCGGGGTCGGCGAACTCTTCGAGAGCCTGTGCCTGGGCCGCAGCGGACGGGCGGAGCTCCGCGGCTTCGACCGCACCCGGTTCCGGGCCCAGCACGCCTACGAGGTGGACGACCGCCCCGTGCCCGGCGAGGACATCCCCGGACGGGCGACCCGGCTCCTGCTCGACGCCATCGGCCAGGCCGCGGCGGACGCCGGACTCGGCGAGGACCTCAGCGGCATCCCCATCCTCATCGGCACCGGACTGCGCGAGCTGCGCTCCCTCGAACTCTGGTGGCGCGACGGCTCCCCGTTCGCCGACTCCGGCCTGCACTTCGGCACCGGACTGCGCGAGCGCTTCAACGCCGACGTGACCCACACCTTCTCCAACGCCTGCTCGGCCTCCCTGTACGCCCTGGCGCTCGCCTCGGACCTGCTGGACCAGGGCGGGGAGGAGGGCCCCGACACCGTGATCGTCGCCGGCGTCGACGTGCTGACCGAGTCCATGTACGGACTGCTGGAGCGCGTCCACCCGGTGCCGCCCGACCGGGTGCGCCCCTTCGACCGCAACCGCACGGGCGTCCTGATGGGCGACGGTGCCGCGGCGATCGTGCTGCGCCGCACCGACCGCGACGCGCCCCAGGTGCACGGCCGGCTGCGCGGCGTCGCCGTCAACTGCGACGCCTACCACGTCACCGCCCCGTCGCCGGAGGGCATCGCCGAGGCGATGCGCTCCGCGTACCGGCTGGCCGGGGTCAAGCCCGCGGACGTCGACCTGGTGATGCTGCACGGCACCGGCACCCTCCTCAACGACGAGGCCGAGGCCGGTGCGCTGGCCGCCGTGCTCGGCGGTGACGCGGACAAACCGCTGATGACCGCCGTCAAGTCCATGACCGGGCACACCTCGGGCGCCTCCGGTCTGCTCAATCTGATCGTGGGCCTGTGCGCCCTGAACGAGGGCCGGGTGCCGCCGACCGTGGGGCTGGACGACCCGGTCGAGGAGGCGGCGCCGTTCCGCTTCGTCACCGGCGAGGCGGCCGCCGGCCGCCGGCTGAACGTGGCGCAGCTCAACGCCTTCGGATTCGGCGGCATCAACGCCGTCACCATCGTGGAGGGAAACCGATGAGCACGCAGAGTGCCGCGGTCGTCGTCACCGGAGCCGCTGTCCTGCTGCCGGGGGCGGACACCGTCAGGGCCCTGGCCGACGGACCCGCGCCGGGCGGCGCCCCCGTCGACCCCGCCGGTTACGTGGGCCGCAAGGGCCTGCGCTACAAGGACCGGGCCACCCAGCTCGGCTACTGCCTGACCGCCGCCGCCCTCCGGGACGCCGGGCTGCTCGGCGAGGACGGGCTGACCGTGCCCGCCGAGTCCGTCGGAGTGGTCGCCAGCTCCAACTTCGGCAACCTCGACACCGTCGTCCGGGCGCTGGACACCATCCGGGAGGAGACCGTCACGGCCACCAGCCCGATGGACCTGCCGAACGCCTCCAGTAACGTCCTCGCTTCCTCGGCCGCCATCCGCTACGGGCTGCGCGGCCCCAACCTGATGGTGTGCAACGGCGAAACCTCCGGCCTGGACGCCGTCCACTGGGCGGTCACGATGATCACGGCCGGCCGTTCGGCCCGGATGCTGGTCCTCGGCGTCGAGCCCGACAACGAGGTGGTGCGCCGGCTCCTCGGCGGCACCCGCGCGGTGGACGGCGGAGCCGCCGTGCTGCTGGAGTCCCGGGCCGCCGCCGCGGAGCGCTCCGCGACCGTACGGGCCGTGGTCGGCCCCTACCGCAGGAGCGCCGCCGCCCCCACGCCGGTCCCCGGCCGGCGCTGGACGCTCCCGGAGCACCTCGGCCGCGCCTCCGGCGCCCACGGGGTCCTCCAGTGCGCCGCCGCGGTCGGCTGGTTCGACGTCGGTGAGCGCGGGCCGGTCCACGCCGTCGCGGGCACCGCGCAGGACGATGCGAGCGCCGGCCTCGTCCTGCTGGCACCGGAGGCGGCTGCGTGAGCGCCGGCCCCGACCTGCGGCCCGTCTCCGTCCAGCGGCGCACCGCCGGCACCGGCCGGCGGATGCTCCTGCTGCACGGCCTCGCCGCCAACGACAGCGTCTGGGACCGCACCGTCGACCGGCTCCCGGCGAACGCCGAGGTCTGGACGGCGCGCCTGCCCTGGCGCACCGACGGCATCGGCGACTGGGGCCAGGAGCCCAACCTCAAGGGCTGGCTCGCCAAGGCCCTCGAAGCGGTGCCCGGCCGCGCCGAGACCGTCGTCGCCCACTCGATGGCCGCCAACGTGCTCCTCGACCTGCTCGACCAGAAGGGCCGCGGCGGCACCGACCCGCTGCGCCACTACGGCATCCGCTCGCTGGTACTCGTCTCGCCCTTCTTCCGGTCCCGGGCCGACCAGTTCGACTGGGAGTCGATCAGCTACTACCTGAACGACTTCCACCTGATCATGGAGGAGGGGATCCGGGTCCACTCGGACGGCCGGCTCCCCGCCGACGTCCAGGAGGCCATGGGCAAGCGGGTGCGCGACCGGGTCGGCCCGCACGGCTGGCTCCGCTTCTTCGAGCTCTATCTGCGCACCCCCACCCTCCAGACCTCACGGATCACCGTGCCCACCCTGGTGCTGGCCGGTGAGACCGACTTCACGGCCCCGCCGGCCGAGAGCCTGGCGCTCGCCGCCGCCCTCCCCGCCGCGCACGCCCGCGTACTGCCCGGCTGCGGCCACTTCCCGATGATCGAGGCGGCCGAACGGTTCGCCGAGGAGATCCGGGAGTTCGTCCGACACCCCGCGTCCGCCGCCCCCTTCGCGGCAGCCGCCCCCATCGACGCCATGGAGTCCCAGCGATGACCCTCGTCACGGAAACCGCCGTCAAGGCGCTTCTCAGCACCCCGACCACCACCCAGGTGCGCCCCCGCTACGAGGGCTCCAACATCTGCACCTGGATCGGCTTCAAGCACGTCAACTACCTCGTCGAGGAAGCCGTACTCGACCACTTCCGGCAGGCCGGACTCCCGGCCCGCGCACTGTACGAGACCCACGGCCTCGGCCTCGACCTGGTCTCGGTGGACACCCGCATCCTGCACGCCTTCCACATGGACGACGTGGCCGAGGCGGAGGTCGTGCCGTGGACCCCCAAGGGCGAGGACGACTCCGCCACCCTCGACTTCAAGGTCACCATCCGCCTGGAGCGCGACGGCGAGACGCTCAAGGCGGTGACCGCCAAGGTGCGGGTGTCACTGCGCATCGACACCTACCTCGAAGCGGCGGGCGACGTGCCCGCCGAGCTGGCTCGCTACGCCGTCGCCACCCTCGGCGACGACCTGGAGCGCGAGCCCGCCACCGCCGCCCCGGCCGAGGAGGAGATCCTCGCCTCCCTGACCGCGGGGGAGAACGCGTACGCCTGGAAGTGGAACATCCCGTACCCGTACTGCCACTTCACCGAGCGCATCCAGATGTCCGGCTACCTGCGGCTGATGGAGGAGGGCAAGGACCGCTTCGTCGCCGACCGGGGCATCTCCATCAAGACCCTGCTCGACGACCGCCGCTGGATCCCCGTGGTGCCGCGCTCCGACATCCGCATCCTCGACGAGGCGCTGATGGAGGAGGACCTCTACACCGTCTACACGGTCGAGGAGGTCTTCAAGGACTTCACCTACACCTCGCGCATGGACTTCTACGTGCTCCGCGACGGGAAGCTGGTGAAGACCGCCACCGGCCGGATCGTGCACGGCTACGCCGTCATCGAGAACCGGCGCGACTGGAGCCTGGTCAGCCTCGACCGGCGGGTCGTCGACGCGATCAACGGCACGACGCGGCAGGCGTGACGGAGGCCTGGGCGGGCGGCGCACCACCCAGGCGGCTGCTCATCGAGAGCCAGGGGCGCGGCCCCGAGGACGCCGGCTTCCGGCGCGACGCCGTCACCCAGGTCCTCACCGGACACTCCGTCCTCCTCTTCCTGGTCCAGGACGGAGTCGTCCTGGCGCTGCCCGGCAGCGACGACGAACTGGACCGGTTCCAGGGGCGGGGCGGAGTGCTCGCCGCGGACGCCTACTCGCTCGCCCAGCGCGGACTGGACACGGTCCCGCTCCGCCCCGGCCTGCGCGTGATCGGCATGGACGAGGTGGCGGGCTGGATCCTCGACCCCGCCGTCCAGGCGGTGTGGCACTGACAGCCCGACAGCCCATTTCTTGTGAGCACCCGCGCGAACGGCGCGCGGGCAGCTGAGAGCGGAAGGAACACGTGACGGTCATGTCCCCAGTCACCACCGGCGCCGGGCGCCCGGTGATCACCGCCTGGTCCGCCGTGTCGTCGTACGGCATCGGCAGGCCGGCGTTCACCGAGGGCCTGCGTGAACGGCGCCCGACCGTCACCGGACTCGGCCCGGAGCACGCCCCGACACCCGACGGCACCGGTTGCGTCGTCCCGTCCTTCGACATCCGGGGGGTCCTGGGCAAGAAGGGCACCCGCTCCATGGACCGGGTCACCGGCCTCGCCGTCACCGCCGTGGGCTCCCTCCTCGACGACGGCGAGCGCAACCGGGCCGTCGGCACCGGGGAGGGCGCCGCGTTCGCCCTCGGCACCACCACCGGCAGCGCCCAGTCGATGATGGACTTCACCCGGGACTCCCTCACCGGCGACCAGCCCTTCTTCGTCGACCCGGCGCGCTTCCCCAACACCGTGATGAACTGCGCCGCCGGACAGAGCGCCATCTGGTACCAGCTCAAGGGCCCCAACGCCACCATCGCGGGCGGCCGGACCGCCGCCCTCCACGCCCTCAACTACTCGCGCAGGCTGCTCGGTTCGGGACGCGCCCGCACCGTGCTGTGCGGGGGAGCGGAGGAGTTCTCGCCGGCCCGCGCCTGGCTGGAGCACCACGCCTCGGACGGCGGCACCGCGGCTCCGCTCGGCGAGGGCTGCGCCATGCTGCTGGTCGAACCCCACGACCCCGGCGACAGCGGACAGCCCGTCCTCGCCGAGCTCCTCGCCGTCGAGCTCGGTGTCGTCATCGACGGCGGTACCGGCCCCGCCCTCGTCTCCTGCCTGCGCTCCGCCCTGCGCCGGGCCGGCGCCGACCCGGCCCAGGTCGTCGCCGTCGCCCGCTCCGGCGCCCCCGGGCCCGAGGGCCACGACGAGTCCGAGGCCGTGCGCCAGGTCTTCGGGGCAGCCGCTCCGGCCGACCTGACCCCGACCGGGCTGATCGGTGACACCGGGGCCGCCGCGGCGGCGTTCCAGGCCGCCGCTCTGCTCTCGTACGCGGCCGACCACCCGGACACCGCGGCCGGCCGGATCGGCGTGATCACCTCCGTCGACCGCACCGGCACCGTCGGCTGCGCCCTGCTCGGCCTGCGCTGAGCCCGCCCCGCCCACCAGCTGATGAGAGGAACCGGAACGATGCTGGACAAGGAAGAACTGCGCGCCCTCGTCGCGCGGGTGATCGACGTCGACACCGAAGAGGTGACCGACGACGCCAGGTTCGTCGACGACCTGGAGGTCGACTCGCTGATGGCCCTGGAGATCGTCGTCGTCCTGGAGAAGAAGTACGACGTCAAGGTGCCCGAGTCCGAGCTGAAGCACATCGTCGACCTGCGCAGCGCCTACGACCTGCTGCGCGGCAAGCTCGACGCCGCCCGGCAGGCGGCCTGATGGCCGCCGCCGGCCCGCTCGCGGGAACGGTCGAGGTGCGGCCGGCCGAGGACGAGTCGCGCACCGGGGCCCGCTTCACCGTCGGCGAGAACGAGACGGTGCTGCCCGGCCACTACCCCGGCTTCCCGATCTTCCCCGGCGTCTGCCTGGTCGAGTGCGCCCACCTCGGCGCGCTGGCCACCGCGCCCGGCGACGCCAAGGACGCCGAACTGGCCGCCGTGGAGTCGACCCGGTTCACCGGACCCGTCTTCCCCGGCGACCGGGTGGAGATCGCGATGGGCTGGAAGCGGACCACGGCCGGCGAGTGGCAGTGCCGGGCAAAGCTCACCACGGACCGGGGTGACGCCGCGACCGTACGGCTGCGCTACCGCGCCCGGACCACCCGGACGGAGACGGCGGCATGAGCGGCCAGCGCGAGATCAGGGCCCGGCTGCCGCACCGCTTCCCGATGCTGCTCGTCGACCGGCTCGTCGACGTCGTCCCCGGCGAACGCCTGACCGCGCTCAAGGCGGTCACCTGCAACGAGCCCTGGTACGAGAAGCTCGGCCCGCAGAACCCCGACGAGGACTTCGCCTACCCGCCCTCGCTGCTGGTGGAGTCCTGGTGCCAGGCGGCCGGCGTCCTCGCCACCTGGGACGACCCCAACCCGGACGTCCTCCGGGGCCAGGTGATGCTGTTCGGAGCCATGACCGGCGTCGAGTTCCACCGGCCCGTCCTGCCCGCCGAAGTCCTCGAACACCGCGTCCGGCTCGACCGCCGGATCGACGACACCCTCCTGTTCGAGGGCGACAGCCGCTCGGCCGGCGAGACGGTCATGACCGTCGGCCGGATCGTCATGACCTTCCGCCCCGCCGAGTCGCTGCGCCCCACCGCGACGACCGGCTGACCGCAGACCACGGAGAGACAACATGGGAGACAGTGCGCACCGGGTGGCCCTCGTCACCGGCGGATCGCGCGGCATCGGCCGGGCCGCGGCCCTCGCCCTCGCCCGCGACGGCTACGACGTCGCCTTCTGCTACCGCGCGGACGACGAGGCCGCCCGCGCCGTGGAGAAGGAGGCCGCCGACAGCGCGGGCACCGCGACGGGCACCCGCGTCGACGTGGCCGACGCCGCCGCCGTACGCGCCTGGGTCACCGCCACCGAGGACCGGTGGGGACACATCGACGCGGCCGTCACCGCCGCCGGCATCACCCGGGACAACCCGCTCGTCCTGATGGAGGACGAGCAGTGGCGCCAGGTCATCGACACCAACCTCGACGGCGTCTACCACGTCTGCCGGGCCGTCGTCTTCGGCATGATGAAACGACGCGCCGGGGCCATCGTGAACCTCTCCTCGGTCGCCGGGGTGTACGGACACGGCACCCAGACCAACTACTCCGCGTCGAAGGCCGGGATCATCGGCTTCTCCCGCGCCCTGGCCAAGGAGGCCGGCCGCGCCGGCATCCGGGTCAACGCGGTCGCCCCCGGATTCATCGAGACCGACATGGTCGCCGCGATGAACGACAAGGCCCGCAAGGAGGCGCTCTCCTCGATCCCGCTGCGCCGCATGGGCACCGCGGAGGAGGTCGCCGACCTGGTCGCCTACCTGGTCTCCGACCGTGCCGCGTACATCACCGGAGCCGTCCTGCAGATCGACGGCGGCATCACCATCTGACCCACCCCCACCCGCACTACCCCGATCGGAGGCGGTGATGGCACGAAGAGGACCGCGCTGGTACTTCTCGTTCCGCAGCCCCTACTCCTGGATGGCCTACCGGGACCTGCTCGGTCAGTACCCGGACGTGGCCGAGCAGATCGAGTGGCTGCCGTTCTGGGAGCCGGACGAACCCGCCCTCGACCACCTGGAGCGCAACAACATCACCCTGCCGTACGTGCCGATGTCCAAGGAGAAGCACCTCTACATCCTCCAGGACGTCCGCCGGCTCAGCCGGGCCCGAGGCCTGGACATGGTGTGGCCCGTCGACACCGAACCGCGCTGGCACGTCTCCCACCTCGCCTACCTCGCGGCCCAGGAGATGGGCGCCGGACGGGAGTTCATCGCCGAGGTCTACCGGGCCCGCTGGGAGCGCGGCGAGGACATCTCGGACCCCGACACCATCCGCCGGGTCGCCAAGGACCTGGGCCTGGACCCGGAACCGCTCGCCGGGGCCCACGAAAACGACGAGGTACGCGCACGCGGTCACGCGGCCCTCGACTCCCTGCACCGCGACGGGGTGTTCGGCGTCCCGTACTTCATCAGCGGCTACGAGAAGTTCTGGGGTGTGGACCGCCTGCCCGACTTCGTCGCGGACGTCCGCGCCCGTGCCACCAAGACCACCGTGAGGAAAGGCTGACCATGACCACCAACCCCTTCGAGAACGACGACGCCCGCTACCTGGTCCTCGTCAACGAGGAGAACCAGCACTCCCTGTGGCCCGCCTTCGCCGAGGTCCCGGCCGGCTGGACCGTGGCCCACGGTGAGGACACCCGTCAGGCCTGCCTCGACCACATCAACTCCCACTGGACCGACATGCGGCCGAAGTCACTGGCCGACGCCATGGACGCCGCCTGACACCCCCGCCGGGCGGCTGGGCAACGGGCGTTGGCAGCAATCTGCAACGCCCGTTGCCCGGGGACCCGGGCGGTGTGAACGTGGCATTCACGCAGCTGACGAGAAAGCGACGCCGCTCATGACTCATTCACTGGTCTGCCTCCCCTTCGCGGGCGGCGGAGCCGGCTTCTACCGCGCCTGGAAGAACCTTCCCGTGCACGCGCCGGGCATCGTGCCCCTGCAACTACCGGGCCGCGAGGAGCTGTTCATCGAGGAGCCGTTCCGGGACGCCGCCGCGGCGGCCGACGCGCTCGCCCCGACCGTCGCGGCCCTCACCGGAGGCGGGCCCGTCGCCCTCTTCGGGCACAGCCTCGGCGCCGTACTCGCCCACGAGGTCGCCCGGCGCCTCGAACAGGACCCCGCCGTCGAGCTGACGCACCTCTTCGTGAGCGGTTCCCCGGGGCCCTGGACCGGGCGCAGCCGCCGGGCCACCGGGCTCGACGACGACGCGTTCCTGGAGCGCGTACAGGAGTTCGCGGGATACCGGCACGACGCGCTCGCCGACCCCGACATGCGGGAGCTGCTGCTGCCGATCCTGCGGGCGGACGTGGAGATGCACGAGAACTACAGGCCCGCCACCGACGAACCGCTGCGCACCCCCGTCACCTCGCTGCGCGGTACCGACGACCGGCTGGTGAGCAGGGACGAGGCGGCCGAGTGGCAGCACGCCACCACCGGCCCGTTCCGGCTCGTCGAACTGGCCGGCGAACACATGTACCTCACCGAGTCGCCGCTGCCGCTCCTCGAAGCGATCGGCGACGCCCTGCGCCTCCAGCCGGAACCGCGGCCATGACGCGTACGGCGGACAACAGCCGGGGCGGGCAGCTGCGGGACCGGACCGTCGTGGTGACCGGCGCCGCCCGAGGGCTGGGCCGCGCGTGCGCCGAGCGCTTCGCCCGGGAGGGCGCCGATCTGGTCCTCGTCGACATCGCGGCGGACGTGCCCGGGGTGCCCTACCCCCTGGGCTCGGCCGGCCAGCTGGAGCACACCGCGAAGCTCTGCCGCGCCGAGGGCGCGGCGGTCCTGACCGCGGCCGCCGACGTGCGCGATCCGGAGGCGGTACGGGAGGTGGCGCGGCAGACCCTCGACCGGTTCGGGACGATCGACGTGCTGCTCAACGGCGCGGGCATCGCCGCCCCTTCGGGCAAGGCCGTGCACGAGATCAGCGAGGACGAGTGGGACCTGATGGTCGGCATCGACCTGACGGGTGCCTGGCGGATGACGAAGGCCGTGATCCCGGCCATGATCGAGCAGCGCTCGGGCAGCGTCATCAACGTGGCGTCCACCGCCGGCCTCGTCGGCTACCGCCACTTCGCCGGCTATGTGGCCGCGAAGCACGGACTCATCGGCCTCACCAAGGCCGCGGCACTCGACTACGGCCCTTTCCGGGTCCGGGTGAACGCCCTGTGCCCCGGTTCGGTCCGCGACGACCCGCTCCACGAGGGCCGGATGCTGGCGGAGATCGCCCGCTCCCTCGACGTCGACGTGGACGAGCACGAGGAGATCTTCGTGCAGTCCCAGCCGATGAACACCCTCATCGAACCCCGGGACATCGCCGGCGCGGCCCTCTGGCTCGCCGGGGACGACTCGCGCCAGGTCACCGGCACCACCCTCACCGTCGACGGCGGATTCAGCGCCCGCTGACGGCCCCGGCCCCCCTCCCGTCCCTCCCGCACTGCCTCAGGAGTCCGTCCATGTCGAGAAGTCAGGCCAGGCGCTGTCACAGCCTCGTGGTCCGTGTGCCCGGCCCGGTCGATGCCGCGGGGCTGCGGCAGCGCCTGCGCGCCGGAGCGGCCGAAGCCCGCCTCGGCACGGGGGAGTTGCGGCTGTGGGAGGAGACGCTGCCCTTCGGGGCCGCGGACCCGGCTGCCGCGCACCGGCGCCGCCGGGAGTCCGAACGCCCGCTGCACACCTCGGCCCTCCCGCTGCGGGCCGTACTGCTGCGCTACGCGGACGGCGACGCGGACCTCGTCCTGGTGGCCCGCCACGAACTCACCATCGGCGACGCCCCGTTCCGCTTCGGGCGGAGCGACACACCCACCGGCGCCTCGAACGGACTGCGGCCCGCTCTGGAATGGGGCCTCGGCGACCCCGCCGACGCCGGCCGCACCGGCGAGGTGACCGTGCCGCTTCCCGCCGGACTGCGCGCCGGAACCGCCCTGCTGGTGGGAGCGGTCGCACTGGTCCTCGCGCGGTACGGCGCGGGCGCGCCGGTCGACGAGACGCGGCGGACCGCCGACTACCTGGCCGAGTGGGAGAACACCGGGACCGACGGACTGCCCGCCCTGGCCGGCGCCGGGGTCGGCCTCCGCGTCGAGCGGGCCAGGCCGGGCGAACGCAGGCTCCCCTCCCTCGCCCCCGAACTCCCCGCCGAGCTGCACTTCACCCTGCACGACGGCGACCGGGCCTCCGGACTGCTCCGCCACGACCTGGGCGAGCTGGCCCCGGTGGTTGCCGAGCGGTTCGCCGGCCATGTGGCGCACGTCGCCGCCCAGCTGGCCGCCGCCCCCGAGCAGCCGCTCGACGCGGTCGCACTGCTGACACCGCAGGAGACCGAGGCGGTGCTGCGGCTGGGCGTCACCCCCGCCACGGACACCCGCACGGCCGGCCGGACGGTGCACGGGCTCTTCGCCGACGTCGCCCGCCGGCAGCCCGACGCGGTGGCCCTCACCGCCGGCGACACCCGCCTCACCTACGCCGAACTCGACGCCACCGCCGAGCGGACCGCCGCCGGCCTGCGCGCGCTCGGCGTCGCCCCCGGCAGCATGGTCGGCGTCGCCCTGGAACGCGACGCGGACCTGGTGGCGACCCTCCTCGGCGTCCTCAAGGCCGGCTGCGCCTATGTCCCGATGGACCTGCGCTACCCCGAGGAGCGCCTGCGCTACACGGTGGAGAACGCGGGCATCACGGTCGTCGTCGGCGGCGTCGACGAGACGTTCCCCCCGGCCGACGGGGTACGGGTCGTCACCCCCGACGAACTGCGCACCCTCGGCCGGGGCACCGGACCGGTCGCACCGGCGGAGGATCCGGCGGCCCCCGCGTACGTCATCTACACCTCGGGCTCCACCGGCCGGCCCAAGGGCGTCGTGGTGCCGCACCGGAACGTCGGCGCCCTCCTCGACGCTACCCGCGAGGACTTCGCCCTCGGCACCGGCGACGTCTGGACCCTCTTCCACTCCAGCGCCTTCGACTTCTCCGTCTGGGAGATCTGGGGCTGCCTGCTCACCGGCGGGCGCCTGGTGGTCGTCGACCACTGGGTCACCCGGGACACCGAACTCTTCTACGACCTGCTGGCGGCCGAGCGCGTCACGGTGCTCAGCCAGACCCCGTCCGCCTTCGCCCAGGTGATCGAGGCGGACCGGCGGCGGCGCGAGCCCCTCGCGGTGCGCCTGGTCGTCTTCGGCGGCGAACCGCTGGACGTCCGGATGCTCGCGCCGTGGTTCGCCCGCCACCCGCACACCGGCTGCCGGCTGGTGAACATGTTCGGCATCACCGAGACGACGGTCCACGTCACCGCGCACACCGTCACCCCCGCCGATGTGGCGGCCGCCGGCCGCCGGGTCGGCCGCGCCCTGCCCGGCTGGACCCTGTCGGTCCGCGACCCGCGCGGCAGGCTGCTCCCGGTCGGCGCCGCCGGGGAGATCTGCGTCGGCGGCGCAGGTGTCGCGGACCGTTACCTGGGCCGCCCCGACCTCACCGCGGAACGGTTCGTCGAGGACCCGTACGGCGGCGGGCGCGTCTACCGCAGCGGCGACCGGGGGCGGCTGCGCCCGGACGGCGGCCTCGACCACCTCGGCCGGCTGGACAGCCAGGTCAAGGTCCGCGGCCACCGGATCGAACTCGACGAGATCCGCAACGTGCTGCTGGGCCACCCGGCGGTCTCGGCCGCGGCGGCCGTGCTCAACCACGAGGTGCCGGCCGACCCGGCGACCGCCCGCATCGACGCCTACGTGGCGCTGCGCGAGGGGGCCTCCACCGCCGATGTCCTCGCCCACGCCAGGGGTGTGCTGCCCGCGTACATGGTCCCGGCCTCCCTGACGGCGCTGCCCGCGATCCCCCTGACCATCAACGGCAAGGTCGACACGGCCGCGCTGCCGGCTCCGGTGGCCGCCGGCCGGGAGGAGCGGGCCGTGCCGGGCGGCGCCCCGGCCGAGGAGCACGACTCCCAGGCAGCGCAGATCCTCAAACTCTGGGGACATGTGCTGAACACCGAGGTGACCGAGAAGGACAATTTCTTCGAGCTCGGCGGGAATTCACTGCTCGTGATCCGGGTGCTGCGCGAGATGCGGGAAATCGGCCTGCCGAAGGTCACCACCCAGGAGTTCTACCGCAACTCGACGGCAGGCCGGTTCATCGAACTCGTACGGGAATCTCAGGGCTGATCCTGGACCTGATCCGCTGTCCGGCCGCCGGGATTTCCATCGGAACCCTTCCGGCGGCCGTCGACGCGTCGCTTGATCGCGGAGAGCAGGGCGATACGGATCATTCCGCTCGGAATGCGGATCAGGAACCAGTAACGGCCGAAGTTGCGCCGGGTCCGCTCATCCGTCGCGAATATCCTGGTCTCCGTCGTCAATACGCCGGCCGCGTAGTGCATATTGAAACCGACCTTGGTGCAGCCCGGTTCCGCGTAGTCCCTGAACACCTCGTGCATCGGCCGGTCCGGGCGCACCGGGCCGGCCTGGGAGCCGATGCCTCCGTAGAGCAACTCGTCCTCGGCCAGCTCCAGTACGGTGTCCCCGCCCATCGCGAAGTCGTCCAGGACCTTCCCGTCGGCCCGCAGTTTGTTCCGCGTGAAGGCCAGGAAGAAGCGCGCCACCGGGGCCTCGCGCCAGGTCATCTCGCGCGCCGCGCGCAGCACTTCCTCACGGGGTGCGGAAACAGCCACCCAATGCCGTTCACGGAAATGCCATTGCGGCATGTGGCGGTCCAGCAGGGTGGCTTCTGATTTCACGTCTCCGGTCATGTTCCTCACGCTAGCACGCGGCCTCCGCCCCAGGGGTGGCAACTTTCTGCAACAGCCGTTGTCCCTGCGGAAACCCGACTGTAGACATGGTCCCGTTGTCCTGCGGCATTTCTTTTCCGTGCTTGTTCCGTCATTTCATTGAGGGTGAGTAGCTGTGTCTGACCTTCCGGGCGCCCTTCTGCCGTTGACCGCTGCCCAGTCGGGCGTCTGGTACGCGCAGCAGTTGAATCCGCGGAACACGATCTTCAACATCGGCGAGTTCCTGGAAATCAGCGGCCCGGTCGACGCCGCCCTCTTCGAGACCGCGCTCCGGCACGTCGTCCGCGAGGCCGACACACTGCGTCAGCGCTTCGTCGACGCGGAGGCCGGCCCCGCCGCCCGCATCGTCCCGGCCGACGCCCTCGACTGGTCCCTGCACGTCGTCGACGTCAGCGGCGAGAGCGACCCGTGGGCGGCGGCCCGCGCCTGGATGGACGAGGACTTCGCCAGGCCCCTGGACCCCGAGCACGACCAGCTGTTCCTGTTCGCCCTCTTCAAGCTCGCCGACGACCGCCACCTCTGGCTGCACCGCTACCACCACCTGCTGCTCGACGGCTTCACCGTCAACCTGGTCGTCCACCGCACCGCCGCCGTGTACTCGGCGCTGGTGGCCGGCGAACCGGTCCCGGCGACCCCGTTCGCCCCGCTGGCACAGCTGCTGGACGAGAAGGCCGCGTACCGGGACTCCGAACGCTTCGGCACCGACCGGGGCTACTGGATCGACCGGCTCAAGGACTGCCCCGCGCCGGTCAGCCTCTCCGGCGCACAGCCCTCCCTGGCCACCTCCCTGGTCCGCCGCACCGCCCTGCTGGACCCGCTGGACACCGACCGCCTGCGCACCCTGGCGAGCGACGTCTCCGTCACCTGGCCGCCCGCCTTGATCGCGGCCGTCGCCGCCTGGATCCAGCGCCTCACCGGCGAGCCCGAGATCGTGCTCGGCCTGCCCGTCTCCACCCGGCTCGGCAAGCGCGCCCGCAGCGTCCCCGGCATGGTCTCCAACGTGCTGCCGCTGCGGGTCGCCGTGCGGCCCGGAATCACCGTCGAGGAGCTTCTGCACGAGGTCTCGGCGGAGCTGCGCGCCGCGATGAAGCACCAGCGCTACCAGTTCGAGGACCTGCGCAGGGACCTCGGCATGCTCGCCGACGACCGCCGGCTCGTCGGGCCGCACGTCAACATCATGATCCTCGACTACGACCTCACCTTCGGCGGACACCCGGCACGGCCGCACAGCCTCTCCATCGGCCCGGCCGACGACCTCTCGTTTCAGGTGTACGACCGGGGCACCGGCGGCGGACTCCAGATCGACTTCGACGCCAACCCCGACCACTACACCGGGGACGACCTGGGTACCTACCTGGACACGTTCCTCGGCTTCCTCAACGCCCTCGGCACGGCCGAACCCGGCCGGCGCGTGGACTCCATCGCACGGGACACCGCCCGCCTCGCGCCGCTGCGCGCCGCCGCACCGGCGCCGACGGCCGGGGCCGAGCGGGCCGAGGCCGTCGCCGGGGCCGCCGAGACCGTCGCCCCTCGCACCCCCGAGGAGGAGGTCCTGCGCGGCCTCTTCGCCGAGGTCCTCGGCCGGGACGTCCACTCCGTCCACGACAACTTCTTCCTGCTGGGCGGCAGTTCCCTCCAGGTCACCCGGCTCGTCGGCCGCATCCGCAAGGAGCTGGGGGCCGAACTCACCCTGCGTACCGTGTTCGAGAACGCCACGGTCGCCACGCTCACCGAGGCGCTCGGCCTTGCCGGGGGCGCCCGCCAAGCCCTCACCGCCCGCACCCGGCCGGACCCCCTCCCGCTGTCCGCCGCGCAGAACCGGCTGTGGTTCCTCAACCAGATGGAGAGCGGCGACACCTCGTACAACGACGGGCTCGTCGTCGAACTCTCCGGCCGCCCGGACACCGACGCGCTGCGCGCCGCCCTCGCCGACGTGGTCGCACGCCACGAGAGCCTGCGCACCGTCTTCCCGGTCCGCGACGGAGTCCCGTACCAGCACGTGCTTCCGGCCGCCGACGCGCGCCCCCACCTGACCCTCACCGACACCGCCGCCGACCGGCTCGACCGCGTCCTCGCCGACGCGACCGCGCGCGGCTTCGACCTGGCCGCCGAACTCCCGATCCGCGCCGACCTGTTCACCGTCGCCCCGGACCGGCACGTGCTGCTCGTCGTGGTGCACCACATCGCGGGCGACGGTTGGTCGGTCGCCCCCTTCACCCGCGATCTGAGCCGCGCCTACACCGCCCGGCTCGGCGGTCCGGCCCCGGAGTTCGCACCGCTGCCGGTGCAGTACGCCGACTACACCCTCTGGCAGCAGGACCTGCTGGGCGACGAGACCGACCCGCACAGCGTCCTCGCCCGGCAGATCGCGCACTGGAGGGACACGCTCGCCCACCTGCCCGAGGAGCTGGCCCTTCCCGCCGACCGGCCCCGTCCGGCGGTCGCGAGCCACCGGGGAGGCCACATCGGCCTCCGGCTCACCGCGCGGACCCACGAGCGCCTGACCGCCCTCTCGCGGGAGAGCGGCGCCAGTGTCTTCATGGTCGCCCAGGCCGCGCTGGCCGCGCTGCTGGGCCGGCTCGGCGCCGGCGACGACATCCCCGTCGGCACCGTCATCGCCGGCCGCACCGACGAGGCACTGGACGACCTGGTCGGCTTCTTCGTCAACACCCTGGTGCTGCGCACCGACCTGTCGGGCGACCCCACCTTCCGGGAGCTGGTGGAACGGGTCCGGGAGACCGACCTGGCCGCGTACGCCAACCAGGACGTGCCCTTCGAGCGCCTGGTCGAGATCCTCAACCCGGTGCGCTCGATGGCCCGGCACCCCCTCGCCCAGGTGACCCTCGCCCTGGAGGACAACGACGCACCCGTCCTCGATCTGCCGGGCCTGACCGCGACGGCCCGCAACCTGGAGACCGACACCGCCAAGTTCGACCTCTCCTTCCGGCTGGGGGAGCGCTTCACCGACGACGGCCGGCCCGCCGGTGTCGAGATCCGGATCGAGTACGCCCTCGACCTCTTCGACCCCGCGACCGCGCGCACGATCGGTGACCGCTTCCTCCGGCTGTTCGACGCCGTCACCACCGACCCCGACACCCGCATCGGCGCCGTCGACGTCCTCTCCGCCGACGAACGGCAGCGGACCCTCGTCACCTGGAACGACACCGCGCGGGACGTTCCGTACGCCACCACCCCGGAACTCTTCGCCCGCCAGGTCCGCAGCACACCCGACGCCACCGCCCTGGTCTTCGAGGACACCGCGCTGACCTACCGCGAACTCGACGACCGCGCGGCACGCCTGGCCCGGCTCCTCCACGAGCGCGGCGTCCGGCGGGGCGATCGCGTGGCCGTGGCACTCGGCCGCTCGGTCGGCACGATCGTCTCCCTCCTCGCGACGATGAAGGCGGGCGCGGCCTACGTACCGGTCGACCCGGCCTACCCGGCCGAGCGGATCGCGTACATCCTCGGCGACGCCCGCCCCGCCCTCGTCCTCAGCGACACCGCGCAGCGGACCGCCCTGCCCGACGACGGGCCCAGGCTGCTGCTCCTCGACGACACACGGCTCCCCGCCGACGGGCTCGACCCGGCCCCCCTCACCCCGCTCGACGCCGCGTACGTCATCTACACCTCGGGCTCCACCGGCCGCCCCAAGGGCGTCGTGGTCAGCCACACCGGCGTCGCCAGCATGGCCGCCGCCCACCGCGACGCGTTCGGCGGCGGCGAGGGCCAGCGGGTACTGCAGTTCTCCTCGCCCAGCTTCGACGCCTCGATCTGGGAGATCCTCGCCACGCTGCTCTGCGGCTCCACCCTGGTCCTCGCCCCGGCCGAACGGCTGGCCGCCGGCGAACCCCTCGCCCGGCTCCTCGCCGACCAGCGCGTCACCCACGCCACCCTGCCCCCGGTCGTGCTCGCCGCCATGGGCGACGCCCGGCTCCCCGACGGCATGACCCTGGTCACCGCCGGCGAGGCATGCTCCCCGGAACTCGTCGCCCGCTGGTCCGAAGGCCGCCGCATGGTCAACGCCTACGGCCCCACCGAGTCGACGGTCTGCGCCAGCATGAGCGCCCCCCTCCGGCCCGGCACCGGCGCGCCCCCGATCGGCCGCCCCATCACCAACACCCGGGTGTACGTCCTGGACGCCTCCCTCCAGCCAGTGCCCGCCGGCGTCCCCGGAGAGCTGTACCTCACCGGTGCGGCCCTCGCCCGCGGCTACCTCGGCCGCCCCGGACTGACGGCCGAACGCTTCACGGCCGACCCCCACGGCGCACCCGGCGACCGGATGTACCGCACCGGCGACCTCGTCCGGTGGACGGACGACGGCGAGCTGCGGTACCTCGGCCGGGTGGACGACCAGGTCAAGATCCGGGGCTTCCGCATCGAACTCGGCGAGATCGAGGGCGTCCTCCTCGGGCACGAGAGCGTCGCCCAGGGCACCGTCGTCGTCCGCGAGGACCACCCCGGCGACAAGCGCCTCGTCGCCTATGCCGTCCCGGCCTCCGGCACCGCCGACCCCGCCGAGCTGCGCGCGCACATCGCCGCCGCACTGCCCGACTACATGGTCCCGGCCGCCGTGCTGCTGCTCGACGCCCTGCCGGTGACGACCAACGGCAAGCTCGACCGCAGGGCCCTGCCCGCCCCCGACTTCACCGCATCCGGCGATGGCCGGGCCCCGCGCACCCACCGCGAGAACCTGCTGTGCGGCCTGTTCGCGGAGGTCCTGGGCCTGGAACGGGTCACCGTCGACGACAGCTTCTTCGACCTGGGCGGCCACTCGCTGCTCGCCACCCGGCTGATCAGCCGCATCCGCTCCGTCCTCGGCGTCGAACTCACCGTGCGCGCCCTCTTCGAGACGCCCACCGTCGCGGCACTCGCCGCCGTTCTCGACGACGCCGAGGGCGCCCGCGAGCCGCTGCGCCCGCGCGAGCGCCCCGCCGAGATCCCCCTGTCGCACGCGCAGCGCCGGCTCTGGTTCCTCGCCCACCTGGAGGGCCCGAGCGGCACCTACAACCTGGGTCTCTCGCTGCGGCTGCGCGGCAATCCCGACCCGGCCGCGCTGGAAGCCGCGCTCGCCGATGTGGCGGCACGCCACGAAGCGCTGCGCACCCTCTTCCCCGACGTCGACGGCCGCCCCCGCCAGCTCGTCCTGGACGCCTCGGACCCGGCGGCCCGGCCCCGTCTGCACCGGACCGACGCCACCGCCGACACGCTCGACGACACCCTGGCCACGATCGCCGCCGAGGGCTTCGACCTGGTCCACGCGATACCGGTCCGCGCCCACCTGGTAACCGTCGCGCCCGATGACCACGTGCTGCTGGTCGTGGTGCACCACATCGCGGGCGACGGCTGGTCCCTCGCGCCCCTGGCACGCGACCTGGGCGAGGCGTACGCGGCGCGTGCGGGGGGTGGCGTACCGGAGTTGGTGGCGTTGCCGGTGCAGTACGCGGATTACACGTTGTGGCAGCGGGATGTGCTGGGTGATGAGGATGACCCGGTCAGTGAGTTGTCGCGGCAGGTGGATTACTGGCGTGGGGCGTTGGCGGGGTTGCCGGAGGAGTTGGTGCTTCCGGTGGACCGTCCGCGTCCGGCGGAGATGAGCTACCGCGGGGACACCGTCCCCTTCCACATCCCGGGCGAACTCCATGCCCGGCTCGGCGAGCTCGCCCGAGCCACGGGCACGAGCCTCTTCATGGTCGTCCAGGCCGCCCTGGCCACCTTGCTGCACCGCCTCGGCGCGGGCACCGACATCGCCCTGGGCTCGCCCGTCGCGGGCCGTACGGACGAGGCGCTGGACGACCTGGTCGGATTCTTCATCAACACGCTGGTCCTGCGCACCGATGTGTCGGGCGACCCGACCTTCGCCGAACTCCTGGACCGCGTGCGGGAGACGGACCTCGCGGCCTACGCGAACCAGGACGTGCCGTTCGAGCGGCTGGTCGAGGTGCTGAACCCCGAGCGCTCCATGGCCCGCCACCCCCTCTTCCAGGTCTCGCTGCAACTGCAGAACATCCCGTCGGCCGACCTCGAACTCCCCGGCATCGAGGTGAGCCGGCAGCCGGTCCGCCTGGACACGGCGAAGTTCGACCTCTCCTTCACCCTCGCCGAGACGTCGGGCGGGATCGAGGGGAGTGTGGAGTTCGCGGTCGATCTGTTCGACCGGGTGTCGGTGGTGGGTGTGGTGGAGCGTTTGGTGCGGGTGCTGGAGGTGGTGGCTGCTGATCCGGGGGTGCGGGTCGGTGGTGTGGAGGTGTTGTCGGGCGCCGAGCGTGGGTTGGTGCTGGGCACGTGGGCGTCGTCGGGTCGGGTGTGTGAGCCGGTGACGTTGCACGGGTTGTTCGAGCGGTGGGTGGAGCGGACACCGGACGCGGTCGCGGTGGCGGGTGAGGGTGTGGCCCTGTCGTATGCGGAGCTGGAGGTGCGGGCGAATCGGCTGGC
>NZ_JBEYCQ010000015.1:0-182947 GCF_040632905.1 Streptomyces sp. NPDC016469
GCCCGATCTGCGCCTCGTTCGAGCAGACCGTCGGCTCGACCATCGCCCCGGCATGTGCCGGTCGGGCCCTCCTGACTGTTTTCCTGGGACCGTCAGACGGCCACCGGGCTGCCGAGCATCGCGGAGGCGTGCTGGAGCGGGCTGACGGCCGGGGCGGCTGCGGCGGCCCGGGGAGTGCTGCGGCAGGTGAAGCCGAGCTTGGTCATCGCCCGCAGGACTTCGTCGGCGCTGAAGTCGCGGCGGTCCTGGCGGGTGATGACCTCACCCACCTGCTTGACGGGGTAGGCGCGGCGGCCGATGGTCACGGAGTCGCCGACGACCTCCTCGGGCTTGACGCCCTTCATGGAGTCCAGGACACCGCTCTTGGTGAGCTCGAACGGGAAGCGGGCGATGACACAGCGCACGTTGCCTCACAGGGAGAGGAAGGGGGATGGATCCACGGGGGGAGAGACGGTTCAGAGGGCCGGTACGAGGGCGGAGGGCCGCCGGTACGTGGCCTGCTCGGCCACCGGTGCATGCGGCCCCCGGTCGCCGAGGATGTCGCGCAGCTGGACCCGGTCGGAGTAGCCGGGTCCGTCGCGGACGATGCCGAGCTGGGCCCGGGTGACCAGGCCGGTGGGCAGGCCGTCGTTGTCGCAGACCCTCAGCCGTCCGGTCCTGGCACTGGCCATGACGGACAGGGCCACCTCCACGGTCATGTCGTCGCAGACCTGGGGCCCGGCCGCGTCCATGGCGGCGAGTGCCGCCGGGAGGACGGGGCCGGCGTTCGCCGGGTCGGGCTGGTTCTGGTCCGGTGTCACCACGTGCCTCCTGCGGAGATGGGCCTTCGGATGACGCGCTGCTCAGGCCGCCGCGTTCGTGACGGACTGCCGCCCGCGCCCGCGCCGGGCTGCCGCGCCCGGGTTGCGCCGACCGGCGGAGGACGCGCCGCGCCTGGGCCGCTCGGGCGCCGGCGTCGTGATCGTCACGGGGATGCCGGAGGGGGTCCGGGCGCCGGTGATCCGGCTGAGCGCCGCCTCGCCGGAGCGGACCTGGGTGGTCCGGGGCACGATGCCGGCGGCCGCCATGAGACGGGTCATCTCGCGGCGCTGGTCGGTGGTGACCAGGGTGACGACGCTGCCGGACTCGCCGGCCCGGGCGGTGCGGCCGCCCCGGTGCAGGTAGTCCTTGTGGTCGGCCGGCGGATCGACGTTGACGACCAGGTCCAGGTTGTCGACGTGGATGCCGCGCGCAGCGACGTTCGTCGCCACCAGGACCGTGACGTCCCCGGTCTTGAACTGGGCGAGGGTGCGGGTGCGCTGCGGCTGCGACTTGCCGCCGTGCAGAGCGGCGGCGCGGACCCCGCTGGCGAGGAAGTGCCGGGTGAGGCGGTCCACCGCGTGCTTGGTGTCCAGGAACATGATCACCCGGCCTTCGCGCGCCGCGATCTCCGTCGCCAGCCGGTGCTTGTCGGCGCCGTGCACGTGCAGGACGTGGTGCTCCATGGTGGTGACCGCGCCCTGGGAGGGGTCCACCGAGTGGACGACGGGGTCGGTGAGGTACCGCCGGACCAGAAGGTCCACGTTACGGTCCAGAGTCGCGGAGAAGAGCATCCGCTGGCCCCCGGGGCGGACCTGGTCCAGGAGCGCGGTGACCTGCGGCATGAACCCCATGTCGGTCATCTGGTCGGCCTCGTCCAGGACGGTGATCGCGACCCGGTCCAGTCGGCAGTCACCGCGCTCGATCAGGTCCTTGAGGCGGCCGGGGGTGGCCACGACGACCTCGCTGCCGCTCCGCAGAGCATTCGCCTGCCGGCCGATGGACATCCCGCCGACGACGGTGGCCAGCCGCAGCTTCGCGGCGCGGGCGTACGGGGTGAGGGCGTCGGTGACCTGCTGGGCGAGCTCCCGGGTGGGTACCAGGACCAGGGCCAGCGGCTGACGCGGCTCGGCGCGCTGACCGGCGGTGCGGGCCAGCAGGGCCAGGCCGAATGCGAGCGTCTTGCCGGAGCCGGTACGGCCGCGGCCAAGGACGTCACGGCCCGCCAGGGAGTTCGGCAGCGTGGCCCCCTGGATCGGGAACGGTGTGGTCACGCCCTGCGCGGTGAGCGCGGACAGCAGGCTCCTCGGCAGGTCGAGGCTGCTGAACACCTCGACCGCGGGCAGCGCCGGGGTGACCGTCTCGGGCAGGGCGAACTCTCCCCGCACCGGGGCGGGCCGCCGGCCACCCGAACGGTTCGGGGCGGACGAGCCGGAGCGACGGCTCCGGACCGGGCCGGCGACGGGGTGGGCCCCGCGGCCGTCACCGCGGAGGGCGGTGCGGGAGGACCGGCTGTTCGTGCGTGAGGGGTTCATGGTGAACCTTCCTTGATACGGCACGCATCAAGGAATTCCGCAGCGAAAAAGCGGCGCGGGGAATCACAGGCACGGACCGAGTGATATGCGAACGCGGCCTGCGGAAAACCGTGCCGGCGTAGGCGAAAATGAGGGGTGGTGCGCGAGAGAAAAACTGGGAAAAGCAAGTAGCTGGGGCCCGCACCCCGAGGGATGCGGGCCCCAGCTGCACATGCGCGTCAGCGTCAGGCGGTAACGATGTTCTCCGCCGTCGGGCCCTTCTGGCCCTGCGCGATGTCGAAGGACACCTTCTGGCCCTCCTGCAGCTCGCGGAAGCCCTGGGCGGCGATGTTCGAGAAGTGGGCGAACACGTCAGCGCCGCCACCGTCCTGCTCGATGAAGCCGAAACCCTTTTCCGCGTTGAACCACTTCACGGTGCCAGTAGCCATGTCAATCTCCTTTGGGCAGTACACCGGAATCCGCACTTTACGGACCCCGTGTCGCCGCGATGATGCCCTGCCCGGAAATGACCGGAAATACGAAGCGCCCCTCTACGGCTTGCGGCCGACCTGAGGCGCCTGAAGTTTTTTGGGTACCACAACTGCAACTGACTCCGACAGTAGCACGCCAAGAAGGATTATGTGCGTCCAGTAATTTCCCGTACACGCCGCCACAAAAACCTTCCCGGCGCGGGTCGCTAAATTCTGAGACGGCCGACAGAGATATTCAGTGACCCCGGCAGAGCGTTCTCGAGAACAAGAAGGCGCCTGACCGCAGAGGCGGAACACGCCCGCCCCGGCCTCCCACTGCCGCCGGGGCGGCGAAGGGCATGGCGTGCGGGGCCGACAGGACCGGGTAACGTCTTCGGCGTGTTCTTCCAGGCGCCGGTTCACGGGTGAGAGCGTGACGGGCCCCGCCGACGCCCTGCGTCACTGCCCCCCGTCCCCCTCCGTGCATCCGTAGATCACTTCACCACATCACCGGGAGAACCCGTGACCGACAGCAAGAACATCAACAACCCCGTGGGCCAGGGCGGCGGCCAGCGCAAGAAGCAGTCCCGCGCCGAACGCCAGAACAACGGTCCGCACCGCAACCTCGACCGCCAGGGCGCCGCTGACCGCAAGGCGGAGCTGGTGCGCAAGATGCGCGAGAAGACGCACGCGGCCGAGAGCACGGCGCAGACGGACGACGACGCCCGGAGCTGACGCACCCCGCACCTCGGGGCGCGGTCCTACGACCGGAGCCGAGCCGTTCAGGCGGATTCGAGGACCGGGCGGATCTCGACGGTCTCCGGCGTGGGGAGGCTCCTGGCCAGTTCGACGGCTTCCTCGCGGTCGGCCACCTCGACGATGAACCAGCCACCGAGGGTCTCCTCACCGGAGTGAGCGGGCCCGTCGGTGACTGCCGTCGTCCCGTCGGCCGTCCTGCGCACTGTCGCGGGAAGCACGTGCTCGGTCTCCAGGGCGTCGCCGCCGACGAGTTTCCCGGCCGCTGCCAGGGTGCCGATCCAGCCTTCGTACTCATTGCGGTAGGCGATCCGGTCGGCCTGGATCCGGCGGCGCGACTCGTCCGTCTCGAAGATCACGAGTGCGTACTTCATGGAGGTACCTTTCCGGCCCGCGGGCATGCGGCCAGTGCTGATGCCGGTTGAGGGGAGCGCGGTCGGCCGGCGCCACAGGCACCGGCCGAGGACCGCGCTCCGCACGGGAGCACGGTCCTCGACGCGGGCGGTTACGAGGTCCAGCCGCCGTACGGCACGGTGATGAGCTCCATGGCGTGACCCGCCGGGTCCATGAAGTACACGCCCCGGCCACCGTCGTTGTGATTGACCGTGCCCGGCCGCTTCCGCTGGGGGTCGGCGTAGTGCTCGATGCCGCGCTCCCTGATCTGCGCGTACGCCGCGTCGAACTCCTCCTCGGAGACCAGGAAGGCGTAGTGCTGCGGGGTGATGCTGTCCTCCGGCACGGTGGCGAAGTCCAGCGTGACGCCATTACCCAGACCGACCGCGATGAACGGGCCCCACTCGGCGGTGATCTCAAGGTTGAGCAGGTTCGCGAAGAACTCTGCGGAATCCCGGTTGTTCCGGGCGTGGACGATCGTGTGATTCAACTCGACTGACAAGGAATGCCTCCGAAGGCATGTCCCGACACCTCCATGCCTCACCCAGCCGGTGACCGACACGCGATGTTGCCGTAGACCGTATCGCTGTCTACCCAATGGATCAAGGGAGTTGAGGTGCGCAGCACCTGACGGGCCGTTGGTTCCTGGGCTGCCGGAGGGGGCATGAACTGGGGTTTTGCAGCGGGCGTGTGGATGGGTGCCTGTCTCTGAGAGCCGTATCTGACCGCTGTTGTCTGCTCTGCTGGGCACGGATGGGGCACGAAAGCCGGCAGTGCGACGCGCGCTCCGGGCGGGCGGACTGGTCAGAGGGGGATGATGCGGACTAGCTTGCCGCAGAGCTTGGTCATGTCATCGCTGTCGGACGTCAGCAGGGCGACGGGTTTCGGCTGGCGGAGCGCGACCTCGGCGACCGTGGCGTCAATGGCGTACTTGTGCCCGTGCAGCCCGGCACCTTTGAGCAGCTCCGCTGCCGCTTTCGCCGCCTGCTCGGTGACCGGCTCCACCTTGATGCGGGACAAGGCCCAGTTCAGACGGGGCATGTCGGTACGGGAGTGGGCTACTTCCGCGATGGTGTTCGCCCCGATCACCAGGTCGGCCCCCATGTCGTGGAAGACCTGAAACATCGCGAGGAGCTTGCGGTCCCGCGCGATCCAGGCTGAGAGCCCTTCCGAGTCCAGGACGACGGTTTCGATGCGCTCGCTCACGCGGCGTCCGCGTTCTCGGAGGAGCCGGCGGCGCCGAAGATCTTCGCGTGGGCCTCGGCGAGCTCCTCATCGCTGAAGCCTCCATGCTCTTCCTCGTGGCGGCGGAGGTCGTCGCCCAGAAGCTGGTGGCGGATCTGGCGGGCCACGGCTTCCGCTACATAGCCGGAGACGTTGTCCGTGAGCTTGCGGAGTTCCGCCACCTGGTCGCTGGGAAGCGTGACGGTGATACGAGTCGTCGAGGACATACGTCAAGCATACTGGAGTATGCGTGCAGGCTCGGCGTTGCGGGACCGGTCCTTCTGGTCAAGGCTTCGCGACCGGAGGGTGCGGTTTCCGGCGCTGGGAGTACGAGCCCGCCAACCCCGTGCGAATCGGTCAGAAGGGCGGTTCGAGACAGCTGCGGTCATCACCGTGCGGCCCCCAGTCCCAGGTCCCCTCCAGGAAAGGCTCGGAGGCGGGGGCGTCGTGGCCCCACGCTTCGAGCGCCCTCCGGGCAACACGCCGGTTGAGGTCGTCGCCGCTGGTGTCCAGGATGGCGCGCGCGTGCACGGCGAGGTGATCGCGGTGTTCGGCGAGCGCGGGGTGCTCGGAGAGGATGAGTGCGGCGATAACGGCGGCTTCGCGCACGTCCTCCTGGCTGTCTCGAAGGAAGAGCGAGACCGCCTGGTAGAGCATCGGGCGCAGGTCCCGGAAGGACGCCACGATGGTGCCGGGGGCCAGGAAGCCAGGGGCGTACTGCTCCGTGCGGCCCACAATCTCGTCGGAGGCGTCGTAGGCCGTGGAAGCCAACCAGTTCAACAGCGCCGCGCGAATGGGGACGTTGCGATAGGGCCGGTGGGTCGTAGCTGCCGGGTGGGTGAGGATGCCCGCGACATACAGGGCGGCGGGGGCAGTGGCTTCGTAGATGGTGTTCTGGTGGCCGACCATCTCACGTAGTTCTGACAGGGCGTTGACCTGGCCCCTGGGGTCGGACGTCAGTAGCCGTGCGAGGACCTCGGGGAGGTCCTCACCGTCCCCAAAAGGCGTCTCGAGCGAACCCCAAGCAGTCTCCGACAGGACTACCTGGTACGGCGGCAATTCGGGCTCGCGCGGTGCGCCGCCGTTGGAACAGCTGTGTTTCACAGGCAAAACCTAGACCAGACGTCGGATGCGATTCTCACGGTCCACTGCGGTGCGGACGGACCTCTTGGCTCCCAGGAAGAGGCTGAACTGTGTCGAAGGGGCATCGATCTGAACAATCTCGCGGTCTGTGCCAGGCAGGCCGCGGACCTGACCGCGGTCAGGTGTGCTGAAGGGACCACCACGTCGGAAGCGGCATGCGGTTCGTCGTTCCGCTGGCCGTTCTCGCCTGGAGCGCCAGCGCGAGGCTGCGGCCGGCCTCGGCCAGCTCGTGCGGGCTCGCCGCGAAGAGGCGGATGACCAGGCATCTGACACGGATATGGCACGAGATGCCTGAACCGGTCCAGACAACAAAGAAGCCCCCGGCCGCCGGCCTGGGGCTTTTTCATGGAGCGGGTGACGAGAATCGAACTCGCGCTCTGAGCTTGGGAATCACACGGCCCTCAGGGAACAATGTGCTGCCTGAGCTGCAGAAACATGCTGATTCTTGAACTTTCTGAGAGTCCCATCGGCGCCGGTCCTGACCGCTCTCTACCGCGGCTACTGGCACGTTGTGGCACGACCGGCGCCGATGCGGCAGCAGGGTCCCAGCCCGAGGGCGGTGTAGAAGTCGATCGCGCCCCGCGCTTGCATGGTCGTTCTGCGAGGCGAAGTTCACTCCCATCGGTATTGACAACGCCCCGGGTGCGTCTACCTGCGTGGCTTCTGGGTGCGGCGCGTTTTCGCACTGGTTTCGCTGCATCTGCTTCGTCTCGAGCCATCGGTGTATTTTATGGTTCGAGGTTCTGGTCAACCGGCTGCATGGACGGTTATTGATGGCTAGTAGTTGTAGTTAGGTTGTTGTGTCTTTTCGAGGTGTGACTTCGATGTATTTCCGAGCATTAGCGAGGTTCTTGCGGCTGATCAGCGTGTTGGGGTGGGTGTCGCCGAAGACCTGTTCGCATTGTGCGAGCGTGGTCTCGTACAGAGGGATGGCACGCCCCAGATCACCTCTCGTTAGATAGGCGCCAGCTAGGTTGTTGCGGCTGATCAGCGTGTTGGGGTGGGTGTCGCCGAAGACCTGTTCGCATTGGGCGATGGTGGTCTCGTACAGGGGGATGGCGCGCCCTAGATCACCCTCCGCCGAGTATGCGTCCGCGAGGTTGGTGCGGCTGGAGAGCGTGTTGGGATGGGTATCGCCGAGCGTTTGTTCGCATTGTGTGAGGGCAGTCTCGTAGAGAGGAATAGCCCGGCCCAGGTCCCCCGCCGATTCATATGCGCCAGCGAGGCAAATTCGGCTGATGAGCGTGTCAGGGTGGGTGTCACCGAGCACCTGCTCGCGCTGGGCGAGGGTGGTCTCGTAGAGAGGAATAGCCCGGCCGAGGTCCCCTGCCGATTCATATGCGCCGGCGAGGCAATTTCGGCTGATCAGTGTGTGGGGGTCGGTGTCGCCGAGAGCCTGTTCGCACTGTGCGAGGGTGGTCTCGTACAGGGGGATGGCGCGCCCTAGATCACCCTCCGCCAAGTATGCGTCGGCGAGATTGGTGCGGCTGGAGAGCGTGTGGGGGTGGGTGTCGCCGAGGATCTGCTCACGCTGCGCAAGGGTGGCCTGATGCAGAGGGATGGCTCGTTCCAAGTCCCCCGCGGTTTGGTAAGCGTGGGCGAGGTTGTTGCGGGTGGCCAGCGTGTCGGGGTGGGTGTCGCCGAGGGTCTGCTCGCGCTGAGCGAGGGTGGTCTCGTACAGAGGAATAGCCCGCCCCAGGTCCCCCGCCGTTTGGTATGTGTAGGCGAGGTCGTTGCGGGTGGTCAGCGTGTGGGGGTGGGTGTCGCCGAGGGTCTGCTCGCGCTGGGCGAGGGTGGTCTCGTACAGAGGAATAGCCCGTTCCAGGTCCCCTGCCGATTCATATGCGCCGGCGAGACAATTTCGGCTGATGAGCGTGTGGGGGTGGGTGTCGCCGAGGGTCTGCTCGCGCTGGGCGAGGGTGGTCTCGTACAGAGGAATAGCCCGCCCCAGGTCCCCTGCCGATTCAAAAGCCGCAGCAAGGTTGTTGCGGATGGACAGGGTTTCGGGGTGGGCATAGCCGAGGACCTGCTCACGCTCGGCTAGTACGGCCTCAGAGAGGGAGATAGTGCGGGCGGTGTGGCCTTGCTGGTGAAGTCGGCTCGCAGTGGCGACGTACGCCTCGGTGAGGGGAGTGTTGTGGTGCCCGGGAGGAGTAGTTGCAGCGAGGTTTACCAGGTGAGGCGTAAGGGAGTCCCACTGGTTGTTGGTGGTGTTCTTCTGGCCCGAAGGCGGGGTGAGATGGCGCAAGGCATTTTCTTCGGCGCGACTTCGCCCTTGGAGATGCCGTTCGGAGTAGGTTCCGACGGCATCTTGGGGAGTGCGCAGGACAGTTTGGACCATGCGGTGGATGCTGAGGCTGCTGCCCGTGTCGGTAACCATGCTGTACGCGGCCAAAGTACCGATGGCCTCCGCAATGTCGTCCGGCTCTATACCAGATGGTGTAAGCAGGGTATGCGGGATGTCGTCCGGGGCGAGCCAAGCGGCGATGTGCAGTACCTCCACAGCAAGTGAACTGCTCTCCTCCAGAGCGTGGAAAGTAACGTTCCAGATCTGCGCGATGGTGCGCTCAGCGTTGATTCCATGGGCGGCCTTGGCAAGTTTGGCGCCCAGACGACGACGATAGGAATCGAGACTGACACCGAGGTTCTGTGTTAGATAGGCGCCAGCCTGCC
The DNA here is from genome assembly GCF_040632905.1 of Streptomyces sp. NPDC016469. Classification (NCBI taxonomy): domain Bacteria; kingdom Bacillati; phylum Actinomycetota; class Actinomycetes; order Kitasatosporales; family Streptomycetaceae; genus Streptomyces; species Streptomyces sp. NPDC016469. Next base: position 8,972 of record NZ_JBEYCQ010000015.1, read on the forward strand.
TAATTGCCAGAGGGAAGTGCCCGAGGTCGGCGGACAGAGCCCGAGCGTCCGCCTGCTGCCGCGGTGTAGGAGTATCGGTCTTGAAAATGAGTCGGCACAGCAGGACGGTGGCGTCGTCAGGGCTCAGGTTGCCCAGGATCAGAGTGGGGATACTGTCGGGCCAGCCCGTGGTGCGGCGGCTGGTGGCCAGGTGGTGCCCCTGGTGGAGTGCCCCGGTGTACGGGGCAAGGTTGCCGGGGTCCTCGACGTTGTCGTAGACCAGCAGCCAGCCGGGATTCCAGGCAAGCCACTGCATCGCCCACGCCACCTGTGCAGCGCGTCCTGCCGTAGTCGACCAGTCGGGGACCAGCATGTGCGTGAGGTTGGTGAGGGAGGTCTCGATCTCGTCAGAGGACGCCGCGTTGATCCACCAAATTAGCGTGTAGTCGCCGCGGTAGCGGTGGGCGTAGTACAGGGCAAGAGCGCTCTTGCCGATCCCGCCGAGGCCGTGCACAGCCCCACTCTGAGTAATGGCCCCTTCGCACTGCTTGGTCAGAATACGGCGCAGTCCGGCCAGTTCCTCATCACGTCCCAGGCAGAGTGCAACCGGGGCCAGGTTCGAGGTGCCCGGTGCTGCTGTGACTTTCGCTGGCGCGTACAACGCCTCGGATGGCAGCACGTCCCCGGTATAGGCGATACCGATCCGCTCGGCCGCTACTGACCGGTGTCCTCCGGCCTCGATGGCCTGCCGGGACATGGCGGCGTCCGTGCTCATGGGCGGGGCGGGGTGTGGCCGTCGCCGGTGATCGCGGTACCGATGTGTTGGGCGGCAATCGACCGTTCACCGGACGCGGTGACGGTGAGTGTGCCTGCGGCCAGAACGGGCAACAACGCGGCCAATTCTTCCCGCAGCTCGTGGTCAGCCAGCAACGTGCGCTTGAGTAGCCTTCCCAGCACGGCTGTGGTGAACACGTCGTCCTGTTCGTCGACGGCCTCGTCCACCACACGCTCCAACTCGGCCCGGCCCGTTTCGTCCCCACGCCGCCATACCACCTGGAGGATGCGCTGCCCCAACCCGACTGTGGCGTCGGCGGCTGCGTCCTGCGCCCGGGTTAGCACCGCCGTCCCGTAGGCGCTCACGGCGGCCGTCACAGCAGGACCAGCCTGCTGCACCCACTGCGCGATCTCCGCACTAACCACACCCAACCCCCTTCACGCGCGCACCCGTTACCGGGGCATCTCCGGATGTTCGCGCCAAGGGTAGGCCCTCGCAGTGCGATGTGCCGGGTGTGCAGGGATATCTAGTGGAGGCACGGTCACAGCAGGTCATGCCTGGAGGTTGCCAGCACGCCGTCGGGCGCGGCCCGGTGGAGCAGAGTAGGAAGCCAGCCGCGCCGACGCCGGGCCTTGATGAATTCGGTGAGGTTCTACAGGGCTCGGACCGGGTACCTGGCGCGCTCGGTCAGCGGTGCGTTCGGAGGTGGTCCGGACTGCGGCGGCCTCGCGCCCCCTGTGTGTCCGTCGGTGGGGGATCTCATCGAAGGTGGCCTGGACGCCCGTGGGGTCGATGTAGGGCATAACTAGGAGGGCTGCCGATCTGAAGGCCCTTGAGCTCCTCGTCGGGCATATGAGCGCCTGCCCCCGGCATCCGCCGTTGACCGATGTCTCTCGCCTCACCTGCTACGCGGCCGGTACGTTTTCGGCCCCTGGAAGCTATCGGTCCGCGCGCCCTGGCCTGTCGGTCTGTGAGTCCGAATTTTCACGCAAAGCGATGGGGAGATCTGGTAGGCCAAGCACTTCCACCTCGCTTGCTCGTCCCTCAACTTCTAGGAACAAGTATTCCGTGATGGTCCGACCGCCGCCGCGGGTTAGTCTCTTTCGCTCCTCAACGATGAGGTGCACTTCCTTGCCCAGCTCTAGTGGGACTTCCATTATCTGGCCGGGCTCGAATTTTACCGTAACGGCCGGACTGGCTGTCGGTTTAATGACTGCGGTTCCCGGTAGCTTCATTTCTGTGACGTGTCCAAAAATCCCGCGCCGGATTCGCGTGAAGGCGTCACCGTGAGTTTTGCGAAGTTCTCTAATGTATTGCTTGCCAGATTCTGAAATCTGGGCGCTGGTTACTGATCCATCATCGGCAAGCCAGCGCAACTGCACTGCCAGATCGAACCGGTCGAGGGCGCTGACCAGGCGGGACAGGCTTGACAGCATCGGCGTCCATTCCGTGATGTCTTCCCTGGCCTCTACTGTGCCCATGGCGTCAAATAGTACGGCCATGGCTTGCCCGGCGGATTGACTTAGCTCGTCCTGTTCATCGGAGTCTTGTTCGTCGTCAGATTCGCTGTGCATGACGGGGCGCACGTGCAGGACTGTGCTGCCTGACGAAACACCGATCAGCTCTAGTTCGATGTCCTCATCGGTGGAGGCGGTTACCCCTTCTTGTAGGGGCTTCAGGAGTGTGTTGCCGATCGAGAATTTCAAGCCGCCCTTGCCGGCGGCGCTTCCCGTTAGGCGAATGACGAGCTCTTCGGTGAAATGTGCGTCAGGATTCCATCTGCGGACGGAATCGAGCCAATTTGCTCGTCTCTCCGACTCGAATTCATCCTCGCTTATCTCCAATTCGTCTTCGTTTTCCAGCCAAGAATCCAGGTCGGCGCGATGATCCTGCAGGACGCGCTGGCGCCAGCTTTCGGTCACAGGGTCACCTCCAAGTAGCCCCGCCGTGGAGCAGCGCTCTCTAGAGTAGGCGCATCCTTGTCGCCCGGCGGCCTGCATCGCTGCCACCAGTCATCCCAGGAACCCCTCTGGCGTAGGTACTCAAGTTCTGGATGTTCCAGCTCGTCAAGCTGGAACACCGAGCGGATCGGCCGGTAGCGGACCTCAATGGCGGAGAGTGAGAACAGTCGTTCGGTGTGTTGGCGCTTGAACGCCTGCGTCATCCATCCGGCCCCGCGCTTGCCTTTGATCGCCTGAGCACTGGACTCGTTCACAAAGACGGTGAGGTCGGCATTCGACGGATTTAGACGTGAGCTGACAAAGCTTCCACCGAGCCAAACGCAGTGGAGGAGAGTGTCTCCCTGGAGTAGGGCGGAGTACTGATCTTCGAGCAAGAAGAAGCGCCCTAGATAGCTCTCGAAGCCGTGCCAAATATCACGTCGAGTAGCCGATTTAGCGAAGCGTTGACTGTCAACGAGCAGCGCCCTTGCCTCCTCGGCGCTGACGCGATAGCGGCCGGGGCCGAGGAAGAAGTCCTCCCCGTTCGCCTGCACTGAAAAGTCGAGCACCATGCCCACCCCCTGTCGCCTGCTGGCCTGTCGAAGCTACAGGAAGGCAGTGACAGGCGTCACTGCCTTGTGGCGTGTGTGGTCTGGAGCTGAGCGGAAGGGTTGGGGGAGGAGCCGCTCGGCCAGGTCGATGTTCGCAGCGTAGAGGGCATGCTGAGTATCCCTGCGAAAATTATGGTGATGGCTCGCGGGCGTTCGCTAGCCCGTGACGCGGGCTGCCCGATCGCGGAGTTCCTGAGCCTCCGGGACGCCGTCGTACCGGCGCAGGCGGACGCGCATGTCCTGGAGTGCTGCCTGGACCTTCACCGAGCGGATGCCGTCGGCGCAGTCCAGGAACTCGCTCCAGGTGGCCATGGCTCCGTCGACGTCGCCTTGGCGCAGGCGGACGCCGCCGAGATCGGCGAGGACGATGGCGCGGGTACGGCGGCGGTCGAGGCCGTGGATGTCCAGGGCGAGGTGGAGGTGGTCCTCGGCGGCGTCGAGGTCGCCGAGGCGGGAGAGGATCATGCCGGATTCGTGGGCCCAGCGGCCGGGGGAGTAGTGGGCGGCCCAGGAGTCGCCGATTGCGGCGGGCGGCTTGCCGATGGCGGTCTCGGACAGGGCGAGGTGCCGGGTTGCCATGCGGCGGTCGTCGTCCTGGGCGGCGGCGTTGGCGAGGGTCGCCTCGTAATAGGCGACTGCACGCGGGTTGTCGAGGTGGCGGCCGTACTCCACGCAGGCTTCGCCGAGCTGGATGGCTTCGGCGCGATAGCCGAGGTCTACGCACTGGACGGCGAGACCCCGGAGAGCCGTTGCCGACAGTTCCGGATCGCCGGCCTCGGCGGCCAAGCGGAAGGAATGCGCGTAGTAGCGCTGGGCGAGTCCGCGCAGTTCGGGGGTGTCGCCTTCGTCCTGTGCCATCCAGCCGGCGAGGTGGACGAGCTGGGAGGTCGCGGCGAACAGGTCGCGGCCGGTGGCTTCGGTGAAGTGGCCCTCCAGCCAAAGGGCGACGTCTTGGGTGAGGTAGCGGACGGCCAGGTGGCGGGCGTGCCCGCCACCGAGTTCGGAGGCGGAGTCGCCGAGGGCCTTGACCATGTGGCGTACGGCGGCCACCTCGCCCTGGCCGACGCGGACGGCTCCGGGAAGGGCGGTCTTGGTTCGGCGGGTGATGCTGTCCATGTCGGGCAGGCCGAGTGCGGACAGCGCGTATCCGCTGGAGGCGAGGATGAACTCCCGGCGTTCCACGTCGCTCCTTCCCAGGTGCAGGACTGATGCAACGGTATCTGTGTGGGGTGCCACAGGCGTGGGCTCCGAGAGGTTGATCGCCTCGGGATCCAGTGCCAGCACCTGGGCGATGTAGGGCCACCAGTGGCCGGGGGTTCGTTCGCCTTCTATCCACCGCCGGGCGTGCTGACGCTGCAGGCGGCGCGGGTCACCGCATTCGGCGAGGCCGAGAGCACGAGCCAACTCCGATGGCCCCCAGCCTCGTTCATGGCAAGCCCGCTTGATCAGTTCCGCGACGGCCGGGTTCTTCGGCACCCCGTCACCCTCCCCACCTGGATTACGCGGGATTACGCAGGACTACATCCTGGGCCCTGTCCCGTGAGTGCGGACCGTCGTTCACTGAACATCACCCCGCAGATCTCCGATTGGCTCGAATAGGCCCTGTTCAGGGCCTATTGGTGCCTGCCCGGACACGTTGAGAGGAACCGACGGTGGCGATGCGCAGTGACAACGCACGGACCCGCACGATCTCGCTCTCGCGCCACCCCAGCGCGGCACACGGCTCCGCGGTCCGAGAGGCGGTCCGATGAGCCGTTCCTACGTAGCCGATCCGCTGGAGACCGCCCTGAGCTGGGTGTGGGCCCTCGGCACGGCTGCCGGGCTCGCAATGGTCGGACTTCTGGCCCACACCGAGCACTCCTCCGCGCAGGTGCCGTGGGCGCAGCTGACGCTCAGCTCCGAGGACGTTCCGTTGTCCGACGGCCCCGTATAGACACCCTGGCCCGTCCTTGCCTCTCGCCTCGGTTCGAGGCTCGGGGCCCCATGGAGTCCCTGCCGCAGGGCGCTCACGGCGCCCCCGCAGGCGTACCCGCTCCGCATCATCAGTGAAGGGAAGCCGATGTCCAGTCCGTACAACAGCGACACGTATCCCCTCCCCGTGTCGGTCGCGTTCAGCGGCCCCGACAACACCGGGAAGACCAAACAGATCGGAATCCTCGCCCGGCGCATGGGCCCGGCCGCGACCTCAGCAGGCCCACTCGACCACTACGACCCCCGCTGGACCGCCATCAAGGCCGACGGCATGGCCCGTTGGTGGTTCGAGACCGGCCCGGTCGAGGAGGTCGCCGACGTACTCGCCACCTCTTACCTGGAGCGCTCCCGCCACCCCTTTTCCTCGTCGGTGCGCCTGCTGGACCGGGGCATCCCGATGCTGGAGGCGTCCGTCGCCGCGACGGTCGCTGTACGAGACGACCTGGACGCCGCGCAGGCCGCAGACCGAGCCCGACTCCTGCTTGCGCCGCACGAGACCGACCTGCGAGCCGCCGAGGAGAGCGAGCACGCCCTCGTCCTCCTGCACTGCGACGACCCGGAGGAAGGTACCCGCCGGAGCCTGGCTCACGAGGTGACCGTCACCGACATCTACGCGGCGTACCAACATCACCTCCATGTGCAGATCAACCGCCTCGTCGTCGAGGGACGCTTTCCGATGGCGATCCGCATCGGAGATCGGCCGACCGTCGCCGTCCAGGACGAGGTGCGCCGGCTCCTGGCGCCCCTACACCCGGACGTGCCCGGCAGGGCTCTGGCCGGAGTGCACGTCATCGCACTGGGCGGCATGTCGGAGAGCGGCAAGAGCACGGCCGGCGAGTACCTGCGCACCCAGCACGGCCACGCCCGCCTCAAGATCGGCTACCTCATCGAGGACGCGGCCGAGCGGGCGGGGATCCATGACCCATATCGGTTGGGGTCAGTGGTGCAGGCTGAGTTGCTTGTGGACGCGCTGGACCGCTTTTGCCAGGCCCACCACTTCCTCGACTCCGTCAGCATCGAGTCGCTGCACGACTTCGACTCGACTGCCGAACTCGCGCGGATGCTCGGCCCTCAACTCACCATCGCCTACCTGGACGCATGCGAGGGCACGCGCACCCGGCGGGGCACCGCCGGGGCCCAGGACGTCGTGGACCGTGACCTCATCAAAAGCGCACGAGGCGCGGACAAGATCGTCTCCATCGCGCACGAGGTCATCGGCAACGACGGGCCGCGCCTGGAGCTGGACCGGCGGCTGGACCGCATCGCGCTCAACCGCCGCTGGCCGGAGCACCAACCCTCCACCATGCCGGTCAACGCACTCGGACTCCCCGTGCACCTGGAGTCCTATCTGGCGGAATTCCTTGACCGGACCACCGGCCTGCGCCCGCTGATCGACCTGCTCGCCGTCACCGGAAGCGGAGCCCGGGGCAAGTACCAGCACGGCTGGAGCGACCTCGACGTCCTTGTCGTGGCCGACACCTCCTCCCTCGACGAGATGCGCCAGATCCTCGCGGATCTGGAGACCGAGCTCGGCGGGGTCAAGCTGGGCATGACCGTACTGACCCGCGCCGAGTGCAGGGCCGGCGCCATCACCTCTCGACTGCTTCACGTCCTCGCTCTCATCGGCAGCGGGTCGCTGCTCCCCTTGTGGTCGACCCCTGGCCTGGCTCTGCCCGCTCCGGACGCGGCCACCGACGTGGCTGTAAGCCTGCGCGACGGCATCCAGGCCGCCATCGAGATCCGCCGCCAGTTCCTTAGGGGAAGCCCCGACCTCCGTGCCCTCTACAAGGTGACCGCGCTGCTCGCGAAGATTCAGCTCCGTTTCAGTGGGATCGAGTGCCCCTCCGACAGCGACGCCCTCACCGTCCTCCTCGACGCCACGCGGCAGGACACGAGCCTGGTCACCACCGCCCGCACCGAGCCGCTCGCTGCCGAAGCGCTCGCACTCCTCGTTCTCCGGGCTTGGCTGGACACCCTCCCTGAGGAGCCGCGGTGAGCGCGAACGTCCGACGGCCCATGGCAGCAACGGGTCTCTTCCATAAGCCAGTGGCGACCCGGGAACGGGCCGAAGTCGAGGCGAAGGGATGGGCACAGCTCTCCTCGCGCATCGCGGTTCCGGCCCTTCACGGGCAGATCGCGTTACCGGACAGACAACTCCTCGCCTACGAGGACGTTTTCGCCAACGGCCGTTGCGAGCTGTTGATGGGCGATGTGATCGCCCTCGCCGACCGCGATCCGGCCGTCCAGCCCCGTCTGGCCCGCCTCGTGGACGGGGTCTGTGCCGACCTGCGTGCAGCGGCTGAGGAGACCGGGAGGAGCGTGCCGCTGGCCGAGTGCGTCCCGGACCTCTACCTCGAACGCATTCGTCCCGGTAGCCGACTGGACCGTTGGTATCTGCGCCGAGACCTGTCACTTGCCCTGCCCCACACCGATACGACCCTCAGCCTCCGGGAACTGGCTGGCTTCACCCTCACTGCCAACGGCAGACCGCTGACGTTGAACGTCGCCGACACCATCGACAACGTCCGCCTTGCCCTGGCTCCCGATCGCCGCAGGCTCGCCGTTCTCACGCAGGGCGATCCCACGGAGCCCAACATCGCCGACCCGCTGTGCTGGCTCGACTTCGAGTTAGCCGGGCGCAACACCGCCGCGGGCGAGGCCGCCAACCTGCTCTGGTATCTGATGGCCCTGGGCGGCTGGCTCGTTCCCCGCTACCAGCCCGATGTGTACGCCCGCACCCTCCGCCTTGCCCTGCCGCCCCTGACCCGCCCGCGCATCGAGCACCTGGAACTGCACCGGACCAGTCGGCACATCGATGTCCGATACTCCTGGAACACCAGCCCCGGCCGCGCTGCGGCCGTCACCTGTGCCCTGGACGGCCTTCGCAGGGAGAACGGCAGCGGCCTGGAGGAGATCCGTGCCTTTCTTGCCGTGCGCGTCCTCGGCGTCATCCCGCCCTCCCGGCTCACCGGACACGACCTCCTGCTCGTCCTGATCAAACTCGCCGAGAGCCAGGACCCGCACACGACGCTCGACACCTTCTTCACCACCGCACCGGTCCCTCACCTCCACCCCGGCGAACGGAGCAGCAATGTCCCTGCCCCTGCTTGAGACTCCTCTCCAGACCCGGCCGCTCCAGGGCCGCACCGCCCTCGTCACCGGCGGGGCCTCCGGCATCGGCGCTGAGATCGGACGGGCGCTCGCGGCCGCCGGAGCAACCGTGGCGGTCAACCACCTCGGCCAGGACCCCGACGCCCACGCCCTCCTCGCTGCCTTCGAACGCGCGGGCAGTCCAGGGATCGCGGTGAACGCCGACCTGACCGATCCAGGCAGCGTCCGGACCATGGCCGACCTCGTGCGCGCCGAGATCGGACCCGTCGACATCCTGGTGAACAACGTCGGCTCCTACCCCCGCGTTGCCTGGCAGGACATCGACGAGGCCGCCTGGAACTACTCCCTCGACGTGAACCTCACCGCTCACTACCGCACCTGCCACGTGCTCACCCCCGGCATGATCGAACGCCGCTGGGGCCGGATCGTGAACATCGGCAGTGTTAATGCCCGCGCCGGCCGGACGAACCTCGTCGCGTACAGCACCGCGAAGGCAGGGCTGCTGGGACTGACCCGCTCCCTCGCCCGCGAACTGGGCCCGTACGGGATCTGCGTCAACACCGTCATGCCCGGGGCCATCCAGGTCGAGGCCGAGAAGACCCTCCCCGCCCAGCACCGCGCGCGGCCGGAGGACCAGATCCAGCGCCAGTGTGTCCCGCGCCGTGGCCGGCCCGAGGATGTCGCCGCCCTGGTGACGTTTCTCGTGGGCCCCTCCGCCTCGTTCATCACGGGGCAGTCCGTCCACGTCGACGGCGGCTGGCTGCTGCACTGAGACCACCAACAAGCAAGGAGACAAACCGAGATGATCGAACGAGTCCGCGCTGTCCTGATCACCGCCGACGAAACGATGCTGGTCATCCGCCGCACCAGGCCCGGCATCCCCGAATACTGGGTCCTGCCCGGCGGCGGCGTCGAACCCAGCGACGAATCCCGGGAGGCGGCCCTCCACCGGGAGATCCACGAGGAGATCGCAGGTAAGGCCGACATCATCGGCCTCCTCCACACGATGGAGGCCGACGACGAGCGTCAGCTCTTCTACCTCGCCCGCATCGCGACCTGGTCCTTCGACGACCGCACCGGTCCCGAGTTCAGCGCCGAAGGCCGCGGCGAGTACGCGCTGGAGGAGATCCCGCTGACCCTGGAGGGGCTCGACGGCATCGACCTCAAGCCCGAGGAGATCGCCCACGTCCTACGGGGAGCCATCAATGCGGGAAGTCTCGGAGTCCAGACATCGCTCTGAGCCTTCGAGTACGTCAGCACGCCATCAGGGCCGACTCTGAGTCGAGTTGGCCCTGATGGCGGCCGACACGCTATGGACTTAGTAACGGAGAACGATCCATGCCCACGTCTCGGGCGTGGGGGAGTTGCTGGGCCACTGGGCATGGGTGCTGGTCTGTGCTCCCTGTCCCGGGAGCTGCCTGTTCCCTTAAGGAACAAGGCAGGCGTTCCCTGAGTGAACGCCTGCGCTGTTCCCTCAGGGAACGCGACGTGTGACGGGACTGTCCTCTGCCGGCTGATGACTACGCCCCTCGGGCCCAGACCTCACACAGGCGGCGAGCCGGTTGCGCCCGTCGAGGAGGACGCCGTCCGTATCCAACACGATGTCTTGGTGCAGACCCTCGATCTTGATCGATTCGGCGAGGGTGAGTACCTCGTCGGGGTCGAGCCTCGGGAAGATGCTGGCGATGGGGTAGATCTCCAGATTGGGCTCCTTGAGGTGAGGTTCAGCGCGCGCGGCGCTGCTGGCGGGTGTTGGTCGGGCGGTAGGCGGCCGGCGGAGATGCCGGGGCGTTGCTGGTGGTGCCGGCGGTCAGGTCGGCGAGGCGGTGGAGGCGCCAGGTGAGGACTTCGCTGAGGCTGGTGGCGGTGTCGGTTTGTCGTCGGGCAGTGGCTTCGGTGAGGAGAGCGGTGGGCTTATGGCCGACGGCTTCGGCCCGCGCGAGCGTGGCGGCGAGTGCCGGCCAGCCGGGCTCCGCGAGAATCTGTTCGGCCAGCTCGGGAAGGGCCCGACGCAGTGTGTTTTCGTGTCGGCGACGCCGAGTCTCAGTCAGCCGTTCCCCGCGCTGCCGAAGCGTGGTCAGGGGCTCGGTGGCGGTGGCCCGGTAGGCGGCGCGGAGGTGCGTGACGGTCTGGCGGGCGGCTTCAGCCTGCTGGTGGTGTTGCCGGGCGCGATGCCAGTGCTGGGCGGCGATGACCGCGAGCAGGAGGGCGTCGAGGACGATCGTGAGGAGGGCCCCGTCCTGCGGGGCGGGCTCGCGCAGGACCGCCTTCACCGCGCAGCGGGTGGCCTGGGCCTGCTGGTGCTGGGCGGGGATGCGAGATCGGGCGGCGCGCTCGAAGACGGTGGCGGCTTGGACGAGCTGTGGCCGGAGGCCGACAGGGGCTACCAGAGGGAGTGCGTCGAGGGCCTCGGCTAGGACGGTGATGTGGGCCTGTCCTGCCTCGTCCTCGTCGTGGGCGAGGTGGTCAGGCGTCTGGTCGACGGCGATGGCGAACCGCCGCCAGGGTGAGGTGCCAGTCTGCTCCGTCAGTTTTGTCGCGGTGGCTGTCAGGCGTTCGGCGATCTTGGGATAGGAAAGGTCGGGGGCGAGGGTGGATCCGGAGAACCACACCGGCTCGCCCTGGGCGTTGGTGTCATCGCTGAGGGCGACCTTGTAGCCGCGGACGTCGCCGGAAGGGAAGTACTGAACGTCGACGAGGGCACCGGTCCCCTCGATGATCTGGAAGAGCTCCGCTGCGGTCGTGGCCGCCGAGACTGCCGTGCGGACGATGGTGCGCAGGTGTTCGCGGGAGGTGCGGGCATTGCCCGTGCGGCGGGACTTCTCCTGCTCAGCGCGGGTGGGGCGTTTGGCGGCGGTGCGGTCTCCGCGCGGAACCTGGCGGAGCCCGTATTCCTTCTCGACGGCGATGAGTTCCTTGTCGGCGCGCAGGAAGTCGTTCCAGTTCCGTGCTGGGCGGAGATCGCCTCGGACCTTGGTGGCGACGATGTGGATGTGGTCTTCCGCGTGGCGTACGGCGACCCACCGGCAGGCGTCGGGGTCGCCGTCCGGAGCGATGTCGGTGGCATTGAGCACGCGGCGGGCGACGGTGGCCCACTGCTCGTCCGACAGGGCCCGGTCCTCGGGTGCGGCCCGGACCGAGCAGTGCCACACATGTTCCTTCGGCGCCTTGTCCCTGGCCTGCTTTACGCGTAGGTCGAGGGCAGTGGTGAGTTGGGCGAGGGTGGCCTCCGAGTCACGGCCGGGGTCGGGGGCGAAGCCGTCCCACGAGGCGATGAGGTGAGGGTCGGTGTGCTCGTTGGCACGGCCGGGTCCGTAGAGGTAGTTCAGGACGCCGCGGGTCTTGTGGCCGGGTTTGACGATGTTCGCGATCAATCAGATGGCCCGGTGCTGTGTGGCGGCCACGTCGGCGGCGATGTCGATCGTTGTGGCTGCCTGGCGGGCCAGGACCAGAACCCGCGCGGCCTCCGTCAGCACCGTCTTGTCCCCAGGGTGTGGATCGCCTCCCGCGTTGAGGCGGTGGGCGATCTGGTTGACGTTCGTACCGATCCGCGCGACCTGCGTACGCAGCGCGGCCAGCTCGTCGATCAAGTCGTCCGTCGCAGTGCGCCGGTCGGGCAACGCGTAGTCGCCGTGGAGGTGGGCCATGACCAGGGCCCCGACGAAGTGAGCGCCGGCCAGCCCGAGCCGATGCGCCTCGGCCTTGATCTCGCTCTTCTCCTCCGCGCTGTAGCGGACATCGACTCGCTCGGTGCGCTGGACGTCCTGGCGCGCACGACGGATGGCGACCCGGTGGAGCGCGGCCTCTTCAGTGGCCCGCACCACGCCGTCGTTCGACCTGGGAGCGCCCTCGCTCCCAGGTATCCCCGCCACCCCTGGGGCGGGCACGGCGTTGGACCGGCCTTTGGACGGTCCAACGCCATACCAGGCTCCGCCTGGTGCCTGGGGGCGAGTTATCTGCTGTTGCGGTCTGCTGGGGGGTTCGTGCTGCGCGCCGTGCATGGGTCTCTTTCCAAAGTGGGGATTGGGCGTCGTACGGTGACCGGTCTTCGGCCCTGGACGGTTGCGCTGAGCGGGGCTAGGTCAGGGCCTTCGTGGGTGAGGGGCGACCGGGGCGGATTGCTGCATGGACGACGTCATTGCTCTCGATTTGGCGGCTGCCGAGTTCACCGCGCGTCTCGGACGCCATCGGCATGAAGAGCGATGCCGGTACGAGGGACCTGGGCCACGGTCGTTGCATACGCGGCGGGGACCGACTGAGGCGGCTGCCGGTCCCCGCTGGCTTGGTTCCGCAGCTCGCAGCTCTGAGGCGTGAGCTCGGGGGGGCCGACCGTATGGCGTAGACGGTCCCCACTGACCTGCGGTTTCCCGTCCTCTTCGGGGACCGGTCCCCGAAGTAGGACGGGGACATGAAGGAGCTTGGTGGGGACCGGTCCCCGACTGCCCGTCAGGGGGACCGTCCCCAGGGGACCGAGTTGCGCGGGGACCGGTCCCCGCTGTCCCCGCACTTTGCGGACAGGCCGAACAGGCGAGGGCGCTACACCGTCGGGACCGGTTCAGCGAGGGCCGCCAGCAGAGCTGCCAGGTGCGCCTCCGGCCGGGTCATCCTGGCGCTCGCTGAACCGCCACTGGGGCTGGTAGCCGAGCGCGGCGCTACTGGAGCGGGGCTCCGCTCGCGAGTGATCCACGCTCGCCAGTCGGCACCCCACGCGGCACCCGAGCGCGGAGACCCGCCGGCCCGGAAGGCCCGCCACTTGTCATCCGCCACTCGTACGCCCTCCTCGCCAAGGCGGGTGAGGTGCCCCTCGCTCCGCAGCCAGGATTCGCTGCCCGCGTCGATCTGCCATTGAGAGGCATGGATGGGGGCACTGCTGCTGTACCTACTGGTTCCTATTGGTTCACTTCTGTTCTGGGGGTCGGATTCAGGTCCCCTGAGGTGCCGGAATCCGGCACCCCCCGGGGTCGGATTCTGTACCCCGGGGTCAGAATCCGGCCCGTCCGCATTGCTGCTGGAGGTATCGGATTCCGGTACCTGGAGGGTTGGAATCTGGCCCTCCTGGTGGGTCGGATTTCGAACGTCCTCGGTCATGAAACGGGCGGCTTCGGGGAGGCAGTAATACGTTTCCCCGCGAGGCCCTTTGCGTCCGTCGAGGCGGGTTATCTCGCCGCTGGCGACCAGTTTGTCCAGCGCGTCCCGAACGGCGCTGCGCGACGCGTTCGCGCGGCGCATCAGGGCTGGGACGGAGGCGTAGGCCGTGCAGGTGTGGTCGATGCAGCGATCGGCGATCAAGGTGAGGACCATGCGGGCAGTGCCTTTGCTGAGGCTGTGGTCCCATACCCAGACGCGGGCATCGTGGCTCATGGTTCGGCGCCTCCTCGAAGCAGGGGGTGGTGGCGGTGGCTGCGAATCGCGCGACGGCGGTGCTGCCGTCGGACGGAGCTGGCGCACCGAAGACCGATCCGGACGGCCTTCATTTCAGCGACTGGACCAAGAAGGAAGCCACATCGCCTCGCGCAAGTCCAGGGTTACTTCGCACAAAGCGAGCAGCCGACGGCGAACGCCGGTGGAACGCGGTCCAAAGACGATAGACCCGAATCGGCCGTTCACCAAGAAGTTCGTGCCGGGGGTGCCCGTGACCGATCCGCCTTCGGCTTCAGGTCAGCAAAATGTGAGCCGGATCCCCAACTTCGGTACTCCCGAAATCTGCTGGGAGGCGAGGCAACATAGACGCACATCGCCGGTTAACCAAACCGGCGATGCAGAGGTATCACTACGGGACGCCGAAATAGTCCCAGCGGGAGCATCGCGATAGCTCGACTCGGTCGCGATGCCTGTACGTCTGCCTCCGTAGGCATGCCCCGCTTGGGCGCATCGGTTGTTGACCCGCCGCCTCGTAGAAGGAACACCCTTGCCCCGACCCGCAGTGATCACCACCCCATGGCCCGCCGACACGTGGGAGGAGGCGGTCTCGAATGGCTGACCGCCTTCTCGGCGTGGCCGAGGCAGCCGAACGTCTCGGTGTCGGCGAGCGATTCATCCGCCGGCTCGTATCCGAGCGCCGTATCCGATACGTCAAGGTCGGCAAGCACGTCCGCATCTCCGACACCGCGCTGGACGCTTACGTAGAGGCGAGTACGGTCGAGCCGGTCCGTACTCGCCGCTCCGGGTTCAGGGCTGCGGCCTGATGGCCCGTCCGCGCCAGAAGGCTCCGCGCCGCACGTTCGGCGCGATACGACAACTGCCCTCGGGGCGCTATCAGGCCCGCTACCCCAACACGGCCGATGACATCCTTCGGCCCGCGCCGGAAACCTTCGAGACCAGACGCGATGCAGAGGCGTTCCTCGTCCAGGTCCAAGCGGACCAGATGCGGGGCGACTGGCTCGACCCGACCGCCGGCGAGGTCTTGTTCGCCGACTACACCACGCGCTGGATCGCTGAACGCGGCCTCGCCCCGACCACTGCTGAGTTGTACCGCCGGCTGTTCCGGCTCCACCTGGAGCCGACGTTCGGCGAGATGAACGTCAACATGATCAGCCCCGCTCGGGTCAGAGCCTGGCGGGCGGAGCGGTTGTCCGCAACCGGTGCCACCACGGTGGCCAAGTCGTACCGGCTCCTCAAAGCCGTGATGGAGACCGCCGTCGAGGACGACATGCTGCGCAAGAACCCCTGCCGTATCCGCGGGGCAGGCCGCGAGGACGCCGACGAGCGTCCCGTGGCGACGGTCGAGCAGGTCTTCGCCGCGGCAGAGGCGATCGGTTTGCGCTGGCGCCTCATGGTTCTGCTCGGTGCCTTCGCCTCGATGCGACCCGAGGAACTCGCCGAGCTTCGGCGGCGGGACGTGGACCTCGACGCCGGCACGCTCTGGGTTCGCCGTGCCGCACCGGAGCTCAACACAGGTCACCGCGTGGTCGGTGCTCCCAAGTCCCGCGCGGGCCGACGAGAGATCGTGCTGCCGTCCTTCCTCCACGAGGACGTCCGTCGGCACCTGGAGTGGTTCGCCCAGCCGGGGCCGGACGGGCTCGTTTTCATCGGCGAGAGGGGGGCGGTACTGCGCGGCACCACGTTCGGCCGCAAGTGGCGCAGGGCCCGGGACAAGGTGGGGCTGCCCGAAGGCTTCCGCTTCTACGACCTGCGGCACACGGGCAACACGCTGGCGGCCGACACCGGTGCCAAGCTCAAGGACCTCATGGTCCGAGCCGGCCAGTCATCCGAGCGCGCGCAACTGATCTATCAGCACTCCACCAAGGAGCATCAGCGCAGGCTTGCCGCCAACATCGATCTCGACGTACGCCGCCAGCAGGCGGCTACAGGTTCAGGGAGTGGTGGCGCGACCGTTCACCCGCTGGTGCCGCGTTCTCCGGGACCATCCGCCCCACGCGCTGCGCGGCGTTGATCGCAAAGGAGCAGACAGTCCGCACCCGTGCTCGTGACGCAGGGCACTTGGAATCGATCTCGCGATGCGGGACCCGGTGGTGGAGAGCTCGCCCTCAGGCGTGGCGGATCCACTATCGACGCTGATGAGAAGGGTCGTTATGGCACGCGAATGGCACGAGCCCTAAAAATGGTCTAGACAACAAACAAGGCCCTGGTCTCCGACCAGGGCCTTCATCATGGAGCGGGTGACGAGAATCGAACTCGCGCTCTGAGCTTGGGAAGCTCATGTTCTACCATTAAACTACACCCGCGAAAATGGCGGACGCTGTTTCCAGCGGCGCATCCTCGCATACTGTACCCCATCGCGATCCGCTCGCGGAGACGTCCCGGATCGGCTGTGCGTGTGGCGGGAGTTGGGGGCGTAGCGTGGGTGGTCGGAGTGCCGCGTGGAGGCGGGTTCTGTTCATCCCCTAATGTGGCGGTCTCGTCCACGGCTTGATGGGGAAGGGACTTGATGGACTCCATGGAGCGCACCGTCGTCCGCTGTGCCGAAGGGCACGTTTTCGCTACCACCTCGTTTCCGATGCAGCAGCTCGGGGCAGGGCGGATCGGGCCCGGGCGGCTCATCCGGTGTCCCCGGTGCGCTCGGTTGCGGCATGCCGTGCCCGTGGTGTTCGAGCAGCGGTAGCGGCGGCGGGTGACGGACGACAGGCGCGCGGGCGGCCCGATGAGGGCGGGCTCGCGCGTTCTGCGTATCCTCGGTGGGTGCTTCTCTCAGACAAGGACATCCGCGCCGAGATCGACGCCGGACGCGTACGTATTGATCCATTCGACGCGTCGATGGTGCAGCCGTCGAGCATCGACGTGCGGCTCGACCGCTATTTCCGGGTGTTCGAGAACCACCGCTACCCGCACATCGACCCCGCCGTCGAGCAGGTGGACCTGACCCGCACCGTCGAACCGGAGGGGGACGACGCGTTCATCCTGCACCCCGGGGAGTTCGTGCTGGCGTCGACGTACGAGGTCATCTCGCTGCCCGACGATCTCGCGTCGCGGCTGGAGGGGAAGAGTTCGCTCGGCCGGCTCGGGCTGGTCACGCATTCCACGGCGGGCTTCATCGACCCGGGCTTCTCCGGGCACGTGACCCTGGAGCTGTCGAATCTCGCCACGCTGCCGATAAAGCTCTGGCCCGGTATGAAGATCGGCCAGCTGTGCATGTTCCGGCTGAGTTCTCCGTCCGAGTTCCCTTACGGCTCCGAGCGGTACGGGTCGCGCTATCAGGGGCAGCGCGGTCCCACCGCGTCGCGCTCCTTCATGAATTTCCACCGGACGCAGGTGTGAGGTCCCGATGACTGACGATGTACGGGAGAACCTGACGTACGACGGCTTCGGGCACGCCGTGCGGGAGCTGGCGCAGGCCGTGGCCGACGACGGGTACGAGCCGGACGTGGTGCTGAGCATCGCGCGCGGCGGGGTGTTCGTCGCGGGCGGTCTGGCGTACGCGCTGGACTGCAAGAACATCCACCTGGTGAACGTGGAGTTCTACACCGGCGTGGGCACCACCCTGGAGATGCCGGTCATGCTGGCACCCGTGCCCAACGTCATCGACTTCTCGGACAAGAAGGTCCTGATCGCGGACGACGTCGCCGACACCGGCAAGACGCTGAAGCTGGTGCGCGACTTCTGCATCGACCACGTCGCCGAGGTGCGGTCCGCGGTCATCTACGAGAAGTCGCATTCGCTCGTGAAGTGCGAGTACGTGTGGAAGAAGACCGATCGCTGGATCAACTTCCCGTGGAGTGTGGAGAAGCCCGTCGTACGGCGCGGCGGGCAGGTTCTCGACGCGTGATCGCGTCAGCAGGCGAAAGGGCCCCGGTCATCCCGGGGCCCTTTTCCGTACGCGCGGCGCCGCCGTCAGATCGTGCCCAGCTTCAGGATCGAGACCAGTGCCAGCAGCTGGATCGCCGACGCGCCCAGCGCCTTCGGCCACGGCAGGTCGTGCGACTTGCTCACCATCGAGGTGAGGAGCGCCGCCGCGGCCAGCCAGGTCACCCAGCCGAGGATGACGACCAGCGCGTTCTCGCCGCCCAGGAACATCGCGAAGACCAGGCGTGGGACGTCCGTGATCGACATGATCAGCATGGACAGGCCCACCGTCGGCTGCCACGCGCCGTCACCGCCGAGCTGGCGGGCCAGCGTGTGGGTGACCGCGCCCAGCACCAGGCCGCCGAGCACGAAGCAGACGCCCGTGAGGATCACGTAGGGGACGGCGGTGGAGACCGGGGAGTGGATCGCGTCGTCGCGGGCCTGGTCGAAGCCGAAGAGCGCCAGCAGGCCGTAGAGGAACGTCACGATCAGGGCGGGGCCCCAGACCGCGTAGTCGCGCATCTGCCAGAACGTCGGGCCGGGGCGCGTCACGATGCCGCTGAGCAGCTGCTTCCAGTGCAGGCGCGGGCCCATCGGTGCCGCGGGCGCGTGGCCGGCGCGGTAGGCGTTGCCGTCGCTGTACGGCTCCTCGTCGATGCGGAACGCCTGCGTGTGGCCCGGGTTGTTCGCGTACGGGTCGCCGGGGTTGGGGCCCTGGGGATACGGGTACGGCGTCGGGTCGGTGAAGTACTCCGGCTCGTCGGGGCCCGCGCCGGTGTAGCCGCCGCCCGGGTAGCCGCCGTTCCCCCGGTGTCCGCCGTGGTGACCCGGTGCGGCGTGGTGCGGGGCGCCCTGTCCTCCCGAGGGCGGCCATTGCTGCTGCCCGTACGGCGGCGGTGCCTGATTGCCGTACGGCTGCTGCCGCGGTTGCTGTTGCCCTTGCTGCGGGGTGCGGTTGTCCCGGCCGCGTCCGATCCTGAATCCAGCCACGTCATCGAACGTACCCGGTCCGCCGGTTACGGGGGCCCGGGGCCGGGGAAGTACCGGCCTTTGACGCCCAGCTGTGACATCCCCTAAGGGAACCCCGGGGGGCTTTCCCCACCCTGCCGGAGCGGAAACGCGGAAGCGGCCGGTCCTGCCCCCGAGGCAGGTCCGACCGCTTCACCGCACCGTGACGCCGGTCCGGCTACTTCGCCGGTTCCGGCTCCGGTTCGTCCGCCGGCTCCGGGTCGCCCGCCGGGTCGGCCGGGGTCTTCACGGAGTCGAGCAGCAGCTGCGACACGTCCACCACCTGGACGGACTCCTTCGCCTTGCCGTCGTTCTTCTTGCCGTTGACCGAGTCGGTCAGCATGACCAGGCAGAACGGGCAGGCCGTCGAGACGATGTCCGGGTTGAGCGAGAGGGCCTCGTCCACGCGCTCGTTGTTGATGCGCTTGCCGATCCGCTCCTCCATCCACATCCGGGCACCACCGGCGCCGCAGCAGAAGCCGCGCTCCTTGTGGCGGTGCATCTCCTCGTTCCGGAGGCCCGGCACCTTCGCGATGATCTCGCGCGGGGGCGTGTAGATCTTGTTGTGACGGCCCAGGTAGCAGGGGTCGTGGTACGTGATCAGGCCCTCGACCGGGGTCACCGGGATCAGCTTGCCCTCGTCGACGAGGTGCTGGAGCAGCTGGGTGTGGTGGATGACCTCGTACTCGCCGCCGAGCTGCGGGTACTCGTTCGCGATCGTGTTGAAGCAGTGCGGGCAGGTCGCGACGATCTTCTTCGCGGCCTTGGCCTTCTTGGTCGAGTCGTCCTCGTCGTCCTCGCCGAAGGCCATGTTCAGCATCGCCACGTTCTCCGCGCCGAGCTGCTGGAACAGCGGCTCGTTGCCCAGACGGCGGGCCGAGTCACCGGTGCACTTCTCGTCGCCGCCCATGATCGCGAACTTGACGCCCGCGATGTGCAGCAGCTCCGCGAAGGCCTTGGTGGTCTTCTTGGCGCGGTCCTCCAGGGCGCCGGCGCAGCCGACCCAGTAGAGGTAGTCGACCTCGGTGAGGTCCTCGACGTCCTTGCCGACGATCGGGACCTCGAAGTCGACCTCCTTGGTCCACTCGACGCGCTGCTTCTTGGCCAGCCCCCAGGGGTTGCCCTTCTTCTCCAGGTTCTTGAGCATGGTCCCCGCCTCGGACGGGAACGCGGACTCGATCATCACCTGGTAGCGGCGCATGTCGACGATGTGGTCGACGTGCTCGATGTCGACCGGGCACTGCTCCACGCACGCACCGCAGGTGGTGCAGGACCAGAGGACGTCCGGGTCGATGACGCCGTTCTCCTCGACCGTCCCGATCAGCGGGCGCTCGGCCTCCGCGAGGGCGGCCGCGGGGACGTCCTTCAGCTGCTCCTCGGTCGCCTTCTCCTCGCCCTCCATGTCCTTGCCGCCGCCGGCCAGCAGGTAGGGGGCCTTGGCGTGCGCGTGGTCGCGCAGGGACATGATCAGGAGCTTCGGGGAGAGCGGCTTGCCGGTGTTCCAGGCGGGGCACTGCGACTGGCAGCGGCCGCACTCGGTGCAGGTGGAGAAGTCGAGGATGCCCTTCCAGGAGAACTGCTCGACCTGGGAGACACCGAACACGGCGTCGTCGGCCGGGTCCTCCCAGTCGATCTCCTTGCCGCCCGTGGTCATCGGCTGCAGCGCGCCCAGCGCCACCGCGCCGTCGGCGTTCCGCTTGAACCAGATGTTCGGGAAGGCCAGGAAGCGGTGCCAGGCGACACCCATGTTGGTGTTGAGCCCGACGGTGATCGCCCAGGTCATGGTGACCCCGAGCTTGATCATGGCGGTGAGGTAGACGAGGTTCTGGAGCGTGCCGAGGCTGAGCCCCTTGAACGCCGCGACCAGCGGATACGAGGCGAAGTACGCGGCCTCGTAGCCGTCGACGTGGTGCAGCGCGCCCTCAAGGCCGCGGAGCGTCATGATCGCGAGACCGATGACGAGGATGACGGCTTCGACGAAGTACGCCTGGCCCATCTTCGAACCCGCGAAACGCGACTTGCGGCCGGCCCGGGAGGGCAGGTTCAGCTGGCGGATGGCGATGAGGACGAGGATGCCCACGGTGGTCGCGAGCGCGATGAACTCCGTGTACACCTCGTACGGCAGCCAGCCGCCGAGGACGGGCAGGACCCAGTCGGCCTTGAACAGCTGACCGTACGCCGTGACGATGGTCAGGCCCAGGGTCAGGAAGCCGACGGCGACGAACCAGTGGGCGACGCCGATGACGCCCCACCGGTTCATCCTGGTGTGGCCGACGAACTCCTTGGCCAGCGTGATCGTGCGCTGTTTCACGGAGTCGGTGCGGCTGCCGGCCGGGACCGGCTGTCCGAGCGTGACGAACCGGTAGATCTGCGCGACGGCTCGGGCGATGAGCGCAACGCCGACCACGGTCAGCACCAGCGACACGATGATCGCGGCGAGTTGCATTGGGGGCTCCTCGGGCCTGCGAGGTGGGATCGATCCAGCGTCTACTAGCGAGTACTGCGTCTTCCAGTGACCACCGGGACTACGAGTATCGCTACTACTAAGCAGTAACTTAATCAGTCTGTGCCGACACTACCCACTTATTCCGCTGTCCTGTAGCCGGGCAGGCGGTGATCTGTGTCGCTCAGGCGTGCCTTGCCGGGCCACGGCAGGGTGTGGGCCGCCTCGCGCAGGGGTACGCGTACGGCCTCGGCGAGGACCGCGAGGTCCAGCCGCAGCCCCTGGTGCGCGGCGTAGTGCTGGTCCAGGAGGTCCGCCTCGTCCCACGGCATCCCCGAACGGTGCCGCACCTGGGCCAGGCCGGTCAGCCCGGGCTTCAGTTCCTGGCGCCAGCGCCGTGCGCCCCCGGTGCCGTTCCGTGCGTCGTCCGGGGCGAGCGGTGCCGGGCCGACGAGGGAGAGATCGCCGCGTACCACGTGGTGCAGGCGCGCGACCACGTCCAGCTTCAGCCACCGGGTGTCCAGGGAGCGCAGGACGAAGGGGCGGCCGTGCAGGCCGGTGCGCGTGGAGCACCTCGTCACGCGGCGGCCGCGTACGGCCAGCCCCAGGGCGGCGGCCGCCAGTAAAGGGGAGGCGAGGAGCAGCAGGGCCGAACCCAGGACCAGATCGAGGGTGCGTTTGGCGGTCGGGCGGGGAAGGGGTGCGGGCAGCAGGGCTCGCAGGGAGGCGCGCGCGGCCGCCGGGCGGGAGATGCGAGGCGGGCGCCAGGGGCGCGGCCGGGGTCCTCTTCCCCACTGTCTCTGCGTACGCATCGTTCGCACCTGCCTGCAATCGGCGAATCGAATGCCGCATCGTGTGCTGCTTGCGGCATTTTGTGACAGAACGATCCCATGTGGCCATGATGGGGGAGGGCTGTGCGGCGCGTGAGGCGTCAGGTGTCGCCGATGGCGCGCACTGGGTGCACCTAAGTTGAGTCGGCCCGACTCAGGTCTGTTGACTCCGGGAGGGGAGTCGTGCATCCTTGAGTCAGATCCACTCAAGTAGTCAGTTGGAGGAATCGAAATGGCACGTGCGGTCGGCATCGACCTGGGCACGACTAACTCCGTCGTCAGCGTTCTCGAAGGCGGCGAGCCCACCGTCATCACCAACGCAGAGGGCGCCAGGACCACGCCGTCCGTCGTCGCCTTCGCGAAGAACGGCGAGGTGCTGGTCGGCGAGGTCGCCAAGCGCCAGGCTGTGACCAACGTCGACAGGACCATCCGCTCCGTCAAGCGCCACATGGGCACTGACTGGAAGATCGACCTGGACGGCAAGAGCTTCAACCCGCAGCAGATGAGCGCCTTCATCCTGCAGAAGCTGAAGCGTGACGCGGAGTCCTACCTGGGCGAGAAGGTCACCGACGCGGTGATCACCGTCCCGGCGTACTTCAACGACTCCGAGCGCCAGGCGACCAAGGAGGCCGGCGAGATCGCGGGCCTGAACGTCCTGCGCATCGTCAACGAGCCGACCGCCGCCGCGCTGGCGTACGGGCTCGACAAGGACGACCAGACGATCCTCGTCTTCGACCTCGGTGGCGGCACCTTCGACGTGTCCCTCCTGGAGATCGGCGACGGCGTCGTCGAGGTGAAGGCCACCAACGGTGACAACCACCTCGGTGGTGACGACTGGGACCAGCGCGTCGTCGACTACCTGGTGAAGCAGTTCGCCAACGGGCACGGCGTGGACCTGTCCAAGGACAAGATGGCTCTCCAGCGTCTCCGCGAGGCCGCGGAGAAGGCGAAGATCGAGCTGTCCTCCTCGACGGAGACCACGATCAACCTGCCGTACATCACGGCGTCGGCCGAGGGCCCGCTGCACCTGGACGAGAAGCTCACGCGCTCGCAGTTCCAGCAGCTCACCGCGGACCTCCTGGACCGCTGCAAGACCCCGTTCCACAACGTCATCAAGGACGCGGGCATCCAGCTCTCCGAGATCGACCACGTCGTTCTCGTCGGTGGCTCCACCCGCATGCCGGCCGTCGCCGAGCTCGTCAAGGAGCTGACCGGCGGCCAGGAGGCCAACAAGGGTGTGAACCCGGACGAGGTCGTCGCCATCGGCGCCTCGCTCCAGGCCGGTGTCCTCAAGGGCGAGGTCAAGGACGTCCTGCTCCTCGACGTCACCCCGCTGTCCCTCGGTATCGAGACCAAGGGCGGCATCATGACCAAGCTCATCGAGCGCAACACCACGATCCCGACCAAGCGGTCCGAGATCTTCACGACGGCCGAGGACAACCAGCCGTCCGTGCAGATCCAGGTCTACCAGGGCGAGCGCGAGATCGCGGCGTACAACAAGAAGCTCGGGATGTTCGAGCTGACCGGTCTGCCGCCGGCCCCGCGCGGTGTCCCGCAGATCGAGGTCTCCTTCGACATCGACGCCAACGGCATCATGCACGTGACGGCCAAGGACCTCGGCACCGGCAAGGAGCAGAAGATGACCGTCACCGGCGGCTCCTCGCTGCCGAAGGACGAGGTCAACCGGATGCGTGAGGAGGCCGAGAAGTACGCGGAGGAGGACCACGCCCGCCGCGAGGCCGCCGAGTCGCGCAACCAGGGCGAGCAGCTCGTCTACCAGACGGAGAAGTTCCTCAAGGACAACGAGGACAAGGTCCCGGCCGACGTGAAGACGGAGGTGGAGACCGCGGTCAGCGAGCTGAAGGAGAAGCTCAAGGGCGAGGACTCCGCCGAGATCCGCACGGCCACCGAGAAGGTCGCGGCCGTCTCCCAGAAGCTGGGCCAGGCGATGTACGCCAACGCCCAGGCCGAGGGCGGCCCGCAGGGTGACGCGCAGCCGGGTGCCGAGCAGGCCCAGGGCGACGCCCAGGACGACGTGGTCGACGCCGAGATCGTGGACGACGAGAAGGACTCCAAGGGCGGTGCGGCGTGACCGAGGAGACTCCGGGCTTCGAGGAGAAGCCCGACGTCCCCTCCGGCGCCACCTCTGACGACGCCGAGCCGAAGGCCGCCACCCCCTCCGAGGAGGAGGCGGCGGCCCCGGCCGGGGACGCGAACGAGAACACGGCCCTGACCGCGCAGCTGGATCAGGCACGCAGCGCGCTCAACGAGCGCACCACCGACCTCCAGCGGCTCCAGGCCGAATACCAGAACTACCGCCGCCGCGTGGAGCGGGACCGGGTCACGGTCAAGGAGATCGCCGTCGCGAACCTCCTGTCCGAGCTGCTGCCCGTCCTGGACGACGTCGGCCGGGCCCGGGAGCACGGCGAGCTCGTGGGCGGGTTCAAGTCGGTGGCCGAATCGCTGGAGACGGTCGTCGCGAAGCTGGGCCTCCAGCAGTTCGGCAAGGAGGGCGAGCCCTTCGACCCGACGGTCCACGAGGCCCTGATGCACAGCTACGCGCCGGACGTCACGGAGACGACCTGCGTGGCGATCCTGCAGCCCGGCTACCGGATCGGCGAGCGCACCATCCGCCCCGCGCGGGTCGCGGTCGCCGAACCCCAGCCGGGGGCGGCTCCCGCGGCCGCGAAGGAAGAGAAGGCAGACGACGAGGAGAGCGGTGGCGGCGAGGAGGTCTGACATTCCGTCCGATCACCTGGCAGCACACCGCCCGGCCACCCGGGCCTCCCGTCCGGTCGGTACCAGGGCCTGCGGGCCCGGCACCGCCCGGGCGGGAGGCTCCCGGCCGGTCGTCCGGAAGGAGGGACGTCGATGAGTACGAAGGACTTCGTCGAGAAGGACTACTACAAGGTTCTCGGCGTCCCCAAGGACGCCACCGACGCCGAGATCAAGAAGGCGTACCGGAAGCTCGCCCGCGAGTTCCACCCGGACGCCAACAAGGGCGACGACAAGGCGGAGGAACGCTTCAAGGAGATCTCCGAGGCGAATGACGTCCTCGGTGACACCAAGAGGCGCAAGGAGTACGACGAGGCGCGCGCCCTCTTCGGCAACGGCGGCTTCCGCGCCGGGCCGGGCGGCGCCCAGGGCAACTTCAACTTCGACCTGGGGGACCTCTTCGGAGGCGCCCCGGGCGGGGGCCAGGGCGGCGCCGGCGGTTTCGGCGGCGGTGGCCTCGGCGACGTGTTCGGCGGCCTCTTCAACCGGGGCGGCGGCGCCGGTACGAGGGTGCAGCCGCGGCGCGGCCAGGACATCGAGTCCGAGGTGACGCTGAGCTTCACCGAGGCGGTCGACGGGGCCACGGTCCCGCTCCGGATGTCCAGCCAGGCCCCTTGCAAGGCGTGCTCCGGCACCGGTGACAAGAACGGCACGCCCAGGGTCTGCCCGACCTGTGTCGGCACCGGTCAGGTCTCGCGCGGCAGCGGCGGCGGCTTCTCGCTCACCGACCCGTGCGTGGACTGCAAGGGCCGCGGCCTGATCGCCCAGGACCCCTGCGAGGTCTGCAAGGGCAGCGGCCGGGCCCGCTCCTCGAAGACCATGCAGGTGCGCATCCCGGCGGGCGTCTCCGACGGGCAGCGCATCCGGCTGCGCGGCAAGGGCGCTCCGGGCGAGCGCGGCGGACCGGCCGGCGATCTGTACGTCGTGGTCCACGTCGACGCCCACCCGGTCTTCGGCCGCAAGGGCGACAACCTCACCGTCACGGTGCCGGTCACGTTCACCGAGGCGGCGCTCGGCGGCGAGGTCAAGGTGCCGACGCTCGGCGGCCCGTCCGTGACGCTCAAGCTACCGGCCGGTACGCCGAATGGGCGTACGATGCGGGCCCGCGGCAAGGGAGCGGTCCGCAAGGACGGCACCCGGGGCGACCTCCTGGTCACCGTCGAGGTGACCGTGCCCACCGACCTCGGTACCGAGGCCAGGGACGCACTGGAGGCATACCGCAAGGCGACCGCGGGGCATGACCCGAGGGCGGAGCTGTTCCAGGCGGCGAAGGGAGCTTGAGGTGGACGGCCGACGGCGTAATCCTTACGAACTGACCGACGAGTCCCCGGTGTACGTGATCTCGATCGCGGCCCAGCTCTCGGGCCTGCATCCGCAGACACTGCGCCAGTACGACCGCCTCGGCCTGGTCTCCCCGGACCGCACGGCCGGACGCGGCCGGCGCTACTCGGCCCGCGACATCGAGCTGTTGCGTACGGTGCAGCAGCTGTCGCAGGACGAGGGCATCAACCTCGCCGGCATCAAGCGCATCATCGAGCTGGAGAACCAGGTCGCGGCGCTCCAGCAGCGCGTCGCCGAACTCTCGGCGGCCGTGGACGGAGCCGCGGCCGCCATGCAGCAGCGCGAGGCCCAGGTCCACGCCTCGTACCGGCGCGACCTGGTCCCGTATCAGGACGTGCAGCAGACCAGCGCCCTGGTGGTCTGGCGCCCCAAGCGCCCGAAGGACTGACCCCGCGCCACGCGGCCCGTCACCCCGGTTGTCCCGGCGTGGCGGGCCGGTTCGCGTTGTCCGCCGGTACGGGGGCGGCGGGCCCCTCCACGATGCCGGAGCGGATGAGCAGGGCGCCGAGGTGGGTGCGGCTGGTGGCGTCGAGGGTGTGCATGAGTTTGGCGATGTGGGCGCGGCAGGTGCGGATGCTGATGCCGAGCTTCTCGGCGGCGGCCTGGTCGGTGCAGCCGTCGACGAGGAGGCGGGCGATGCTCTGCTGGACGGCGGTGACGGGGGCGCCGGGCAGGGCGGCGGGGAGGTGCTGGGTGAAGGGCGTGGCTCCGGCCCAGAGGGTTTCGTAGATGGCGGCGAGGGAGCGCACCAGGGCGGGGTGGCGGATCTCCAGGGCGGCGCTGCCGTCGGGGTCGGCGGGGAGGTACGCGACGGTCCGGTCGAAGACGATGAGACGGTCGATGGCCCGTTCCACGGTGCGGACCTCCAGGAGTCCGCTGGGCAGCTGGGCCACGTACTCCCTGAGGCCGGTGCTGTAGCGCGCGGAGTGCTGGTAGATGTGCCGGACGCGGACGCCCCGTGCGACCGTGGGCAGTGTCCCCGACAGCGCGATCTGGAGCTGTTCCGGTGTACGGGTGCTGCCGGGCTGGATGGTCAGGATCTCGTCCCGGGCATCGTGCGCGGAGCCGTTGATGGACGCCTGGATGGCCGACCGTCCGTGGAGCGTGACGAGGAGGACGGGTCCCCGGTTCGCCGAGGTGAGGGGGACGAGGGACTTCGCCAGCAGGTCGATCGCACGTACCTGGTCGAGGACTTGGCGGGCGAGCGGATGCAGCAGGTGCGCCAGGCCGGCGGTGGGCGGTACGGGGCGCAGCCGGAGACTGTCGTGGGGGTCGGGGACGAGCAGGGCGCCGTCGGCGAGGCAGGGTACGTGCGCGGCGGCGGACCGGGCGATGCTGCCCTGGGTGAGCGCCTGTGTGTACAGGCCGATGGCCTCGTCGCACGGTTCGCTTCCGCCGTGGCCGTGTTCGGTGGGCAGGGTCATCGGGTGGGCTCCACGATGCCGGAGCGGATGAGCAGGGCGCCGAGGTGGGTGCGGCTGGTGGCGTCGAGGGTGTGCATGAGTTTGGCGATGTGGGCGCGGCAGGTGCGGATGCTGATGCCGAGCTTCTCGGCGGCGGCCTGGTCGGTGCAGCCGTCGACGAGGAGGCGGGCGATGCTCTGCTGGACGGCGGTGACGGGGGCGCCGGGGGCGGTGGTGGGCAGGGGGTCGCCGAAGGGTGTGGCACGGGCCCAGAGCGTTTCGTAAACGCCGGCCAGGTAGCGCACGAGGGCGGGGTGGCGGATCTCCAGGGCGGCGCTGCCGTCGGGGTCGGCGGGGAGATAGGCGACCGCCCGGTCGAAGACGAGCATGCGGCCCACGCTCTGCTCCATCGTGCGGATCTGGAGGCGGCCGGACGGGATCTCCGCCAGGTACTCCTTGAGCCGAGGGCTGTAGCGCGCCGAGTGCTGGTAGAGATGCCTGAGCCGTCCGCCCGCCGCGAGCACGAACTCCGCGTTCGTCCGGCCCTGGCGCATGTTGTGGGCCAGACGGTTGCCGCCGGGCTGGGCGGTCAGGACCTCCTCCCTGGCCGCCTGCGAGGCGTTGTGGAGCGTGGCGCGTATCCGGGCGGGGCCTTCGATCACGGTGATCGAACGGTTGGGGTCCTCGTCGGCGCCCGCGAGCAGCGGCAGCAGGGAGCGGGTCAGCTCGGTCGTCAGCCGGAGCCGTGCGTCGATCTCCCGGCTGAGGGGGCTGAGCAGTTGCCCCAGGACCGCGGACGGCGGCACGGGGCGCAGCCACGCCTCGTTCCGGGGGTCGGGGATGAGCAGGCCGAGGCCGGTGAGACAGGGGGCGGGCTCCGTGGCACTGCGGGCGATGCGGCCGGCGGCGAGGGCGTCCCCGTAGAGGGCGAGGGCGGCTTCGCAGAGTTCCCGGTCGCTGTGGGGGTGCGTCGCCGGGACGGTCATTCCCCGGCGCCTTCCACGATGCCGGACTGGACGAGCAGGGCGCCGAGGTGGGTCCGGCTGGTGGCGTCGAGGGTGTGCATGAGTTTGGCGATGTGGGCGCGGCAGGTGCGGACGCTGATGGCCAGCTTGCGGGCCACGACCTGGTCGGTGTTGCCCTCGACGAGGAGCCGGGCGATGCTCAGTTGGGTGGCGGTGATCGGGACGTCGTGCGTGGGCGCCTGGAGGGGGGCCGTCAGCGGCTTGGCCTGGGCCCACAGCACCTCGTACACCTGGATCAGGTAGCGCACGAGTGCGGGGTGGCGGATCTCCAGGGCGATGTCGCGCCGCGGACTGGCCGGGATGAAGGCGACGGTGCGGTCGAAGACGAAGAGGCGCTCGACGGTCTGCTCGATAGTGCGTACCTGGATGAAGCCCGGCGGTATGTCGTCCAGGTACGCCTTGATGGCCGGGCTGTACCGGGCCGGGTGCTGGTAGATGTGACGCAGTGTCACGCCCCGGCCGGCCATGGACAGTGCCCGGTCCAGCGCCTTCTTGAGCTGGTCCACGGGGCGGTTGCCACTGGGCTGGAGGGTCAGGACCTCCTCCCGTGCGCCGTCCGTGGCGTTCTGGATGGCTGCCTCGATCAGCGGGAGGCCCTCGAGAACGGTGATGGCGAGGTTGGGGTCGGTGCTGGCGACGGAGGCCAGGGGGGCCAGGGAGTCGGCCAGGGCGGCGGAGAGCCGTATGCGCTGGTGGATCTCCCGGGTGACGGGCTGGAGCAGATGGGCGAGCGCCGCGGACGGAGGGACCGGCCGGATCCAGCCATCGTCCTGGGGATCGGGGTGGACGAGGGCCAACTCGGCGAGGCACGGGACGGGTTCGAGAGCGGAGCGGGGCAGCCGGCCGACTCTGAGCGCTTCGGTGTAGATCCTGACGCCGGCATCGCACAGTTCGAGATCACCGTGCGGCTGATGCGATATGCCCTCGTCCTTGCCCATTCGTGACCCCCCACTTTTGGCAGTGCAGCAAGATGACGGTGGTGCCAGCCTAGTTCCCGGGCCAGTGTGGAGGTGTCGGGGGAGCCGGGAACTCTCCCGGCTGATCAAGGGCGTGGCCACGCTCTCCCCCATTGCGTGGCGTGCCCGACCGGCCCGGGGGGTGGGGATCTTTGGGGCCGGCCGGTCAGGAATCCTGGTCCAGGATTCCTGACCGGGCGATCAGATAGCCGAGTTGGGCGCGGCTGGTGCTGCCGAGCGCGGCAGCGAGCTTGGCGACATGGGCCCGGCAAGTACGGACGTTCATACCGAGCCGACGGGCGATCGAGTCGTCGACGTGTCCCTCGACGAGCAGCTGGGCGATGGAGTGCTGAACCCCGCTGATCCCCAGTCGAGTCGGTTCGTATTTGATCTCCTCCCGCAAGGGAGCCGCCCGCGTCCAGAGCTGCTCGAACACGTTGGCCAGGTACTCGACGAGTCCGGGATGGCGCAGTTCCAGAGCGACTTGACGGTCGTCCTGGGCAGGGATGAAGGCCACCGTCCGGTCGAACACGATCAGGCGCTCGATGAGCTCCTCAAGTGTCCGGATCTCCACGTCGCTGTCCGCCATGCGCTCCGCGTACGCGAGTGTGCTGGGGCTGTGCCGCACGGTGTGCTGATAGAGGGTACGCATCCGGACACCGCGCTGGACGACCGAGAGGCCGCGGTCCAGCGATTTGCTGAGACGGTCCTCGATGCGTCCCCCGCCGGGCTGGACCGTGAGGACTTCCGTGTGGCACTCCGCCGTGGCCTGGTCGAGCGCGGCGTTGATCCGGTTGACGCCCTCCAGCACGGTGATCGCGTGGGTGACGGGAGGGCCCTGGGTGCTGATGTCCATAAATGGCTCGAATGACTCGGTCAGCTGGACCGTATGCCTGCGGCGCTCAAGGATCTCCCGTTCCAGGGGCTGCAGGTGCTGGGCCAGCGCGACCGAAGGCGGGACTGGCCGGAGCCACGCCGGGTCATCCGGGTCGGGGTGAAGCAGAGCGAAATCTACGAGGCAGGGAGCCGGTTCGATGTCCGCCCGCGCTATGCGTCCCACGCGCAACGCGCTGGCGTAAAGGTGCTCCCCGGCCTGGCAAAGTTCGGTGATCCCATGAGGATGTGCCGGTTTCGTGCTTATTGTGGCCATATCTTCACCCCCCAGGTTCATGAACATACAGGAACATGATGCATCTCCTCAGTGGTGCTTGCGTGCCCCCGTGAGACATCGTTTTTGATGCGGGGGAGAGGAATCCACAAGTGAGGACGAAGCCGACTATGTATAAGCGAATGCTTCGCTCGGCGCTTGCCGCGTCGTTCGTTGCGGCCCTGGGCATAGGACTGTTGGGCGGCAGCGGCTTTGAGCAGGTCAGCATCGGCGCCGCCTCTGCCGGGGACATCGGCTGGACCGTCTCGCCCGCCAAGTCGGACATCGGCTGGACCGTCGCGCCCGCCGGTTCGGACATTGCCTCGGCTGCGTCGACCGGTGCGGGCGCCTGACATGACCACTCCCCCGGACGATCGCACCTTCAGGCGCGAGATGGCGACCGCCTACCGGTCAGGGTGGCATTTCATCGATCTCGTCACGGCACTGCCCCACCGTGGTGATTCGTTGATGGTCACCCTGTTCGGTGACCCGGTCGTCGTCGCCCGCGAGGACGACGGTGAGGTCCGTGCCTACCGTTGTCTGCGCAAGCCGCGGGGCGCGCCGCAGCCGGTGCGCTGTGCCATCCGGTACGACATGATCTTTGTGAATCTCGCACAGCGTGACCACCAGCTGTTCGAGCCCGAAACCATTGCCGCCACCCCCCACAGTGCCTGAGCGATCCCCCGTCGTTCCACGTCGCTCAGTCACTTCCCCCACACAACGGCGCCACCGTGACCTGAACACGGTGGCGCCGTTGTGCTTTGTCCGCGGGCGGCACGCTCAGCCGCGGCCCAGCGCCCGGTCCAGGGTGATCTCGATGACGACCCGGTCCGGGTTGGGGGACGGAACCCGGTCGTAGCGCTCCGTGTGGCGGCGTACGGCCTCCGCGACGCGCTCCGGGTCCGTGCTGATCCTGGCCACGCCCTCCAGGGTCGCCCAGCGGCGGCGATGCACCTGGCACGCCGCGACCCGGGCGCCGTCCGGGCCCGCGGCCAGGATGTTGGCCACCTTGCGGCTGTGCTTGTTGGTGATGACCCGGGCGAGACCCGCCTCGGGGTCGTACGTCACACACACCGGGACCACGTGCGGCGTGCCGTCCGGGCGGGGCGTGGTGAGCGTGCACACGTGGTTCTCGCGCCAGAACGCGAGGTACTCGGGGCTCGGCTGGTGTACGTCGACTGCCATGGCCCCAGCGTATGCGGGCCCATGCGCGCTGCGGTGGCGGGTACGAGGGGTGGCCGCTTCACTCGGAGAGGGGACAGGGCCGCGTTTTCGCCTTGAGTGGAATGCGCTCAACTCTTGGCGGGGGCTACCTTGAGTGGAATAGACTCAACTTTGTACACGTTGACCGTGTCAGCAGTGGGAACGGACTCGTCATCGCAAGGAGGAGACAGCGCACGTGGACGCCGAGCTGACCAACAGGAGCAGGGACGCCATCAACGCGGCCACCAGCAGGGCCGTGAAGGAGGGGCACCCCGATCTGACCCCGGGGCATCTGCTGCTGGCGCTGCTCTCGGGCGAGGACAACGAGAATCTGGTCGATCTGCTGGCCGCCGTCGAGGCCGACCAGATCGCCGTACGCGCCGAGACGGAACGGCTCCTGGCCGCGCAGCCCAGCGTGACCGGGTCGACCGTCGCACCGCCCCAGCCCAACCGCGAGCTGCTGGCCGTCGTCGCGGACGCCGCGCAGCGCGCCAAGGAGCTGGGCGACGACTACGTGTCCACCGAGCACCTGCTGATCGGGATCGCCGCGAAGGGCGGCCGTGCCGGTGAGATCCTCGACGGACAGGGGGCCAGTGCGAAGAAGCTGCTGGACGCGTTCGAGAAGAGCAGGGGAGGGCGCCGGGTGACCACTCCCGACCCGGAGGGCCAGTACAAGGCCCTGGAGAAATTCGGCACGGACTTCACCGCCGCCGCGCGCGAGGGCAAGCTCGACCCGGTCATCGGCCGGGACCAGGAGATCCGCCGCGTCGTCCAGGTGCTCTCGCGGCGCACCAAGAACAACCCGGTGCTCATCGGTGAGCCGGGCGTCGGCAAGACCGCCGTGGTCGAAGGGCTCGCCCAGCGCATCGTGAAGGGCGACGTTCCCGAATCCCTCAAGGACAAACGGCTCGTCTCGCTCGACCTGGGCGCCATGGTCGCGGGCGCGAAGTACCGCGGCGAGTTCGAGGAGCGCCTGAAGACCGTCCTCTCCGAGATCAAGGAGAGCGACGGCCAGATCATCACGTTCATCGACGAGCTGCACACCGTCGTGGGCGCGGGCGCCGGCGGCGACTCCGCGATGGACGCGGGCAACATGCTCAAGCCGATGCTGGCCCGCGGCGAGCTGCGGATGGTCGGCGCGACCACGCTGGACGAGTACCGCGAGCGGATCGAGAAGGACCCCGCCCTGGAGCGGCGCTTCCAGCAGGTGCTGGTCGCCGAGCCCTCCGTGGAGGACACCATCGCGATCCTCCGCGGTCTCAAGGGGCGTTACGAGGCCCACCACAAGGTCCAGATCGCGGACGCGTCCCTGGTCGCCGCCGCGACCCTGTCCGACCGCTACATCACCTCCCGCTTCCTCCCCGACAAGGCCATCGACCTCGTGGACGAGGCGGCCTCCCGGCTGCGCATGGAGATCGACTCCTCGCCCGTCGAGATCGACGAGCTCCAGCGCTCCGTCGACCGGCTGCACATGGAGGAGCTGGCCCTCAGGAACGAGACCGACGCCGCCTCCAAGCAGCGCCTGGAGAAGCTGCGCCGCGACCTCGCCGACAAGGAGGAGGAGCTGCGCGGCCTCAACGCCCGCTGGGAGAAGGAGAAGCAGGGCCTCAACCGGGTCGGTGAGCTGAAGGAGCGCCTGGACGACCTGCGCGGCCAGGCCGAACGCGCCCAGCGCGACGGCGACTTCGACACCGCGTCGAAGCTGCTGTACGGGGAGATCCCCGGCCTGGAACGCGAGCTGGCCGAGGCCGACGAGGCCGAGCAGGAGGCCGCCCGCGAGCCCAAGGAGACCCTGGTCAAGGAAGAGGTCGGGCCGGACGACATCGCCGATGTCGTGGGCGCCTGGACCGGCATCCCGGCCGGCCGCCTTCTGGAGGGCGAGACGCAGAAGCTGCTGCGCATGGAGTCGGAGCTGGGCAAGCGCCTGATCGGGCAGACCGAGGCCGTGGAGGCCGTGTCGGACGCGGTGCGCCGCACCCGCGCCGGCATCGCCGACCCCGACCGCCCGACCGGCTCGTTCCTGTTCCTCGGCCCGACCGGTGTCGGCAAGACCGAACTGGCGAAGGCCCTCGCGGACTTCCTCTTCGACGACGAGCGGGCCATGGTCCGCATCGACATGAGCGAGTACAGCGAGAAGCACAGCGTCGCCCGCCTGGTCGGTGCTCCGCCCGGGTACGTCGGTTACGAGGAGGGCGGCCAGCTCACGGAGGCGGTCCGCCGCCGCCCGTACACCGTCGTCCTGCTGGACGAGGTCGAGAAGGCCCACCCCGAGGTCTTCGACATCCTGCTCCAGGTCCTGGACGACGGCCGGCTCACCGACGGACAGGGCCGGACGGTGGACTTCCGGAACACCATCCTGATCCTGACGTCCAACCTCGGCAGCCAGTACCTGACGGATCCCCTGGTCAAACCGGAGGAGAAGAAGCGCCAGGTTCTGGAGGTCGTCCGGGCCTCCTTCAAGCCGGAGTTCCTGAACCGGCTGGACGACCTGGTGGTCTTCTCCGCCCTGTCCGGCGACGAGCTGGCGCACATCGCGGGCCTCCAGATCGACCGGCTCGCCAAGCGCCTGGCCGACCGGCGGCTCACCCTGGAGGTCACCCCGGAGGCCCTGGCCTGGCTGGCCGAGGAGGGCAACGACCCGGCGTACGGCGCCCGGCCGCTGCGCCGCCTCATCCAGACGGCGATCGGCGACCGGCTCGCGAAGGAGATCCTGGCGGGCGAGATCACGGACGGCGACACGGTCCGCGTGGACCGCTTCGAGGACGGCCTGATCGTGGGCGCGGCGAGCTGAGAGAGCAGCCGGCAGGTGTGGTCGGCCGGGAATGTGACACCCGAGAAGTCGGGTGTCACATTCCCGCTCCGTGTGATCCACTTTTCAACATCGGTATTGAGCCAAAGGCCGAGCTCGTCCTGGGTGCGTCAACTCCTTCCGGGCAACGGTCAAAGGCTCCCTCGCATCCCTTCTGGCAAGGGAGTTCGGGGCACGGAGCCACGCCGTGCGGCCTGGCGTGCACGCACGAACAGGACACCGCGCTTCACCTGCGGCAGCCTTCCCACCGCAGGGGTTAGAGGTCGAATCGGGTGGCCGGTAGCGTGCGCGCATGAACGAGCGGATAGGCGATGAGATAAACAACGGGCCCAAGAAGTCCAGATCTGACAATCTCTTTCACCTTGGCGAATTCCGTACCATTTGGTCTGCTTATGCTCAGTCGATCCTGGGCGACCAGCTGGCTCGCGTGGCGTTGTCGTTGCTAGTTTTCGAGCGTACGAAATCACCGGGATGGACCGCGGCGACCTATGCCCTGACCACCCTGCCGGCCCTGCTGTCCGGAGTACTGCTCTCCGGCCTCGCGGACCGGTTTCCCCGGCGCACGGTCATGGTCACCTGCGATCTCACCCGGATGGTGCTGGTCGGGCTGATGGCGTTGCCGGGCATGCCGCTGCCGCTGCTAGCCGGACTGCTGGTGCTGGCACAGCTGGCCGAGGCGCCGTTCAGCGCGGCCCAGGGCGCGATGCTGCCCACCCTGCTCGGCGTCGAGCGCTACGAGCGCGGCCAGCGGATCATGCAGATCACCCATCAGGCCGGCCAGCTGGTCGGATTCGCCGGGGGTGGCCTGCTCGTCGCGTGGCTGGGCAGCAGCCGCTCGCTGGCGGTGAACGCAGCGTCCTTCCTGCTCTCGGCCGCCCTCATCAGATTCGGGGTGAAGGCCCGCCCGGTCGCGAGCGCCGAGGCCCGGACGGCGAAGCTCGGCGCGCAGGTCGGCGCCGCCGCCGCACTGATCTGGTCGGACCGCAGGCTCCGCTCGCTGCTCGTCATGGGCTGGCTCGCCGGCTTCGTCGTCCTGCCGGAGGGGCTGGCCGCCCCATTCGCGGACGAGGCAGGCGGCGGGGCCTACGCGGTGGGGTTGCTGCTGGCCTCGCATCCGGCGGGCATGGTGCTGGGTGCGGCCGTGCTCGTACGGCCGGGGATCGGGGACGAGACCCGGCGTCGGCTGCTGGGCCCGCTGGCCGTCGCCGCGAATCTGCCGCTGGTCGGTTACCTGCTCGATCCCAGTACGGAAGTAGCCATGCTCCTGCTGTTCGTCGCCGGGGTGTGCTCGGCGTATCAGGTCACCGCCGGGGCCACCTTCGTCCTGCTGACCCCGGCCGACCGACGGGGCCAGGCGCTGGGGCTCGCCCGGTCGGGGATGATCGCCATGCAGGGCGTCGGTGTGGCGTCCGGGGGCGCCGTGACCGAGCTGACCGGCTCCCCGGCGACCACCATCGGGGCCGCCGGGCTCCTGGGGGTTGTTTGTGCCGTCCTGACCGCTGCGGCCTGGACCCGGGTGCGGGGCGCCGGGGCAGGGATGATTCCGGAGAAGGCGTAGCCCGGGCGGTCTACGCCGCGACGGCCAAACGCGGTTAGGGTCGTCGGCAGGAAACCACGAGATCCACAGGAGTACCAGCGATGTCTATCGACCCGTCCTCGATTCCTAACTTCGGGGCTCAGCCCGAACCGCAGGCGGCAGGACCGGAGGGCCCCGTCGTCCCTGACCAGGACCTCGTCAAGCAGCTGCTGGACCAGATGGAGCTGAAGTACGTCGTCGACGACGAGGGCGACCTCGCCGCGCCGTGGGAGGAATTCCGCACGTACTTCATGTTCCGCGGCGAGGGCGAGCAGCAGGTCTTCTCGGTCCGTACGTTCTACGACCGCCCGCACGCCACGGACCAGCGCCCGGTCCTCCTCGACGCGATCGACGACTGGAACCGCCGCACCCTGTGGCCCAAGGTCTACACGCACACCCACGAGCCCGAGGAGGGTTCGGAGGAGGACGGTCCCTCGGTCCGCCTGATCGGTGAGGCGCAGATGCTCATCGGCACCGGCGTCTCCCTGGAGCACTTCGTCTCCTCGACGGTCAGCTGGGTGCGCGCCTCCATCGAGTTCGACAAGTGGCTGCTGGAGCGCCTGGGCCTGGCCCCGGCCGAGGAGAAGGCCGAGGACGGCACGGAGCAGTCCGCTCCGGACGCCTGAGCCCTCACACGCATGAGGTCTCCCAGGTAGGCGGTCAGGTCGGGGAACCCCGTGCCGGGCCTCCTCATGCGTCAGAGCCGCTTCAGCCGGGAAACGGCCTCCTGGAGCACGTCCGTACGTTTGCAGAACGTGAAGCGGACGAAGGGTGCGCCCTGGTCGCGGTGGTCGTAGAAGACGGCGTTGGGGACGGCCACCACGCCGCAGCGTTCCGGTAGCGCCCGGCAGAACGCGATGCCGTCGCCGGTGGCGTCGAGCGGGCGGATGTCGGTGGTGACGAAGTACGTGCCGGCCGGCCGGTAGACCGCGAATCCGGCCTCGGCGAGGCCCGCGCACAGCAGGTCCCGCTTGGCGCGCAGGTCCGCGCGCAGCTCCTCGTAGAAGCTGTCGGGCAGCCGCAGCGCCTCGGCGACGGCGTACTGGAGGGGCCCGCCGGAGACGTACGTCAGATACTGCTTCGCCGAGCGCACAGCCGTCACCAGCTCGGCGCTCCCGGTGACCCAGCCGATTTTCCAGCCGGTGTACGAGAACGTCTTTCCGGCGGACGAGATGGTGACCGTGCGGTCGCGCATGCCGGGGAAGCCGGCCAGCGGCAGGTGCTCGCCCTCGAAGACCAGGTGCTCGTAGACCTCGTCGGTGACGACGAGCAGGTCGTGCTCGCAGGCCAGTTCCGCGATCGCGTGCAGTTCCTCGCGGCTGAGGACGGTGCCGGTGGGGTTGTGCGGGGTGTTGATCAGCAGCAGCCGGGTACGCCGGGTGACCGCCGCCCGCAGTTCGTCGAGATCCAGCCGGTAGGTGCCCGCGGAGGTGTCGGGGCGCAGCGTGACGGGAACGCGCGTCGCGCCCGCCATCGCGATGCAGGCGGCGTACGAGTCGTAGTACGGCTCCAGCGCGATGACCTCGTCGCCGGGCTCCAGGAGCGCCAGGAGCGAGGCGGCGATGGCCTCGGTGGCGCCCGCGGTGACCAGTACCTCCGTGTCGGGGTCGTACGCCAGGCCGTAGCGCCGCTGCTGGTGGCCGGTGATCGCGGTGCGCAGCTCGGGAACGCCGGGGCCGGGCGGGTACTGGTTTCCGTGCCCGGCGCGCAGGGCACGCACCGCGGCTTCGCGGATCTCCTCGGGGCCGTCGGTGTCCGGGAACCCCTGGCCGAGGTTGATGGCTCCGGTGCGGACGGCCAGCGCGGACATCTCCGCGAAGATCGTCGTGCCGAACTCGGCGAGGCGGCGGTTGAGCAGCGGTCGTCCGTGTGTCATGGCCGCCATCCTGCGCGCAAGCTCTGGACTTGCTCAAGTCTGCTTTGGCCGTACGGCGGCGGGGGCATCTCCCCTGCACGCCGGAAGGGCGCGGAGCGGGGGGCCTCGCTTCGGGGGACGGAAGGACGTGAGGTCATGGGCGGTGTGCTGGTCGGGGTGATTCTGGTCGTGCTGGTGATCGTCCTCGTCGCGATGCTGGCGGGGGCCGGCGGGCGGGGGCGTACGCCGGCGCGCAGCAGGCGGCGGGGTACGGCGGGCGGCGCGGCCGCCGGGGGCAGCTGGTGGGCCGGGGACAGCGGCGGCGGCTCGTCCTGCGGCAGCGGGGGGCACTCGGGCGGCCACTCCTGCGGCGGGGGGTCCTCGTGCGGCGGGGGGTCCTCGTGCGGCGGAGGTTCCTCCTGCGGCGGCGGAGGCGGATGCGGCGGAGGCAGCTGACACGGGGCAGTTGGTCCGCGAGGGCGTGAGCTCGAACGCGCCCTGAGGCCCGGCGGGACGCGCGGCTCACGCGCCAAGTCCCGCCGGGCTCCTTTTTGTTGAGGTCTCTCACGGGTCTGCGGTGAACAGGTGAACGGGAGGCCCCCCGAGGGGGATGGAAACCCCGGCAAGTTGGGCAAAAACGCTGTGAGTGCGGCGTAGTTCGTGATTCCCTCGTGGGAGAGAACATCCAGCCCTCGGACCCCAGTTGGACCTGATCGGGCGCTTCCCACCTCCCACGCGCACGACGCGGGGGCGTCCCCTGTCCATGTGTCCATGTGTTTGCGGAGCCGACCCATGCTCACGACCCTTCATACGGCCTATTCCGACACCCGTGCCGCCGATCTGGCCTGGGCCCTGGGGCGCGAACCGCTCCCGGCGCTGGCCGTCCTCGACCTCGAACTCGCCGGCGCCACCCTGCAGCTGCGGCTGCTCGGCGCCTCCCACCAGGTGCTCCTCGAGGAGGAGCAGGGCAGCTGTTCCGAGACCGTCGCCTGCATGCCCGGCAGCAGCACCCCGCTGCCGCTGGGCGTCGCCAAGCGGATCGGTGACTGGGAGTACGAGTTCGCGGCCCGCGTCGAGACGCTGAACGCGGGCTCCTTCGCCGGGCGCGCGCAGGAGCTGCTGGCGCTCGTCGCCGACCATCCGCACGGCCTGGCCGGAACGTTTCCGGGCAGCCCGCACGCCTTCACCGCCATGCTCGCGCAGCGGACCGAGGGCCAGGTGCGGTGGCGCACCTGGCACGCGTACCCGCAGGAGGGCCGGCTCGTCGTGACGCGGACCCGGGTGGGCGTGCGGACACCCGCGGTGGCGCTGTAACGCACGCCTGCCACGCCGCAGGTGCGCCACTTACACCCTTGTGGGTGACAAGCGGCGAGCGATCGGTGACGTAGCGTTCGCGGCATGATCGACCAGCAGGTGTCGCTGCGAGGGGGCGCGGCGCGGCTTCCCGTCCGGCCGAGGACCGGTCGGTACCTCGTGCTGGCCGCCGTCTTCGTCTGTGCCGCCTGCGGACTGGTGTACGAGCTGGAACTGGTGGCGCTCGCCTCCTACTTGATCGGTGACTCGGTCACCCAGGCGTCCGTCGTGCTCTCCGTGATGGTGTTCGCGATGGGGATCGGCTCGCTGCTCGCGAAACGTTTACGCGACCGGGCGGCGGTGGGCTTCGGGCTGATCGAGGCGGCACTCGCCCTGGTGGGCGGCTTTTCGGCGCTGGTGCTCTACGCGTCGTTCGCCTGGTTCGGCGAGTCGCGGTACGCGCTGGTCGCGTTCTCGCTGACGATCGGCGTCCTGATCGGCGCGGAGATCCCTCTGCTCATGACGCTGATCCAGCGGGTGGACCGGCAGGACGCGGGCGGGGCCGTCGCCGATCTGTTCGCGGCGGACTACGTGGGCGCGCTCGTCGGCGGTCTCGCCTTCCCGTTCCTGCTGCTGCCGATGCTCGGCCAGCTCTCCGGCGCGCTGCTGACCGGTGCGGTGAACGCGGCGGCGGGCGGGGCGCTGGTGCTGTGGGTGTTCCGGCGGGACGTGACCCCCAGGGCGCGGTGGCTGCTGATCGCCGCCAATGTCACGGTGATCGCCGTGCTGGCCACCGCCGCGCTGCTGGCCGACGACTTCGAGCGGGCGGCGCGGCGCGCGGTGTACGGGGACCAGGTGCGGGTCGCCGTGCAGACCGATGTGCAGGAGGTCGTGCTGACCGGGGCCGGCCGCAGCTCCCTGGACCTCTATCTCGACGGGCGGCTGCGGGTCAGCTCGCGCGACGAGTACCGCTACCACGAGGCGCTGGTGCACCCGGCGATGAACGGGACCCACGCCCGGGTGCTGATCCTGGGCGGCGGGGACGGGCTGGCGGCGCGGGAGGTGCTGCGCTACCCGGACGTGCGCAGCGTGACCCTGGTCGAGCTGGACCCGGCCGTCACCCGACTGGCCCGTACGGACCACGCGCTCTCCGCGCTGAACGCGCACGCGCTGGACGACCCCCGCGTGACGACGGTGACCGATGACGCGTTCACCTGGCTGCGGACTGCCCGCGACCGCTACGACGTGGTGATCTCCGACCTCCCCGCCCCCGGGATCTCCGCCAGTACGAAGCTCTACTCGGCGGAGTTCTACGGCCTGGTCGCCGAGGCCCTCGCGCCGGACGGACGGCTCGCGGTGCACGCGGGACCGCCCGTCGGCCGGCCGCGCACCTACTGGACGGTCGACGCCTCCATGCGGGCCGCCGGGCTGCGTCCGCGCCCCTATCGGATCAGTGGGCGCCGGTCGGGCTTCGCGGCCGGCCCCGACCGGGCCGGGGGCGATGCGGACGGGGACCGCGGCTGGGGGTTCCTGCTGGCCGGGACGGCTGCGACGCCCCCGCTCGGTCTGGCCCCGGACGCGCCCCCACTGCGCTCCCTGAGCGTGCCGGGGCTGCTGGACGCGGGGCGCAGGGCGGAGGCCGGGCGGCTGTCCGGCCTCGCCCCGTCGACGCTGGTGCACCCGCGCTACTGGGAGGGTCGGTGAGGGCGCGGTCCCGGTGGCCGCGGTGACGGGGTGCGGGGGCGGTCGCGGGTGCGGAAGCGCTGACGGGAC
Source organism: Streptomyces sp. NPDC016469 (assembly GCF_040632905.1). Classification (NCBI taxonomy): domain Bacteria; kingdom Bacillati; phylum Actinomycetota; class Actinomycetes; order Kitasatosporales; family Streptomycetaceae; genus Streptomyces; species Streptomyces sp. NPDC016469. The sequence continues at coordinate 50,036 of NZ_JBEYCQ010000015.1, forward strand.
GGCCGGGGCTGAGTAGGCTCTTTCACCATGGAGCATGAGGTGTTCGTTCCGGTTCCGGTCCCGGCCCTGCGGCGGACGCTGGGCGACCCCGTCCGGGTCGCCCGCTGCGTACCGGGGTTCCAGCAGGACGCCGACGCGTCGGCGGGCCCCCTGGCGGGCCGGCTCAGAATCCGGGCAGGCGGCCACACCATCACGTACCGGGGCGCGCTGCGCCTCACGCCGTTGCCGGGTGACCCCGACGTGGACTCCGTGCACGCCGTCCTGGTGGAGGGCGAGGGCGCGGAGGCCCGGGGCGGTGGCTCGGTGAAGCTGTCGCTGACCCTCCGGCTGACGGAGGGCGACGAGGGCACATCGATCGCCTTCGAGGGCGGGGCGAGCGGCGACGGCCGCCTGCGGGACCTGGAGCCGGCGGCGGCGCTGTCGACGGCCCACCGCCTGCTGGACCGGTTCGCCCAGCAGCTCGTGACGGAGTCACTGGCCGCCCAGGGCGAGGGCGCGGCCGACGAGGCGTGGGGCGGCGGGGCGGGAGGCGCCGGTGGCGCGGCGGCTTCGGGCGAGGGGGCTTCCGGCGGCGGGGCGGGGGCTCCGGAGGAGGGGGCGTCCGGCGGCGGTGCTTCCGCCGGCACGCCGGAGACGCCGGGTGCCGCCGAGGTCGCCGCCGATGAGCTGGCCGTCGGGGAAGCCGTGGAGAAGGCGCTCGAGGAGGCCGCCGAGGCGGCGGACCAGACGGGCCCCGAGCCCTCGGCCGGTTCCCCGCTCAGCGGTTCCGGGCCCCTGAGCGGCGCCGACGAGTCGCTGCCGACGCATGAGGCCGCCCCGGACGAGGCGCCGGGCGTGGAGCAGCCGGGGGAGCGGGGCGCGGAGCCGGACGGGGAGCCCTCGCAGACCGGGGAGCCGTCGCAGGACGGGGAGTCCCTGTTCGACGCGCCCGTCCCGCCGTCGTCGCTCGACCCGGTTGCCGGAATCGAGTTCACCGTGCCGGACGGGCCTCCGGCCGAGGCCGCGCACGCCCGGCGCACCATGATCGGACGCAGCGCGGAGGAGGTCGACCACGCCCCGCCGCGCGGTCGTTACGCCCCCGTGCCCTCTCCGGATTCGGGCGGTGCGGGTGCGACGCTGCGCTGGGTCGCCCCGGCGGCGGCCCTGGCCCTCGCCTCGGCGGTGGTCGTCAGCCGGGCGCTGCGGCGCCGGAGGTAGCGGCGCCAGTAGGGTCGTCCCGTGAGCAGTAGCGAGAAGGACGTCCGGCTCTCCGTCGGCGACACAGAGTTGACCGTGAACCCCGCCAACGGCTGCCGTATCAGCAGCCTGCGGATCGGCGGTACCGAACTACTGCGGCAGGGGGAGCGGTACGGCTGCTTCCCGATGGTGCCGTGGTGCGGGAGGACCGAGAACGGGCAGTTCCGCGACGGCGGTGTCCTCCACCAGCTGCCGCTGACCGCTCCTCCGCACGCCATCCACGGCACCGGCCGCGACACGGCGTGGCACACCGCCCTGGAGAGTGGGACGCAGGCGTCGTTCTACTACGATCTGGCCGACCCCTGGCCGTTCCCGGGCCGGGTGACCCAGACCTTCGAACTGGCCGAGGACTCCCTCACGTTGACCTTCGGCATCGAGACGTACGGGGATTCCTTCCCGGCCCAGGCGGGCTGGCACCCGTGGTTCCGCCGCCGCCTCGACACCGGCGAGGAGGTCCGTGTCGACTTCGACGCCGCCTGGCAGGAGGAGCGCGGCGAGAACCACCTGCCGACCGGCCGCCGGATTCCGCCCCTGCCCGGCCCGTGGGACGACTGCTTCGGGATGCCGGACGGCGTCGACGTCACCCTCACCTGGCCGGAACGGCTGGAGCTGACGGTGAAGAGCCGCTCCGAGTGGGTCGTGATCTACGACGAGCAGGACGAGGCGGTCTGTGTGGAGCCGCAGTCGGGCCCGCCGAACGGGCTGAACACCGACCCTCGCTATGTCACCCCGATCGAGCCGCTGGAGATCGCCACCACCTGGAGCTGGCGCCGGCTCTGAGCGCGGGGTGCCGGCCGGGTGGGCGGCCTCCGGCCTCGGCCGGCTCATGCCTCGGGCGGGCCGCCGCGGAAAGCGCGCGCCTTATCCTCGTAGCCATGACTGACGTACGTGCTGAGCTGCTGCAGCAGATCAAGGACAAGGCCGTGGTTCACGGCAAGGTGACGCTCTCCTCCGGCCTGGAGGCCGACTGGTACATCGATCTGCGCCGCATCACGCTGGACGGCAAGGCCGCCCCGATGGTCGGCCAGGTCATGCTCGACGCGACGGCCGAGCTGGACTACGACTGCGTGGGCGGGCTGACGCTCGGCGCCGACCCGGTCGCCACGTCGATGCTGCACGCCTCCGCGGCCCGCGGCCAGGAGCTGGACGCCTTCGTCGTCCGCAAGGCGCAGAAGGCCCACGGGATGCAGCGCCGGATCGAGGGCGCGGACGTGAAGGGCCGTCGCTGCCTCGTCGTCGAGGACACCTCGACCACCGGCGGCTCGCCGCTGACCGCCGTCGAGGCCGTGCGTGAGGCCGGAGGCGAGGTCGTCGCCGTGGCCGTGATCGTGGAGCGCGGTGCCGCTCCGGCCATCGCCGAGGCGGGCCTCCCGTACGTCCACGTCTACACCGTTCCGGACCTCGATCTGGCGTGACCTGCGGGTTTCTCCGGAGGCGGCCGGTTTCACGTGAAACCGGCCGCCTTTGTCGTATCCCTGCGAACGGGAACCGCCGATCCTGGGGGCACCGCCGGGTGGAGCCGGAACCAGAGTCTGGGAGGATGGGGGCGACGATGACGTCGCCCCCAGGTCAGGGACCCAGCAACGCACACCCGCACATCCCAAGGAGCGGACAGATGCCCATCGCAACCCCCGAGTCATACGCCGAGATGCTCGACCGGGCGAAGGCAGGCAAGTTCGCCTACCCGGCCATCAACGTGACGTCGACCCAGACCCTGCACGCCGCCCTGCGCGGCTTCGCGGAGGCCGAGAGCGACGGCATCGTGCAGATCTCGACCGGCGGCGCGGAGTTCCTGGGCGGCCAGTACAACAAGGACATGGTCACGGGCGCCGTCGCGCTGGCCGAGTTCGCGCACATCGTCGCCGCCAAGTACGACATCACCGTCGCGCTGCACACCGACCACTGCCCCAAGGACAAGCTGGACGGCTATGTCCGCCCGCTGCTCGACGTCTCCGCCGAGCGCGTCGCCAAGGGTCTGAACCCGCTGTTCCAGTCGCACATGTGGGACGGCTCGGCCGAGACGCTGGCCGACAACCTGGCCATCGGCCAGGAGCTGCTGGCCAAGGCCGCCGCCGCCAAGATCATTCTTGAGGTCGAGATCACCCCGACCGGTGGCGAGGAGGACGGCGTCACCCACGAGATCAACGACGAGCTCTACACCACGGTGGACGACGCGCTGCGCACCGCCGAGGCGCTCGGCCTGGGCGAGAAGGGCCGCTACCTGCTGGCCGCCTCGTTCGGCAATGTGCACGGCGTCTACAAGCCGGGCAACGTCGTCCTGCGCCCGGAGCTCCTCAAGGACCTCCAGGAGGGCGTCGGCGCCAAGTACGGCAAGACCTCCCCGTTCGACTTCGTCTTCCACGGCGGCTCCGGCTCCACCGCCGAGGAGATCTCCACCGCGCTGGAGAACGGCGTCGTGAAGATGAACCTCGACACCGACACCCAGTACGCCTTCACCCGCCCGATCGTGGACCACGTGTTCCGCAACTACGACGGTGTGCTGAAGGTCGACGGCGAGGTCGGCAACAAGAAGGTCTACGACCCGCGCAGCTGGGGCAAGTCCGCCGAGGGCGGCATGGCCAAGCGCGTCACGGAGGCGTGCGCCAACCTGCGCTCCACCGGCACCAAGCTGAAGTAATCCGGTACGGATGTGTGGCGTGGGCCCGTCACCCCTCGGGGTGCCGGGCCCACGGCATGTCCGGGCCCGTCACGCACGACCCGAGGGAACAGCTGTGAGTACGTCCTACGACTTCGACACCGTGATCGACCGCCGCGGAACCTGGTGCGTCCAGTGGGACGGGGTCGCGGACCGCTTCGGGGTGGACGGCCTGCTGCCGTTCACCATCTCCGACATGGACTTCGAGACCGCCCCCGAGGTGCTGGCCGCCCTGCGGACCCGGCTCGAACACGGCGTACTCGGCTACACGGACTGGCGGCTGGGCGACTTCCGGTCGGCCATCGCCCACTGGTACGCGACGCGGTACGGCACCGCGATCGACACCGGGAGCCTGGTGTACGGACCGTCCGTCCTCAGCCAGGTCTCGCAGCTGCTCCAGATGTGGACGGCCGAGGGCGACGGCGTGGTCCTGCACACGCCCACGTACGACGGCTTCCGCAAGGCGATCCACGGACTCGGGCGGGAGCTGCGGGGCGTGCCGCTGGGGGACACGGACGCACTGGAGCGGGAGCTCGCGCGGCCGGACAGCAAGGTCCTCGTGGTCTGCTCTCCGCACAACCCGTCCGGGCGGGTGTGGACGGAGGCGGAGCTCGCCGGGATGGCCGAGCTCGCCGCGCGCCACGGGGTGGCCGTGATCAGCGACGAGATCCACGCGGACTTCGTGCACGACGGACGCCCGCACGTGCCGTGGACCCGCGTGGGCGGCGACGCGCGCTGGGCGGTCGTCAGTTCCGCCTCGAAGTCGTTCAACTTTCCCGCGCTGACGGGTTCGTACGGCCTCATCGGGCGGCCGGAGGACCGGACCGAGTACCTGCGCCGGATGGAGACGGCGGAGGGCCTCGCCTCACCGGCGGTGCTCTCGCTGGCCGCGCACATCGCCGCGTACCGGGAGGGCGGACCCTGGCTGGACGCGGTACGCGCGTACGTCGCGGAGAACCTGGCCCTGGTCGCCGAGCGGCTGAACGCCGCCTTCCCCGCCCTGGAGTGGGAGCCGCCGCAGGCCGGGTACCTGGCCTGGATCGATCTGCGGCGCGCGGGCGTCCAGGACGACGAGGCGTTGCAGCGCGTCCTGATCGAGCGGGAGCGCGTCGCGGTGATGCCGGGCAGCACGTACGGGGCCGAGGGCTTCGTGCGGCTGAACGTGGGGTGCGCGCGGAGCAAGGCCGAGGCCGGGCTCGACGCGCTGATCCGGGGAGTCCAGGCGGTACGGGCCGGCGCCTGACCGCTCCCGGTGGCCCTTCGGCCGCGTGCCGACGATGCTGAGGCCATGGAGAAGAGCGAGGCGGACGGGCCCGCGATCCGGGTGGCCTCCCCCGGCGGGCGCTGGATCGTCCTGACGACGGTGCTCGGGTCGGGCATGGCCATGCTCGACTCCACCGTCATCAACGTCGCCCTGCCCCGCATCGGCGATGACCTGGGGACCGACCTGGCCGCGCTCCAGTGGACCGTCAACGCCTACATGCTGACCCTGGCGGGGCTGATCCTGCTCGGCGGAGCGCTCGGCGACCGCTACGGGCGGAGGCGGGTCTTCGTGGTCGGCGTCATCTGGTTCGCCGCCGCCTCGCTGGTCTGCGGCCTCGCGCCGAACGCCCCCGTACTCATCGCCGCCCGCGCCCTCCAAGGGGTCGGCGGCGCGCTGCTGACACCCGGCTCACTGGCCCTGATCCAGGCGAGCTTCCATCCCGACGACCGGGCCCGCGCGGTCGGGCTGTGGTCCGGGTTCGGCGGGGTCGGCGCCGCCGTGGGGCCGTTCCTGGGCGGCTGGCTCGTCGACGGGCCGGGCTGGCGCTGGGTGTTTCTGCTCAATCTGCCGCTCGCCGCCGTCTGCGTGCCCGTCGCGCTGCGCCACGTACCGGAGTCCCGGGACCCGCACGCCCAGGGGCGTTTCGACGTCGCCGGAGCGGCCCTGGGCGCCCTCGCGCTCGCCCTGGTGACGTACGCGCTGATCGATGCCCCGGGGCAGGGCGCCTCGCCGGCCGTGATCGGGTCGGCGGCGGGCGGGGTGCTCCTCGGTGCCGCCTTCGTGCAGCTCGAACGACGGCGGGCACACCCGATGCTGCCGCCGTCGGTGTTCGCGTCCCGGCAGTTCACCGCCGTCAACGTCGTCACCCTGTGCGTGTACGCGGCGCTCGGCGGCTACTTCTTCCTCTCCGCGATCCAGCTCCAGGTCGTCGCCGGGTACTCGGCGCTGGGCGCCGGCACCGCACTGCTGCCGACCACCCTCCTGATGCTGCTGTTCTCGGCCGCCTCGGGCGAGCTGGGCCAGCGCATCGGTCCGCGTGTCCCGCTCACCGTCGGGCCGCTGATCGCCGCCGCCGGCATGCTGCTGATGCTGCGCGTGGGGACGGGCTCGAACTCCGTCACGGGATACCTGACCGACGTACTGCCCGCCGTGGCCGTCCTGGGCGTCGGCCTTGTCACCGTCGTGGCGCCCCTCACCGCGACCGTCCTGGCCTCCGTGGAGACAGGCCGGGCCGGGCTCGCCAGCGGCATCAACAACGCCGCCGCACGCGCCGCCGGCCTCATCGCGGTGGCCGCGTTGCCGCTGCTGGCCGGCATGGGGCCGGAGGCGTACCGGGACGCCGGGGAGTTCGCCGCGACGTTCCGGCGGGCGATGCCGATGTGCGCCGGACTGCTGGTGCTCGGCGCGCTGATCGCCTGGGCGACCGTACGCACGCCCGCCCCGGTGGACGACACCGCGCGGCCCGAGTGCGCGGTGCACTGCGGCGTCACGAGCCCGCCGCTGGAGCCCGCACCGGAGACCGAACCGCCGCACACCACCGGCTGAAGAGCGCGGCGCGTCCCGAAGCCGCACGGACCGGGGCGGGATTCGTGCCCACCGGGTCCTGGGCGGGCCCGGTGCCAGGCACACTGGGAGCATGTCGATCCACGAAAACCTGCTCGGGGGCCCGCCCCCGACCCACCTGCCCGACGACCCGGAGCCGCGCGAGCTGCTCGCCGCGGGCACCGCGCCCGCCGACGTCGCCGCGAAGTACCCGACCTCCTCGCTGGCCTGGGCGCAGCTCGCCGACGAGGCGTTCGAGGGCGGCCGGGTCATCGAGTCGTACGCCTACGCCCGCACCGGATACCACCGCGGCCTCGACGCGCTGCGCCGGGCCGGCTGGAAGGGCCACGGTCCCGTGCCGTTCGAGCACGAGCCGAACCGGGGCTTCCTCCGCGCCCTGCACGCCCTCGCGCGGGCCGCGCAGTCCATCGGCGAGCAGGAGGAGTACGAGCGCTGCTCGACGTTCCTGCGCGACTCCTCGCCGACCGCCGCCGAGACCCTCGGCTAGCCGACGCCGTACCGCAGGCCCCGCAGCTCCGCATCCGCGACTGCGGGGCCTGCGCGTGTCCGGAGGCGGCGTTTAGTATGCGAACAGGGGACCGGGGCTCCACTTCCGCAGGGAAGGGGCGGACCGCTACCCGGAAGCTCGTGTCGAGGAGACAGCGATGTCGACGATTCACCCCGACCCCGAAGCCACCGGTGCGGCGACCCCGCACCTCGACTTCGCGGGCACGACTCCGTACGAGGACTATGTCCAGGCGGATGTCCTGACCCACCTCCAGCACCTCCGCTCGGACGATCCCGGCGAGATGGTCTTCCTGGTCACCACCCAGGTCATGGAGTTGTGGTTCACCGTCATCGTCCATGAGTGGGAGACCGCCGCGCACGCGATGCGCGAGGACCGCCTGGACGTCGCGCAGGACGCGCTGAAGCGGTCACTGCGCGAGCTGGAGGCCCTGAACGCCTCCTGGACACCACTCGCCCAGCTCACACCCGCCCAGTTCAACTCCTACCGGTCCTCGCTCGGCGAGGGTTCCGGTTTCCAGTCGGCGATGTACCGGCGGATGGAGTTCCTGCTCGGCGACAAGTCCGCGTCCATGCTGGTGCCGCACCGGGGCGCGCCCCGCGTCCACGCGGAGCTGGAGAAGGCCCTCGCGGAGCCCGGCCTGTACGACGAGGCCCTCGCCCTGCTCGCCCGGCGCGGGCACGCGATCCCGGAGGCCGTGCTCGGCCGGGACCTGACCCGGAAGTACGAGCCGTCGCCCGAGGTCGAGGCCGTCTGGGCGGAGATCTACGCCAACCCGGACCAGAACGACGAGCTGGTCCGCCTCGGCGAGGTGCTCACCGATGTGGGCGAGCTGGTGTGGCGATGGCGCAACGACCATCTCCTCGCGACCCGGCGGGCCATGGGCTCCAAGACCGGCACCGGCGGCTCGGCCGGCGTGGCCTGGCTGGAGAAGCGCGCCACGAAGAACGTGTTCCCCGAGCTCTGGACGGCCCGCAGCCATGTCTGACCTGCAGGAGCGCGCACAGGCGCTCGACACCGATGACGCTCTCGCGCCGCTGCGCGAGCTGTTCACCCTGGACGACACCGTCTACCTGGACGGCAACTCGCTCGGCGCACTGCCGCGGCACGTGCCCGCCCGGGTGCAGGAGGTCCTCACGCGCGAGTGGGGCGAACTGCGCATCCGCTCCTGGGGCGAGAGCGGCTGGTGGTCGGCGCCGGAACGGATCGGTGACCGCATCGCCCCGATCGTCGGTGCGGCGGCCGGCCAGATCGTCGTCGGCGACTCGACGAGCGTGAACGTCTTCAAGGCCCTCGTCGCCGCGACCCGGCTGGCGCCGGAGGGCCGCGACGAGATCCTGGTCGACGCGCAGACGTTCCCCACCGACGGTTACATCGCCGCTTCGGCGGCCCGGATGACCGGCCACCGGATCGTCCCGGTCGCCCCCGCCGACGTGCCGGACGCGCTGGGTCCGCGGACCGCCGCCGTCCTGCTCAACCACGTCGACTACCGCTCGGGCCGGCTGCACGACCTGCCGGGGCTGACCGCCGCGGTGCGGGCCGCGGGCGCGATCGCCGTCTGGGACCTGTGCCACAGCGCGGGCGCGCTCCCCGTCGGCCTGGACGAGCACGGCGTGGACCTGGCGGTCGGCTGCACGTACAAGTACCTCAACGGCGGCCCCGGTTCGCCCGCCTACCTGTACGTCGCCGAGCGCCACCAGGCGTCCTTCGACTCGCCCCTCCCGGGGTGGACGTCGCATGCCGACCCGTTCGCGATGACGCCCGGCTACGCCCCGGCGGACGGTGCGGTGCGGGGCCGGGTCGGCACGCCCGACATCCTGTCCATGCTGGCCCTGGAAGCGTCCCTCGACGTCTGGGACGGGGTCGGGATCGAGGCGGTCCGGGCCAAGTCCCTGGCCCTGACGGACTTCTTCCTCGAGTGCGTCGAGGCGTACGCCCCCGAGGGCCGGGTCACCTCGGTCACCCCGGCCTCCCACGCGGAACGGGGCAGCCAGGTCGCGCTGCGGTGCGACGACGCCGAGCCCGTGATGGCCGAGCTGATCGCGCGCGGCGTCGTCGGGGACCTGCGCCGGCCCGATGTGCTGCGGTTCGGTTTCACACCGCTGTACGTGGGGTTCGCGGACGCGGAACGCGCGGCGCGGGTGCTCGCGGAGGTTCTGGGCGCTCCGGCGGCGTAGGCTGCCGCATCCGTCCGGTGACCGGCTCGCCCCGGTCACCGGACGGCGTCGTGGCGCGGGTCGGCCGTGACGCCGGTGCCGTGCGCGGGCTTGAGCACGGTGTGGGGGTGCCGATTCCCGGTGGGCGGGGCAGCCCGCCGTACTGGTACCGTCCCCGCAGGTCAGGCCAGTTGGGCCGGACGACAGGGAGGGTGGGAGCAGGATGTCGGATTCCGCCGCACGCGAGCGGGACGCCGCCGAGACCGAATCGGCCTTCTCGCATCCGGCCGTCGCCCCCGACGCGTCCGCCGCCTACGGCAGCCACCCCGACCAGGTCATCGACTTCTACGCCCCGCGCGGGGGCCGCACCGGTGCACCGGTCGTGGTCGTCCTGCACGGCGGTGCGTGGCGGGCTCCGTACGACCGGGCGCACATGTCGCCGTTCGCGGACTTCCTTGCGCGGCACGGGTTCGCCGTGGCCAGCGTGGAGTACCGGCGCGGCAGCGAGCTTCCGCAGCAACGCGGCACCGGACCGGTCGCGGGGCGCTGGCCGGAGACCTTCGACGACGTCGCCGCCGCGATGGACGCGCTGCCGGAGCTGCTGGCGCGGGAGCTGCCCGCGGCGGACGTCCGCCGCATCGTCGTCACCGGGCACTCGGCGGGCGGGCAGCTGGCCCTGTGGGCCGCCGCCCGGCACGTACTGCCGGAGGGGTCGCCGTGGCGGCTCCCGCGGCCGCCCGCACTGCGGGGCGTGGTGGCGCTGGCGCCGATCGCGGACTTCGGCTCGGCGGTCGCGCTCGACGTGTGCTCGGGGGCGATCGGGCAGCTTCTGGGGGCCGCGGAGGACTTCGCCGGGCGGAGCGCGCACGCCGACCCGTCGCGGCTGCTGCCCACGGGCATCGCGACCGTGGTGGTCCAGGGCACGACGGACCTCACGGTCCCGGTGGCCGTCTCCGAGGCGTTCGTGGACGCGGCGGCGAAGGAGGGCGAGACGGTGGGGCTGACCCTGCTGCCGGACGTCGGCCACTTCCCGCTGATCGACCCGGCCGCCGACGCGTGCGCGGTGGTCGCGGAGGAGATCGCCCAGCTCGCCTGGTAGGACGTCGCGGCGGCGCGCGTAGTACTTGCGACGGACGGCCGGGAATCCGCATCACTGCTGACGACCCGGCCCGCCGCCCCGCCTACCGTGGAGGCGTGACCGAGACCAAGACCAGAAGCCCGGAGCTCCTGCTCGCCGCGCGTGCGATGGACGACCTCTGGGAAGACCTCTTCGAGGATGCCTTCGCCTACCGGCCGATGTCACCGATGCGCACGGACGGCCCCCTGACCAGGCGGTTGCCGCGGCGCCTTGCGGCACGGGCCGCGTGGACCCCGCACGCGGCGGTGCTGGGCGTCGCGCTGATCACCTTCATGGCGGGGTTCACCGTGACCGGCAACGCCGGCGTCCTGCTGTCCGGTCTGCTGCCCGCCGTCTGTGTGGCGATGACGCTGATCAGGCCGGTCGGGGCGTTCTGGATGTCGATGGTCCTGATGCCGGTGAGCGTGGTGGTGGGCGGTTACGAACCGTGGGCGCCGAGCGTCTTCGTCTCCCACCTGGTGGTGCTGTTCGTCGTCGCGGCCAGGACCCGGCCGCGCAGCGCCGCCTGGATGTGGACGCTCACGCTGTTGCTGGGCCTCGTCGTGGAGGGCGTCGTCACCGGCGGGGCCGGCGGGCCGAACACCGCGGGCATGGCGGTGGTCTCGGCGTTCGCGCTGCTCGTGGTGAGCCTGGTCCAGGTCCGGCGGGAGGCGCAGCGCGAGGTCACCGTGCAGCGCACCGTCACCGCCGTCGAGCGCGACCGGCGCACGCTGCTGGAGGAGCGCACTACGATCGCCCGCGAACTCCACGACGTGGTCGCCCACCACATGTCCGTCGTCGCCATCCAGGCCGAGGCCGCCCCGTACCGCGTGGAGAACCCGCCGCCGGAGCTGGAGCAGGCGTTCGTCACGATCCGGGAGAACGCCGTGGCCGCGCTCACCGAACTGCGCCGGGTGCTCGGCGTCGTCCGGGCCGACGACTACGAGGCGCCGGACGCGCCGCAGCCCACCCTCGCCGACCTCGACCGGCTGCTCGCCAACGTCGGGGACGCGGGCCTGGTGACCGAGAAGGCGGTGACCGGCGCTGTGCGCGAACTGCCCCAGGGCGTCGAGCTGTCGGCGTACCGGATCATCCAGGAAGCCCTCAGCAACAGCCTGCGGCACGCCCCGGGCGCCACGGCCAGGGTCGAGATCGGCTACGTCCTCGGCGGGCTGGGCCTGCGCGTGGTCAACGGCCCTCCGACCGCTCCGGTGAAACCGTCGCCGGGGGCCGGGCACGGGATCACCGGGATGCGGGAGCGGGTCGCGATGCTGAACGGCGAGATGACCGCCGAGCCCACCGAGGAGGGCGGTTACGAGGTCGCCGCCTTCATCCCGGCCCAGCAGACGGCGCCCGGTGCGCCCGGCGCCTTCAAGGAGCAGGTATGACCACGCAGCCCGCCGCCCCGCCGATCCGGGTCCTGATCGTCGACGACCAGATGATGGTCCGCGAGGGCTTCTCGGTCCTGCTCAACGCCATGCCGGGCATCGAGGTCGTCGGCGAGGCGGTGAACGGCCGCGAGGCCGTCTCCCAGGTTGCCGCGCTCCGCCCCGACGTGGTGCTGATGGACATCCGCATGCCGGAACTCAACGGCATCGAGGCGACCCGCGAGATCGTCGCCGCCGACGAGGACGCGAAGGTCCTGGTCCTCACCACCTTCGACCTCGACGAATACGTCTACCAGGCCCTGCGCGCGGGGGCTTCCGGCTTCCTCCTCAAGGATGCCTCGGCCCGCCAGCTCGCCGATGGCGTACGTGTGGTCGCCTCCGGCGAGGCGCTGCTGGCGCCCACCGTGACCCGGCGCCTGATCACCGAGTTCTCCAGACTCGCGTCCACCCCCCGTTCTCCGGCCCTGGCCCGGGTCGGCGACCTCACCGAGCGCGAGACGGAGGTGCTCGTCCTCATCGCCCAGGGCCTGTCGAACGCGGAGATCGCCGGACACCTGGTCGTCGCCGAGTCGACCATCAAGACCCATGTGAGCCGCATCCTGGTCAAACTCGGCCTCCGCGACCGCACCCAGGCCGCCGTCTTCGCCTACGAGGCCCGCCTGGTCACCCCTTCCTGAGCACCGTGGTCTAGCGTCGGTCCATGGAACAGCCCAGCACCTCCCCCGCCCCGTTCGACCCCTGGTCGGCGGTGTTCGTCGCCGATCCGTACCCCGCCTACGCCGAGCTGCGGGCCACCGGCCGGGCGCACTACTTCGAGGCCACCGACCAATGGCTCGTCCCGCACCACGCCGATGTGTCGGCCCTGCTGCGCGACCGGCGGCTGGGGCGCACCTACCTCCACCGGTTCACGCACGAGGAGTTCGGCCGGACGCCGCCGCCTCCGGAGCACGAGCCGTTCGAGACGCTCAACGGGCAAGGGCTGCTGGACCTCGAACCGCCGGACCACACCCGCATCCGGCGCCTGGTGTCCAAGGCGTTCACCCCGCGCACCGTCGAACAGCTCGTCCCGACCGTCCAGCGGCTGGCCGCCGGACTCGTGGACGACTTCGTCGAGCAGGGCGGGGGCGATCTGCTGGCGGCCGTCGCCGAGCCGCTGCCCGTCGCCGTGATCGCCGAGATGCTCGGCATCCCGGAGTCCGACCGGGCCCCGCTGCGGCCCTGGTCCGCCGCGATCTGCGGGATGTTCGAGCTCAACCCGTCCGAGGACACCGCCCGCGCCGCCGTCCGTGCCTCCCTCGAATTCTCCGCGTATCTGCGCGAGCTGATCGCCGAGCGGCGCGCGCATCCAGGCACCGACCTCGTTTCCGCCCTTGTCGCCGCCCACGACGAGGGGGAGCGGCTGACCGAGCAGGAGATGGTTTCCACCTGCGTCCTCCTCCTGAATGCCGGGCACGAGGCGACCGTCAACACCACGGTCAACGGCTGGTGGACACTGCTGCGCCACCCCGAGCAGTTGGCCGCCCTCCGCGCCGACCACGGGCTTCTGCCCACGGCGCTGGAAGAACTGATGCGGTACGACACCCCCCTCCAGATGTTCGAGCGCTGGGTCCTGGACGACATCGAGATCGACGGCACGGTCATCCCACGGGGCTCCGAGGTGGCACTGCTCTTCGGCTCCGCCAACCGCGACCCCGCCCGCTTCGAGGCCCCGGACACCCTGGACCTCTCCCGGCGGGAGAACCCGCACATCACCTTCGGCGCAGGCATCCACTTCTGCCTGGGCGCCCCGCTCGCCCGGGTCGAACTGGCCGCCTCCTTCGGTGAGCTGCTGCGCAAGGCACCCGGACTGCGACTGGCCGCCGAGCCCGAGTGGAACCCGGGCTACGTCATCAGGGGCCTGAAGGAGCTGCGGGTCGAGATGTGAGGCCGTGGGCGGGCGGCCCCGCCGCGCGCCCGCCCCTCCCGGCCTGCTCGCCCCGCCCGCCGCTCCCTCAGGTCACCAGGTCCCGGCGGCGCAACGCCGCCAGGGCGCCGGCCACCAGCACGGCCGACAGCGCGGTGAGGAGCGCCACCGGCCCCCATTCCATCGCCGCTCCGGGCAGTTTCGGCAGGTGCGTGAACGGCGACACGTCCATCACCGGCTGCGGCAGGTCCAGGGCGGGCCCGATCCAGCCGAGCGCCAGGCAGAGCCCCACCACCCCCCAGCTCGCCGGAGCCGCCTTCGGTATCGCCCCGTGGAGCAGGGCCGTGACCCCGCCGAGCAGCCAGACGGCGGGCAGTTGCACCAGGCAGGCGCCGAGCACGGCCGGAAGCGCGTGACCGTATCCCGCCGCCAGGCCGAGACCACCGACCGCCATGATCAGGGCCGCCCCGCCGAAGGCGATGAGCAGATGGCCCCCCGCCCAGCGGAGCCGGCCGACCCCGCCCGCGAGCACCGGCTCCGCGCGGCCGGCGGTCTCCTCACCGTGCAGCCGGAGCACCGACGCGGCGATGTACAGAGCGGCAACAGTGCCGAGCACGGAGACCATCGAGGCGAGGAACGCGTCGGTGAGGCCGGACTGCCCACCCATCCGCTCGAAGATCTCCCGGGCCTCATCGCTGTCCCCGACCAGGTCCGCCGCCCCGCCGGCCAGTCCACCGAAGACGAAGCCGACCACGGCGAAGGACACCGTCCATCCCAGGAGCGCACCGCGTTGCAGACGTATCGCGAGGCCCCGAGCGGTGGACATCCGGCCTCGCGCCGGCCCCGGGCGCGCCGCCAGGAAGCTCATGCCGACGTCCCGATGCCCGGCCAGCACGTACGCCACGAGGCACTGCGCCGCCACCGCACCGGCGATCAGGAGGAGCACCCACCACCGCTCGTCGGCGTAGGGCCGGACGTTCTCCGCCCAGCCGAGCGGGGAGAGCCAGGTGAGGAGGGAGGAGCCGTCGTCCGTGGCCGAGTCGCCCGCCGCCTTCAGGACGAACGCGGCACCCACCACCGCGGCCGTGGCCCCCTTCGCCAGGCGCCCGCTCTCGGTGAACTGTGCCGCGATCGCCGCGGTGCAGGCGAACAGCACACCGACCCCGGCCACGGCCGACGCGAGTGCCACCGCCCCGGCGCCCCCCGCGCCCGAGCCGGCCATGCCGGCGGTGATCACCAGGGTCAGGCCGGCATTGGCGGTCAGCGCCGCGAGCAGTGCGGCGGTGAGCGGAGCGCGGCGCCCGACCACACCCGAGGAGAGCATCTCCTGACGGCCCGTCTCTTCCTCCTCCCGGGTGTGGCGCACGACGACGACCAGACTCATCACCGCTGCCAGCGCCGCGCCGAAGGCGAGCATGCGCCAGCTGACGAGCCCTCCGACGGAGTCGCCGAACACGGGCCCGTACATCGCCCGCACGGAGCGGTTGCCGTTCATCGACGCGGCGAGCTCGGCTCGCTGGGCCGGCGTTTCGTAGAGCGAGGAGATGGACGTACCGACGGAGGAGAAGGACCCGCCGAGAACGAGCACCCAGACGGGGATGACGATGCGGTCGCGCCGCAGGGCGAGCCTCAGCAGGCTCCAGGTCCCGGTGAACTGCCCGGTGGACGTCCGGCGCCGCACACCCGCCTTCGCTGCGAGGGGGACGGCGGTCATCGCGCCACCACCTCCGACGACTGATCGGCGGCCGTCGCGTAGTGGCGGAGAAAGAGCTCCTCCAGCGTGGGCGGGGTGCATGTCAGAGAGCGGACGCCGGACGCGGAGAGGGACTTGAGGACGCCGTCCAGCTGGTCCGTGTCCACCTGGAGAGAGACCCGCCGCCCTTCGACATCGAGCTCATGGACCCCGGGGAGCCGTGTCAGGCCGTCCGGATCGCGTATCAGCTCGGCGCTGATGTGCGTCCGTGTCAGATGACGCATGTCCGTCAGTGATCCGGTCTCCACCGTCCGGCCCTGGCGGATGATGCTGACCCGGTCGCAGAGCGATTCGACCTCGCTCAGGATGTGGCTGGAGAGCAGCACCGTCCGACCGCGCTCGCGCTCCTCGGCCACGCAGCTCTGGAAGACCTCCTCCATCAGCGGGTCGAGCCCGCTGGTCGGCTCGTCCAGGATCAGCAGGTCGACGTCCGACGCGAAGGCGGCGACCAGGGCCACCTTCTGCCGGTTGCCCTTGGAGTACGTCCGCCCCTTCTTCGTCGGGTCGAGCTCGAAGCGGTCCACGAGGTCCGCGCGCCGGGCCCCGTCGAGGCCGCCGCGCAGCCGTCCGTACAGGTCGATCACCTCGCCGCCGGAGAGGTTGCGCCAGAGCGTGACGTCCCCGGGGACGTATGCCACGCGCCGGTGCAGCTCGACCGCGTCGTGCCAGGGGTCGCGGCCGAGCAGCTGGGCCGCTCCGGAACCGGCTCTGAGCAGCCCCAGCAGGATCCGGATGGTGGTGGACTTCCCCGACCCGTTCGGACCGAGGAAGCCGTGGACCTCACCGGTCTCGACGGCCAGGTCGAGCCCGTCCAGCGCCTGCGTCCGGCCGAACGATTTGCACAGTCCGGCCACGGTGATTGCCTTCGTCATGATTTTGAACGTACGCTACTTTCACAAAATTGTGAAGTTAAGGAACCGTATAAACTCGAAGGAGTGACACGCAGTGGCGCACGAAGGAAGAGGAGCGGGATGAGCGGCGAATCCGCGGAGGAGAGCGCGGCCGAGGGCGCGGTCGGGGGCCCCGGGGACCGGGACGCCGAGGCGGTCGCGCGGTTCGTGGAGCGATTCGCGTCCGAGATGACCGAGGCGGGGATGCAGCGCATGGCCTCGCGCGTCTTCGCGGCCCTGCTCGCGGACGACGACGCCTCGATGACCTCGGCGGAGCTCGCCCTGGCTCTGCAGATCAGCCCCGCCGCCGTATCCGGCGCGATCAACTACCTCTCGCAGGTCAGCATGGTCGGCCGCGAACGCGAACCGGGCTCGCGCCGCGACCGGTACCGCCTGCACAACGAGATCTGGTACACCACCTTCGCCGGCCGCGACCAGGTGCTCACCCGCTGGGAGCGCACCCTCAAGGAAGGCGCGCGCACACTCGGCGAGCACACCCCGGCCGGCGCCCGGATCGCCGAGACGGCGGCGTTCTTCGAGTTCCTGCAGTCGGAGCTGGAGGGGCTGATGGGCCGCTGGGAGGAGCACCGCAAGAACCTCGACCTGCCGGCGGGCAGCACCGGCGCGGGCACCTGAGCACCCGCGCCCGCTACCCCGCCGGGAGCATCAGCCCCCAGGCCCCCGCCCGGACCGTCCACGTCCGGGTCCGCACCGGCCCCGCGACCTGTATGTCCGCCCGGTAGCGGAAGTCCGCCCCCGAGACCGTGACCGCCTTCGCCTCCGTGGTGACCGGGGCGGTGTCCGGCGCGTCGATCGTCACCGCGGCCAAGCCGTCGTCGCCGCAGCCCGACGTCACCGTCACGGAGGCGACCGGGCGGTCGAGGTCGTTCAGCACGACGCCGTCGGCCTCCACGCGCAGCCGGTGCGTCGGTGGCACGGCGGGCGGTTCCGGAGGTGCGGGGCGCACCAGGGTGCGGACCAGCGAGCGGCAGGCGTCCCAGACGGAGGACACGCCCGAGCGGTCGGCACCCGTTCCGGGGGCTCCGTTCAGCGCGGGGATGCGCAGCGCGCCCAGGACCACCCCGTCGCTGTCGTCGACGAGCAGGTCGAGGCGCCGTACCGCCCCGTCCAGCGCTGTGCGCGCGGCCGCCACGGCGCCGTTCGGCACGCCGAGCGAGTGGGCGAGTTCCAGTGCGCCCGACGCGCCGACGGGGACGAGCGACAGTGCGCTCATGGCGGGCTCCCGCTCCCGGTGCATCAGGGACACGGCGCGCCGCAGCGCCCGGTCGTCGCCGATCACCACCGGCCGCCGGCTGCCCCGGCGGGACAGGGCCCTGGCGAATTCCCCGGGGCTGTCCGGGAGGCAGATCTTGGCGTGCGAGCCGGCGCTCAGCACGTCCTTCGCGATGCGGACGGACTCGCCGTCCGTCCGGCGGGCGACCGGATCGATCACCACCAGCAGGTGGGGCGCACCGTTACCGGGGGGCTGGGCAGCCGACACCTCGGTCCTTCCTCGGGTAGCATCTTGGTGCAAGAGCCCCTTGCGCTATTGCGCCAGGGGTTTCGTCTATTCCGGGGCACCCGGTTCGACGGTTCGGACTGTGCCGTACAACGGCGTACGGCATGTACGGCGTTTTCGTACGCCCCCTGACCTTGGACATGCCCCGCCCGGAAGGGGTGTACGCCTGTGCCCGCACTTGTGCTGCTCGGTGCTCAGTGGGGTGACGAGGGCAAGGGAAAGGCCACCGACCTCCTCGGTGGATCCGTGGACTATGTGGTGCGCTACCAGGGCGGCAACAACGCCGGCCACACGGTGGTCGTCGGTGACCAGAAGTACGCACTGCACCTCCTCCCCTCCGGCATCCTGTCACCGGGGTGTACCCCGGTCATCGGTAATGGTGTCGTCGTCGACCCGGCGGTCCTGCTCTCCGAGCTGAGTGGGCTGAACGACCGCGGCGTGGACACGTCGAAGCTGCTGATCAGCGGCAACGCTCATTTGATCACCCCGTACAACGTCACCGTCGACAAGGTGACGGAACGGTTCCTCGGGAAGCGCAAGATCGGCACCACCGGGCGCGGTATCGGCCCGACGTACGCCGACAAGATCAACCGGGTCGGCATCCGTGTCCAGGACCTCTACGACGAGTCGATCCTGGAGCAGAAGGTCGAGGCGGCCCTGGAGCAGAAGAACCAGCTTCTGGCCAAGGTCTTCAACCGGCGCGCCATCGAGGCCGGCAAGGTCGTCGAGGACATGCTCCAGTACGCGGAGCAGCTCAGGCCCTACGTGGCCGACACGACGCTCGTTCTGAACAACGCCATCGACGCGGGCAAGGTCGTCCTGTTCGAGGGCGGCCAGGGCACGCTGCTCGACGTCGACCACGGCACGTACCCGTTCGTGACCTCATCGAACCCGACCGCGGGCGGCGCCTGCACCGGTGCCGGCGTCGGTCCGACCAAGATCAGCCGGGTCATCGGCATCCTCAAGGCGTACACGACCCGTGTCGGCGCCGGCCCGTTCCCGACGGAGCTGCTCGACGAGGACGGCGAGGCGCTGCGGCGGATCGGCGGTGAGCGCGGGGTCACCACCGGCCGTGACCGCCGGTGCGGCTGGTTCGACGCGGTCATCGCGCGGTACGCGACCCGGGTCAACGGCCTCACCGACTTCTTCCTCACCAAGCTGGACGTGCTGACCGGCTGGGAGCAGATCCCGGTGTGTGTCGCGTACGAGATCGACGGCAAGCGCGTCGAGGAGCTCCCGTACAGCCAGACCGACTTCCACCACGCGAAGCCGGTGTACGAGATGCTTCCGGGCTGGTCCGAGGACATCACCAAGGCGAAGACGTTCGCCGACCTGCCGAAGAACGCGCAGGCGTACGTGAAGGCGCTGGAGGAGATGTCCGGCGCCCCGATCTCCGCGATCGGCGTCGGCCCCGGCCGTACCGAGACCATCGAGATCAACTCGTTCCTGTAGTCGTACGGGGGCGCGGGAGGGCCGGGACGGCGGTTGAGTCCCGGCCCTCCCGCATGGGCGCGCCCGGTTCGATCGGCTGGTCTAGACCTTGACAGGTCCAGACCAGCAACGGTTGGGTGCAGGGGTGCCCGCACGGCCCGCCCGCCGGGGTGTGCGGCGCACCATGCCCGTCCTTGTCGAAGGAGTGAGCAGCGCTGAACCGCATCAAGAGCATCCTGACCGTACTGAGCGCGGTCGTCGCCACGGCAGCCTTCCTGCCCGGCGCCGCCACCGCCGCACCGGCCGCATCGGACGCAGCAGGCTCCGCGTCGTGCGCACCCCTGTGGAACTCCTCGACCGCCTACACGGTGGGCGGCACGGTCTCGCACCACGGCCGCAACTGGACGGCGAAGTGGTGGACGCGGAACGAGAACCCGGGCGCCACCACCGTCTGGGCGGACGCGGGCGCCTGTACGGGAGGGGTTTCCGACTTCGTCATCAGCGAGGCGGAGTTCGACGAGATCTTCCCCGAGCGCGACCCCTTCTACACCTACCAGGGCCTGATCGACGCGCTGCACGCGTATCCCCGCTTCGCCAACACCGGGACCGAGGAGACCAGGAGCCGGGAGGCCGCGGCGTTTCTGACGCACGCCGACTTCGAGGCGGTCGGCCTGCGGTACGTGAAGGAGATCAACGAGGCCAACTACTGGATCAAGTGCGACTACAGCCAGCCGTTCGGCTGCCCGGCCGGTCAGTCCGCCTACTACGGGCGCGGCCCGATCATGTTCAGCTGGAACTTCAACTACAAGGCGGCCGGAGACGCTCTCGGCCTCGATCTGCTCAACGATCCCTGGCAGGTGGAGCGCGATCCGTCCGTCGCCTGGCAGACCGCGCTCTGGTACTGGAACACCCAGAACGGTCCCGGAACCGTGACCTCCCATGACGCCATGGTCGGCGGGGCCGGTTTCGGTGAGACCATCCGCTCGCTCAACGGCTCGCTGGAGTGCAACGGCGGAAACCCCGGCTCGGTGCAGGCTCGGGCGGCCAAGTACGAGCACATCACGGCCGTCGTCGGCGTCAACCCGGGTTCACATCTGACCTGCTGACGCCTCTTCGAGCCCCGGGGCCGGTGGGATCCGCGCGTCGCGGGCAGGCCCCGGGGCCCTCGCGGCCGAAGAGATTCCGTTTTCTGGTCTAGACCTTGACAGGTCCAGACCAACCGCGCTTGAGTGGCGACAACCCCCCACAGCGGTGCGCCGCGACGATCGGTGTGCCGCGCCGAAGGAGTGTGCAGATGTTCCGACGCATCATGGGCCTGCTCGCCGCGCTGGGCGCGGTCGTCGCAGGGCTCGTCGTACTCCCCGCCACCACCGCGTCGGCCGCCGGCTGCGCGGCCGCCTGGAACGCCTCGTCCGTCTACACGGGCGGCGGCTCCGCCTCGTACAACGGACACAACTGGACCGCCAAGTGGTGGACGCAGAACGAGAAGCCGGGCAGCTCGGACGTCTGGGCCGACCAGGGCGCCTGCGGAAGCGGAGGCGGCACGGACCCGGGCGGCCCGGGCTCGTCCTCCGGCTTCGTGGTCAGCGAGGCGCAGTTCAACCAGATGTTCCCGGGCCGCAGTTCCTTCTATACGTACAGCGGACTGGTCGCCGCGCTGGACGCCTATCCGGGCTTCGCCAGCACCGGCAGTGACACCGTCAAGAAGCAGGAGGCCGCGGCCTTCCTCGCCAACGTCAGCCACGAGACCGGCGGACTGGTGTACATCGTCGAGCAGAACACCGCCAACTACCCGCACTACTGCGACAGCAGCCAGCCCTACGGCTGCCCGGCCGGCCAGTCCGCCTACTACGGGCGCGGCCCGATCCAGCTCAGCTGGAACTTCAACTACAAGGCCGCGGGCGACGCACTGGGCATCGACCTGCTCCACAACCCGAACCTGGTACAGACCGACGCCGCCGTGGCCTGGAAGACCGGCCTCTGGTACTGGAACACCCAGAACGGCCCCGGCACCATGACCGCCCACAACGCCATGGTGAACGGCGCCGGCTTCGGTGAGACGATCCGCTCGATCAACGGCTCGATCGAGTGCAACGGCGGCAACCCCGCCCAGGTCCAGAGCCGTATCAACAAGTACCAGGCGTTCGTGCAGATCCTCGGCACCACGCCCGGTTCCAACTTGAGCTGCTGACCAGCGCTTCAACCCAGTAACTTCACTCGTGTGGGGGACGCCTCCGGCCTCGCGGACGGAGGCGTCCCCTGCCTCGTTGTCAGTGGCCGCCTCTAACGTCGCAAGCATCGGGACCGCAGGCGGTCGGCGCACGAGGAGAGGTCATCACGATGGAGTTCCGGATCGAACGAGGCGAGCTGGCGGATGCCGTCGCCTGGGCCGCCCGCGTTCTGCCCACCAGGTCGCCCGTGCCCGTCCTGGGCGGTCTGCTGCTGGAGGCGACGGACGACAGACTGAGCATCTCCGGCCTGGACTACGAGGCATCCGCCCGCATCGAGGTCGCGGCGCGGACCGAACGGCCCGGCAAGGTCCTGGTCATGGGCCGCCGACTGCTCGACGTGTGCAAGGTGCTGCCCGAAGGGCCGGTGGAATGCGCGGTCGAGGGCTCACGGTTCACAGTCACGGGCGGCGGCGCCGGATTCGGTCTGTCCGTCCTGCCGCTGGACGACTACCCCGCGCTGCCGCCGCTGCCCGAGATACTCGGTGAGGTGGACGGGCAGGAGTTCGCGGCAGCCGTCGCCGACGTGTCGGTGGCCGCCGGCCGGGACGACACCCTCCCCACACTCACCGGAATCCGCCTGGCGCTCGGCGGCGGGCGGATGACCCTCGCGGCCACCGACCGCTACCGCTTCGCCGTCCGTACGCTCGACTGGCGGCCCACGGGTCACGGCACCACAGCCGACGTCGTCGTATCGGCCCGTCGGCTCAGCGAGATCGCCCGCTCGGTCGGCACCCGCCCCGGTACGGTCCGCCTCGCCCTGGACAGTGGTTCGGCGGGCTTCGAACGGAAGGGCATGCGCACCACGGTCCGGCTGCTCGACGGCCGGCTCCCGCGCCACGACAAGCTGTTCGTACTGAGCGGGCCGGTCAAGGCGGTGACCGAGCGCGAACCGCTGGTCGAGGCGGTGAAGCGGGTCGCGGTCGTGGCGGACGGCGACAGCCCGCTCCAGTTCGCGTTCACCGGGGACTCCGTCCTGCTCCAGGCCGGGTACGAGGACGACGTGGCCTCCCAGCGCCTGCCCGCCGGGCTCCTGGGCGCCGACGAGATCACCGTGGGGTTCAACCCCTCCTATCTGATGGACGCGCTGGCCACGTTCGACAGCCCGGTGGTGCGGTTCCAGCTCATGGGCCAGGGCCAGCGCGCCATGATCACCGGGCACCAGGACCATGAGGAAGCGGTGACAGCGGCGGACGGGGCGGGGGACACGGTCCACCAGCACCTGCTCATGTCGCTCCGGCCGCTGATCCAGTGAATCCGGCGGCGGGCCCGGGCAGGGGGCGGCCGTGCACACGCACCGGTGGTCCGGCCCGGCCCGGTGCGTCAGCCGGACTTCGTGTACGTGAGCTTCTCGCCGCTCGACGAGTTCTCACGGCTCAGACTGCCGTCCGGGAGCAGCGTGAGCGTCGTCGGAGCGCCCGGAGAGCAGGAAGCCGCCGGTTCCCCCTCCGTCACGATGGAGGGACCGATGCTGACGGACTCGCCCTCGGCGGCCTCGGTGGTCAGGGGCGCCTCGAAGACGCAGTGGTAGGTGCCGCCGGTGGCGAGGGGACCCTCGGCGGTCAGGGTGAGGACCGTGTCGCCCACGTCCCCCTGGCGGATGACGAGTTCACGGGTGGAGTGCCCGGTGTCGTTGTCGATGCTGCCCGACCAGGAGCCCAGGTAGCCGTCGGGGATGCCGCCCCCCTCGCCGTTGTCCCCGTCGTCGGGCGAGGGATCCGGGGAGACGTCGGGGGAGGGGGACTCGTCGACGGCCTGCGACGGGGTGGGCCCGGCCGAGTGGGTGGGCTTGGCCGTGGGCGTGCCGCCCTTGTCGTTCATGAGGGCGTAGACGGACCCGCCGGCGCCTACAGCGACCAGTACGGCGACGAGGATCAGCGCGATGGTCGAGCCGCTGCTCCTGCGGGCCGGTTCGGGAGCGGGGGCCGGATGCTGGGTGCCGGTGGGGTACCCGGGGCCGTACGGGGGAGTGGCGCCCTGCCCGGGCTGCTGCGGGTAGCCGTACGGGTAGCCGTGGTCCGGGCTCGGCTGCTGGGGGTAGCCGTATGCCTGGCCTTGGCCGGGCTGCTGTGGATAGCCGTACCCCTGGCCGGGGTTGGGCTGCTGCGGGTGGCCGTAGCCCTGGACCTGTTGCGGCTGGGCTGCCTGGTGCGGGTAGCCGTAGCCGGGAGGCGGGGTGGCCGGGGGCGGTCCGCTCGGCGGCGTGGCGGCGGCACCGGCCGCGCCGGCGGCCGCGGCGGGGAGCGGGTGGACGGGGCCGGACGCGGGCTGCCCGGGGGACGGGAGCGGGACGGTCGGACCGGTGGGGGCGTCGAGGACCTCGGTCGCCGGCTCGACGGGAGGCTCGGTGCCCGCGTCGGAGGGGGTGTCGGACAGGGCGTCGGACGGGCTGCCGCTCACCGCGTCGGCGGGGGCGACCGGCTTGGTGAGGGGGACCGCGCCCTGCGGCTTCCCATCTCCGGGGACAGGGGCGGGACCCGTGGTCCGGGCCGGGTCTGGTGCCCCGTCCGCCGGTGCCCCGTCGGCCGGCACCGCGTCGTTCGATGCGCCACCGGGCACCGCAGCGGCGGGCACCCCGCCACCCGGGACCGCGGCCTCGCCGGGCACCCCGCCACCCGGGACCGCGGCCTCGCCGGGTGCCGCCACGCCGTTCGGCACCACGGCGTCGGGCGGCACCGCGTCCTCGGGGTCCTCCGAGTCGAGCAGTTCCACGGCGTGGCGGCCGAGTTGGGCGAGGAGGGCACCCGGAAGCCAGGGCTCCGCGCTGCTGTCGCCGTCGCCCAGGAGCGCCAGGATGTCGTCCGTGGACGGCCGGGCCTGCGGGTCCTTGTGGAGGCACCCGCGAATCAGGTCGTCGAGGCCGGGCGTGACCCCGGTCAGGTCCGGGTCCTCCTGCGCGATGCGGAACAGCAGGGCGTGCATCTCGTTGGCCGCGGCGCCGAAGGGGAGCCGGCCGGTCAGGGCGTACGTCAGCACCGACCCCAGGCAGAACACGTCGCTGGCCGCGCTCACCCGCTCGCCCCGCACCTGCTCCGGCGACATGAAGCCGGGGGTGCCGACCAGGGCGCCGGTCCGGGTGAGGCCGCCGTCGGTGACCGTGTCCAGGGCCCTCGCTATCCCGAAGTCGATGACGCGCGGGCCGTCGATCGTGAGCAGGATGTTGGAGGGCTTCAGGTCCCGGTGGATCAGGCCGGCCGTGTGGATGGCCTTCAGGGCGTGAGCCAGACCGGAACCGAGAACGCGGACGGACCGCTCCGGCAGGGGACCGTGGGCGCCGGGGGCCGCCGGGCCGGACGCCGTGCCCGGCCTGCCCGAGACGGTGGCCTGGAGGGAAGGGCCCGCCACATACCCGGTGGCGACCCACGGGACATCGGCTTCGGTGTCGGCGTCCAGGACGGGCGCGGTCCACGTGGAGCCCACCCGGCGGGCGGCCCGCACCTCCTGGCGGAACCGGTCACGGAATTCCTGCTGTGCGGCCAGTTCCTCGCGTACCAGCTTGAGCGCGACCGTACGGCCGCGGTCGGACCGGGCCAGATACACCTGGCCCATCCCGCCCGCGCCGAGACGCCCGAGCAGGCGGTAGGCGCCGATGCGCTGTGGATCGGTGGACCCGAGCTTCTCCATGGTGTGCGGCCTCCCCCGTACGACAACACGCCGGACGGGGACGAGAATAGCGGCGTGGATCGCCCGACCGGGCCCCTCCGGGGCTCAGGGCCGGTACGACCCCGGTCTAAGGTGACCCGGAACCGGATGGGGGAGGGGCGCCATGTGCGCGAGCGGAGCCGTCACCCGCAGCACCCTGCGACAGCAGATCGCGGACGCGCTGCGTGACGAGGTGCTCGCCGGGCGTCTGCTGCCGGGGCGGGAGTTCACCGTCAAGCAGATCGCCGAGCAGTACGGGGTGTCCGCGACGCCCGTCCGCGAGGCGCTGTTCGACCTGTCCGCGCAGGGCCTGCTCGAATCCGACCAGCACCGCGGATTCCGGGTGCACCAGTTCACGGTCGCGGACTACCGGGCGATGGTGGAGGCCCGCGCCTTGGTCATGGACGGGGTCATCCGGGACGTCTTCCACGAGCCGGTTCCGGACCGGCGTGCCGACTACCGGGAGGCGCTCGTCTCGGTACGCCGCCGGGCCGAGGAGGCCGCCCGCGCGGCGCGCAGCGGTGACCTGGACATCCTCATCGGCTACGACCTGCGCTTCTGGCGCGAGCTCGGCGGGCTCATCGGCAACGGCTACATCAGCGACTTCCTGCACCGGCTGCGCGTCCAGGCATGGGTGTTCGCCGTGCCGTACCTGCGGGGCGACGCCGATCTGCGGGACTGGCTGTGGAACGGCCACGCCGAGCTGGTCACCGCCATCACGCACCGGGACCGCGAAGCCCTGCGTGCGGCGATAGACGGGTACAACGGCCACGCGCTGAGCTGGGCCGACCGCCTGGCCGCGCTGGGGCCGTCCGCGGCGGAGACCGAGGGGCGCGCCTGAATCCCCCGGGCACCGTCGCGCCCCACCGCGCCCCCGGCCCGGTCGTGAACGACCACTGTGCGCGCGGTGCCGGTCGCATTACGCTGTCCCGACCACCGCACGCCCCCGTTGGAGAGCGAGACTTCGTGGCCTGTGACCTGTGGCTTGTCCCCCTCGTCGATGTGCTGTGCCACAGCCCCGACAACCCCTTCGCCGAAGAGATCGCCCTCTACGACAAGGCCCTGGGCGAGGCCGGACTGCCGCCCGTCCCCGTCTACGCCTACATGCCGGGACTGACCGGAGACGTCGCCCCGGTGGCCGGCTTCGACTACGACGCCCTGCACTTCCTGCGCCGTGCCTATCTCCTCCAGCTCAGCGGTCTCGCCGTCACGCCGGTCGGTGAGCTGGGCGGGGACTACGAGCAGTTGCTGGAGATGTTCGAGGCCACGGCCCGGCAGTCGCACCTGGTGTGGCACTTCGACCACGCGGGGGCGTACGTCCCCCTCGACTTCGCCGCGCCCGTCTCCACCGACGACCTGCTGGCGGCGGGCGGCCCGCTCGGTTCCGCGCACGGGCTGCTGCGGGAGCTGGAGTTCGTCGCCCCGGCCATCGGCATCGACCCGGCGAACCCGCCGGCCGCCCCCCTGCCGCCCGCCGCCCCCACCGAGCTGGAGGAACCGGCGACCTCCGTCCCGTACGACGACAACCCCTTCGCCCGGGAGCGCCACGTCTGGCTCGGCCTGCACGCCGCGGCCACCCGGAGCCTCGCCCAGGGATCGATGATCGTCTTCAGCTGACTCGGTCCTGGGGCCCCGCCCCGGAGCCCCGCACCGGCCGGCGAACGGTCAGCGCGGGGACTCCGGCGGGCGCTGCCGAGGCATGTTCGGCCGGCCCATCGACTGGAGCGGGAAGCGTCCGGGCGCCGCTCCCGGCTCCGGGCGTCCGTTCCCGGAGCCGCCGGAGACCAGGGCCTGCATCCCCAGCGGCGCGGGCCCGGCCCGGAACTCCACCATCCAGTCGGCGGTCTCCGACCGTACGAGCTCCGTGATGTCCTCGGAGAAGCGCCGCAGCACGCCCAGGCACCGCTCGGTCGCCTCGCTCGCCGTGCCCTCGGCCGGGCCGAGCACCTCCCGTACGCATTCCGACGCCCAGTCGAACCGGAGCACCTGAAGCCGGCGCTGCACCGCCTGCGCGGTCGCGAGGTTCCTTATCCAGCCCGAGGTCAGACCGAAGTAGCGGTCGCACGCCATGCACGCGGCGCCGAGGAGCAGCGACAGATAGCCCCAGCCCGCCGCGCCGTGCAGCGCGCCCGTCAGGTCGAGCAGCGGCAGGGCGGCGCCCGCGACCGCTCCGGCGGCGGTGCCCATCCGCAGCGCCCTGGCGCCGCGCCGCTTCCACAGCCGGTCGTTCAGATACCAGTCGGCGGTGCGCAGCGCGTCCGCCTCCAGCCACCGGTAGAGCTCGTCCAGCCGCTGGGACGGTTCTCCCCAGTCGCCCAGCGGGAACGGCTCCCCGGTCAGGTCACGGGCCCGCCCCGCACGGTCCTCGGAGTCCGTACCGGAGGGAGCGGCCGCACCCGCCGGGCCGGACGTGCCGGACTTGCGGGGCGGCACTTCGGGCTGCATCTCCGGCTGACTCACCGGGGTACTCCTCTGCATGCTGCATAGCGACGCGTGCTCTCGACCGCGTACTCGACGACGGGGCGGATCCCTGCTCTGCTCCCGGTCCCTGGACGCGACGGGCAGTCCCCCATGCGTAACCATGCGTGAGGAGGGGTAGGCGCGTGCGTGCCGGGACGCATGCCCTTCCTACCGCCGAATGGTGGGGCGTGGGGTCGAAATCGCGGTATTCCCGGGTGTGCACGGCCTCTGGTCAGGTATAGGAGTCCCGGCACCGCTCCCTCGATCTCACTCGAAAGAGTTGCTCCCCGGCGGGTGGGGCGCGCCGCCCGGCGACAACGTAGGCTCGGCATACCGAAACATTTGTCGTCGAAATGCCTGGAGTGTCCGTGATTCCCGGTGGTGGTCAGCCCAATATGCAGCAGTTGCTGCAGCAGGCCCAGAAGATGCAGCAGGAGCTCGCCCAGGCCCAGGAAGAGCTTGCCAGGACCGAGGTCGACGGTCAGGCGGGCGGCGGCCTGGTCAAGGCGACGGTCAACGGCTCGGGCGAACTGCGCGCCCTGGTGATCGACCCGAAGGCGGTGGACCCGGAGGACACCGAGACTCTCGCGGACCTCGTCGTCGCGGCGGTCCAGGCGGCCAACGAGAACGCCCAGCAGCTCCAGCAGCAGAAGCTGGGTCCGCTCACCGAGGGACTGGGCGGCGGCATGCCCGGCCTGCCGTTCTGACCGGCCGCATACCCAAGACCGTACGTACCCCCTACGGTACGTACCACGACTCAGCCGACTCAGTCAGGAAGGCGTTCCGTTGTACGAAGGCGTGGTTCAGGACCTCATCGACGAACTGGGCAGGCTGCCCGGCGTCGGTCCCAAGAGCGCGCAGCGGATCGCCTTCCACGTGCTGCAGGCGGAGCCCACGGACGTGCGGCGCCTGGCCCACGCCCTCCTGGAGGTCAAGGACAAGGTCCGCTTCTGCGCCGTCTGCGGCAACGTGGCGCAGGAGGAGGAGTGCGGGATCTGTCGTGACCAGCGGCGTGACCGCTCGGTCATCTGTGTGGTCGAGGAGCCCAAGGACGTCGTCGCGATCGAGCGGACCCGTGAGTTCCGGGGGCGCTACCACGTGCTCGGCGGGGCCATCAGCCCCATCGAGGGTGTCGGCCCGGACGACCTGCGCATCCGCGAGCTCCTCGCCCGCCTCGCCGACGGCTCCATCACCGAACTGATCCTGGCGACCGACCCCAACCTGGAGGGCGAGGCCACCGCGACGTATCTGGCGCGGATGGTCAAGCCGATGGGCCTGCGCGTCACCCGGCTCGCCAGCGGCCTGCCGGTGGGCGGCGACCTGGAGTACGCGGACGAGGTCACGCTCGGCCGGGCCTTCGAGGGGAGGCGGCTGCTCGATGTCTGACGGTCGCGTTTCCGCATCTCACGGCGGCTTTACGTTCAGCGCGGTTATCTTCTACTCAACGTCTCCGACCGGTCACACGGGAGGTCTCATCGATGTCTGACGCCACGTTGAACACCGTTACGCAGGACCCCGGCGATTTCGCGGTCCAGATCGCCGACCAGATCAAGACGTTCATCGTCGCGGTCACCGAGGTGTCCAGGGTCGAGGAGCCGGAGGAGGCCGTCCCGGTCCTGCTTCTCCAGGTCTCCCAGCTCCTGCTGGCAGGCGGCCGGCTCGGCGCGTACGAGGACATCGTCCCCGACGAGCGCTACGAGCCCGACCTCGGCGCCGAACCGGACGCGGACGGCCTGCGCGAGCGCTTCGCGGCCCTCCTGGAGCCGATCGACGTCTACTCCGAGGTCTTCGACCCGTACGAGCCCCGCAAGGCCCCGGTCGCGGCCCGTATCTCCGACGACCTGGCCGACCTCGTCACCGACCTGCGCCACGGCCTGGCCCACTATGAGGAGGACCGCACCACCGAGGCCCTGTGGTGGTGGCAGTTCTCCTACTTCTCCAACTGGGGCTCCACCGCTTCCGCCACCCTGCGCGCCCTCCAGTCCCTGATCGCCCACATCCGCCTCAACCAGCCCCTCCAGGAGCTGGACGGCCTGGACATCGACCAGGACGCCGGCGACGACAACCTCGCCGAAGAGGCGGGCCGCGTCATGTTCGAGGAGATCGCGGGCCCACTGGGCCTGCGCCCCGCGAAGTAGGCGGTCCCCGGTCGGCCCCGCGGGGTGTGGGCTGGGCCACAAAGGGGAATGCGTACGTGTCCGGTGGGCAGCAGGGCGGTACGAGCGGTTCGGGGTGGCACGCCGATGATCACGTGGTGAGCGGGACATCTCAGCATGTGGTATCAGCGAGGCGTTTCCGGGCTGCTCGTTAAACTGAGCCGACCGCAGTAATGGACTGAGCGAGGAGCGCACGTGGGCCTTGTCGTGCAGAAGTACGGAGGCTCCTCCGTAGCCGATGCCGAGGGCATCAAGCGCGTCGCCAAGCGAATCGTCGATGCCAAGAAGAACGGCAACCAGGTGGTTGTCGTGGTGTCCGCGATGGGCGACACGACGGACGAGTTGATCGATCTCGCCGAGCAGGTATCCCCGATACCGGCCGGGCGTGAGTTCGACATGCTGCTGACCGCGGGAGAGCGGATCTCCATGGCGCTGCTGGCCATGGCGATCAAGAACCTGGGCCACGAGGCCCAGTCGTTCACCGGCAGCCAGGCGGGCGTCATCACCGACTCGGTCCACAACAAAGCGCGCATCATCGATGTGACGCCGGGCCGTATCCGTACGGCGCTGGACGAGGGGAACATCGCGATCGTCGCGGGTTTCCAGGGTGTGTCCCAGGACAAGAAGGACATCACCACCCTCGGTCGCGGCGGGTCCGACACCACTGCCGTCGCGCTCGCGGCCGCGCTGGACGCCGAGGTCTGCGAGATCTACACCGACGTGGACGGCGTGTTCACCGCCGACCCGCGGGTCGTCAAGAAGGCCCGTAAGATCGACTGGATCTCCTTCGAGGACATGCTGGAGCTGGCCGCGTCCGGCTCCAAGGTGCTGCTGCACCGCTGCGTCGAGTACGCACGCCGATACAACATCCCGATCCATGTCCGCTCGTCCTTCTCCGGACTGCGGGGCACCTGGGTCAGCAACGAGCCGCAAGGGGACCAGAAGGTGGAGCACGCGATCATCTCCGGAGTCGCCCATGACGTCTCCGAGGCCAAGATCACCGTCGTCGGCGTTCCCGACAAGCCGGGCGAGGCCGCCGCGATCTTCCGTACGATCGCGAACGCCGAGGTCAACATCGACATGGTGGTGCAGAACGTCTCCGCCGCGTCGACCGGCCTGACGGACATCTCGTTCACGCTCCCGAAGGCCGAGGGCCGCAAGGCCATCGACGCCCTGGAGCGCAACCGCGGCGTGATCGGCTTCGACTCGCTGCGCTACGACGACCAGATCGCCAAGATCTCCCTGGTCGGCGCCGGCATGAAGACGAACCCCGGGGTCACCGCGGGCTTCTTCGAGGCGCTGTCCGACGCCGGCGTCAACATCGAGCTGATCTCGACGTCCGAGATCCGCATCTCGGTGGTCACCCGTGCCGACGACGTCAACGAGGCCGTGCGCGCCGTGCACACCGCCTTCGGTCTCGACAGCGACTCCGACGAGGCCGTCGTGTACGGGGGCACCGGCCGATGACCGCACGCCGCCCTTCGCTCGCGGTCGTCGGTGCGACCGGGGCGATCGGTGGCGTCATGCTCCAGATCCTCTCGCAGCACGCGGACGTCTGGGGCGAGGTCAGACTCGTCGCCTCACCGCGCTCGGCCGGCCGCAAGCTGGTCGTACGCGGTGAGGAGAGCGAGGTCCTCGAACTCACCGAGGACGTTTTCGAGGGCATCGACGTGGCACTGTTCCTGGTGCCCGCCGAGGTCTCCGCGCGCTGGGCCCCGCTCGCGGCGACCAAGGGCGCCGTCGTCATCGACGACTCCGCCGCCTTCCGGACCGACGACGACGTTCCGCTCGTCGTGCCCGAGATCAACCCGCATGCCGTACGGATGAGGCCGCGCGGCATCGTCGCGAACCCGAACTGCACCACGCTGGCGCTGATCGTCGCCATCGGAGCCCTGCACGCCGAGTTCGGTCTGCAGGAGCTCGTCGTCTCCTCGTACCAGGCCGTCAGCGGCGCCGGCCGCGACGGGGTCGCCGTACTGCGCGAACAGCTGTCGATGGTGGCCGGCACCGAACTCGGTACGAAACCGGGCGACGTGCGCCGCGTGGTGGGCGACACGCACAGCGGCCCGTTCGCCGCTCCGGTCGCGCTCAACGTCGTCCCGTGGGCCGGGACGGACGCCGGCGACGGCTGGTCGTCGGAGGAGCTGGCCATCCGCGAGGAGTGCCGCAAGATCCTCGGTCTGCCGAGCCTGCGCGTGTCGGCGACCTGCGTGTACGTACCCGTCGTCGCCACGCACTCGATGTCCGTGCACGCCCGCTTCGAGAACGAGGTCGCGGTCGACCGGGCCCACGAGATCCTGGCGACCGCTCCCGGGGTGGTGCTGTACGACAACCCGGGCGCCGGCGACTTCCCCACCCCGTCCGACGTGGTCGGCACCGATCCGACCTGGGTCGGCCGGGTCCGGCGCTCGCTGGACGACCCGCAGGCGCTCGAGCTCTTCGTCTGCGGCGACAACCTCCGCAAGGGGGCCGCGCTCAACGTGGCCCAGATCGCCGAATCCGTGGCCGCGGAGTTCCCCCGTTCCTGACCTGCCATGGTCACGAGGTCCGGATCGAACCTGTTTTGTACTTTCTGTGAACGATCTGTGAGCAACTCTCTGGTCTGAACCTCTTGAGCTGGGCAGTCGCCGTGACGGACGATGAGCTTTCGGTTCGTTGCAACCGCGGGTAGGACGCCAGGCGTCTAAGCGGTCACTTCTTGCGCGGCGGGGCGCATGTGCGGGGCATCTGGGGAAGAGCGGGTACGTATGAGGGCATATCGCCGGGCTTCAAACGCGGTGCCGGATGCGTACAACCCTGACGGGGGGAAGCGTGTCCAACTGGCGTGGCAGAGGTTCTCGATATCACAGTGGTGGGCCCCTTGCGCGGCGCTTCGGTGCGACCGCTCCGACGGGCCCGTGCAGCCGGTGGCATGCCGGTGATCGCGCCCATGCCCGCCGCGCGTCAGACAGGGCTGCCGGCGCAGCGCGAGGGTGCTGAAGAGAGCGTGGCAGCCGGAACCACCGTCGACCATCTCACCGAAACCTATCGCGCCCACTACCGTTCGCTGCTCGGCCTCGCGGCCCTGCTGCTGGACGACACGGCGTCCTGCGAGGACGTCGTGCAGGAGGCGTTCATCCGCGTGCATTCCGCGCGCAACCGGGTGCGTGAGCCCGAGAAGACCCTCGCGTACCTGCGGCAGACCGTCGTCAACCTCTCCCGCTCCGCGCTGCGCCGCCGCATCCTCGGGCTGAAGCTGCTCTCGAAACCGATGCCGGACATGGCGAGCGCGGAGGAGGGGGCGTACGACCAGTTGGAGCGGGACGCGCTGATCAAGGCGATGCGCGGTCTGCAGAGGCGCCAGCGCGAGGTGCTGGTCCTGCGCTACTTCGCGGACATGACCGAGGCTCAGGTCGCCGAGACGCTGGGCATATCCCTGGGCTCGGTGAAGGCGTACGGGTCACGTGGTATCGCGGCCCTGCGCGTGGTGATGGAGGCGCAGGTATGAGCCGGCGCGATGACCGCCACGAACACGACCATGAACAGGACCCGCGGCCGGGCGGCCGTAACGGATACCGGCGCGGTGCCTCGCGCGGGCTCCCGCTGGGCCGGACTGGGAACGGAACTGTGAACCACGGGCCGGAGAACGTCCCGCACGCCGACCGCGACGGCGACACCCAGGGCCTCGCGGCCCCGGCCGGACTGTTCGGCGGAGGCGGCTCGTCCGGCGGAGGCGCGCCCCTCGGCGACGACGGTGACGACGGCGCCGAGGACGCGCTGCGCCGCATGATGCACGGTGTCGTGCAGGGCCTGGCGCCGAGCGAGGGCAGCCTCGACCGGCTGCAGCGCGCGGTGCCCGCCCGGCGGGCCCGTCGGCGGCAGGCCCTGGTCGGCGCCGCCGCTGCGGCACTGCTCATCGGCACCGCGATCCCCGCGTTCGTCCACGTCGCCAACTCGGAGGGCTCCAGCACGGCCAGCCCCGCCATCGCCGGCCACGGCGAGCAGGCGCAGGGCGGCAACGGCGAAGACCGCGGCGCGGACTCCGGCAACGGTGGCGGCGGTGAGAGCGGCGGCGGCCACCCGAACGGCGGCCAAGGGCTTCCGCACAGCACCACGACCCCGTCCGACAGCAGTGGCCAGGGCCAGGACGGCGACCCGGCCGGCGCGTCCGCCGACCCCGCCAAGAGCGCGGTGGACACCATGCGCCCGTGCGATCCGGGACAGCTCGGCGTGCAGTCGGCCAGGACCGGCGCGGCGGGTGCCGACGGCACGGTGTACGGGGCCTTCCGCATCGCCAACGTGTCCGGCGAGAACTGCGTGGTCAGCAGCGGCGGCACCGTGGGCTTCGAGGCGATGGGCGCGGCCGACCCGGCCCGGATCGAGGTCGTCCGGCACACCGAGGGCGACCCCGCGTCCGGTCTGCCCGACCCCGCCACCGAGGAGTCCACCGTCCTGCTGAAGCCGGACGCGGTCTACGAGGTGCAGTTCGCCTGGGTCCCGAAGGACACCTGCCCGGCCCCCGCTGGTTCGCCCTCCCCGACGCCGACGGACGGCGCGGCGGGCGCGGGCGGCGGCGGTTCGGCCGGCTCCGTGGCGGCCGGCGGCACCGGCGAGAGCGAGACCGGTACGGAGACGCAGTTCGGCAGCGACGGCGCCACCCCCGCCGAGGGCAGCATCTCCGTGCAGCACACCCCGGAGCCGGGGGCCCCGGTAGCCACGACGAAGATCGACAACGCCTGCGCGGGAACGATTTACCGGACCGGCGTCCTGGAACCCTCGTCGTAGGAGCGGCTACGGCGGGCCCGGTGGTCCGGGCCCGCCCCGCTCACGCCCCTGAGCGGGCCTCCGCCTCGGGGGCCGACGGGGCGGCGGTCTCCGCCTCGGGCACCAGGCCGAGCCGCAGGTCCCGGGCGGCCTCGGCCTCGCGCCGGAGCAGCCGGAACCACATGAAGACCACGAACCCGGCGAAGACGAACCACTCACCCGTGTAGCCGAGGTTCTGGAAAGCCTTGAGGTCGAGGCCGCCGCCCTCCGGCGCGGCGGCCGGTACCGGGCGCAGCGCGGTCGCTTCGGACCGGGCGGCACCGCTCGCCGCGTCGCCCGAGGCGCCCACGGCCTTCTCGGAACCGCCCGCTCCGCTCGCCGGAAGTGTCACCCAGGCGTCGTACACCTCGTACGGCACCAGGTTGACGAGCGACGCCGCGCTGATCATGCCCACTTGGCCGTCCGGCAGCCCGCCCGTCGCGCCGACCCCTGCGGTGCCCGCGTTCTCCGATGCCTGGAGGTCGCCGGTCACCGTGACCCGGCCGGACGGCGCGGGCGGCACCCGGGTCTGTCCTGGCTTCCCGGGCAGCCAGCCGCGTACCACCGGCAGGGCCTTGCCGCTGTCGGTCCGCAGCATGTCCAGGACGTAGAAGCCCTTCCGGTCGTCCAGCTCACGGCCGGGTACCAGGAAGCGGTCCGCGTACCGCCCGGTCGCGACGGCGGGCCGGCCGGAGGTCTCCGTGTCGACGGGCAGCAGTTCGTCGAGCGGTTCGGCGGCCCGGGTGCCCGGGGCGGGCTGCTTCTCGGCGGCCTCGTGCGTGTGCACGCGGTCCTCGAAGCGGCCGAGCTGCCAGGTGCCCATGAACACGCAGAACGGGATGGCCAGCACGACGAAGAGGTTGATCCCCCACCATCGCGGGGTCAGCAGGAACCGGTACACCCCTCCACGGTACGGTCCCGCTCCGGCCGACCGGAGCGGGGGCACCCGGAAAGCGGCCCTTTATCCGTCCCCTACGCGCCGACGGGCGCCTCCCCTACGCGCTGCCGTCCGGCACCTCCCCGCCCTGACCGACAGGGTCACCGGGCCCCGCCGGCGACACTCCGGACAGGTGCCGGCGGGCGAAGTAGAGCTCCAGCCGCACCTGCTTGATCCGCTCCTCCACGACGAGCGAGCCGTGCCCCGCGTCGTACCGGTAGACCTCGTGCACGGCGTCCCGGTCCTTCAGCCGGTCCACGTAGTTCTCCACCTGGCGGATCGGGCAGCGCGGGTCGTTGACCCCGGCGGAGATGTAGACCGGGGCACGCACGGCGTCGACGTACGTCAGGGGGGACGACGCCTCGAACCGCTCGGGCACCTCCTCCGGTGTCCCGCCCAGCAGCGTGCGGTCCATCGCCTTCAGAGCCTCCATCTCGTCGTGATACGCCGTGACGTAGTCCGCGACGGGGACCGCGGCCAGCCCGAGGGCCCAGTCGCCGGGCTGCGTACCGAGGCCGAGCAGTGTGAGATAGCCGCCCCAGGAGCCGCCGGCCAGGACGAGCTTCGCCGGGTCCGCGAGGCCGGACTTCACCGCCCATTCCCGTACCGCCGCGATGTCCTCCAGCTCGATCAGCCCGACCCGGTGCTTGAGCGCGTCCGTCCACGCCCGTCCGTAACCGGTCGAGCCGCGGTAGTTGACCCGGACGACCGCGTAGCCGTGGTCGACCCAGGCCGCGGGGCCGGCCGCGAAGGCGTCGCTGTCGTGCCAGGTGGGGCCGCCGTGGATCTCGAAGACCGTCGGGAACGGCCCCTCGGCGGGGCCTGCCGGCCGCTGGACGAGCGCGTGGATCCGGCCGCCGGGCCCGTCCACCCACACGTCCTCGACGGGCACCGAGGCCGGGGCCTTGGCCCCCGGCGGGTCGAGCACCACCGCGCCGGTCGTGGAGCGGACGACGGGCGGCTCGGCCGCCGACGACCACAGGTATTCGACCGTCCCGTCCGGGCGGGCCGTGGCGCCGGAGACCGTGCCGGTCGGCGTCTCCACCCGGACCAGCTTGCCGTCGGCCGCAGCGGGCTCGTACCGCCAGAGCTCGCTGCGGGCCTCGAAGCCGTGCTCGATGAGCAGCGCGGAGCCGTCCGGATACCACTCGGCGCCCACATCGCCCGGCAGGTCGATGGCCAGGTCCGTCTCCGTGCCCGCCACCGGGTCCCAGATCATCGGCTCCCAGCGTCCGCGCCTCTGGTGTCCGACCAGCAGCCGGGTGTCCCCGGCGACCGGCGCGAAACCGAGGACCGCGAGGCCCAGCTCCTTCGTGCCGCCCTCGGTGTCGTCCAGCTCCGCGACCGTCGTCCCGTCCGGCCGGACCACGCGCAGCGCGGAATGCATCGCGTCCCCGTGCTCGGTGTGCTCCAGGGCGATCAGCGTCCCGTCGTGACTCAGGTCGCCGACCCCGGCCGACTCGCGGTGCCGGTAGATCTCCGCGGGGGCCGCGCCCGGCCGTACCACATGGACCGTCGTACCGTCCTCGTCCGTCGAACGGCCGATCACCGCCGTCCCGTCCCGGCCGATCGCGAGCCCGGCCGGATAAGAGGGCCCGAGACCGGGAGCGGCCGGGACGGACTCGGCGCCCGCCCCGCCGTGGAACGGCCGGCGCATCCACACCCCGAACTCGTCTCCGTCGGTGTCGTCGAACCACCACACGGACTCGCCGTCCGGCGTGAGCACGCCGTCCGTCGTCCCATTCGGCCGGTCGGTCACCTGGCGCTGCTCACCGGTCGCCCGGTCCCACGCGTACAGCTCGTAGGTACCCGTCGCGTTGGAGACGAACAACGCGCGGTCCGGCGCGTCCTCGGCCCAGTCGGGCAGCGACACCCGGGGGGCGCGGAAGCGCTGTTCCCACAGCGGGACGGATGCGGTCGTCGGCGAACCAGTGGCCTCAGTCATGACCCCATTCTGCGCCGGACGCCCGACAATCCGTTCGCTTCGTCCGCAGCCTGTGGATAACCTCGCGCACATGTCCACCGCTCCGACACCGCCCGACTGGCGCGAGGCCAACCGCAGGATGTGGGATGAACGTGTGCCCATCCACGCAGGCAGTGACTTCTACGACCTGGGCTCCTTCCGTGCGGGGAAGGACGCCCTGCGGCCCTTCGAGCTGGCCGAGGTCGGCGATGTGACCGGCCGGTCGCTGCTGCACCTGCAGTGCCACATCGGACTCGACACGCTCTCCTGGGCGCGGCACGGCGCGGCTCAGGTCGTCGGCCTCGACTTCTCCGAACCGGCCGTCGAGACCGCCCGCGCCCTCGCCCAGGACCTGGGACTGGGACCCGACCGCGCGGCTTTCGTCGCCGCCGACGTGTATGACGCGGCCCAGGCCGTACCGGACTCCTCGTACGACATCGTCTACACGGGCGTCGGCGCGCTGAACTGGCTGCCCGACATCGACCGCTGGGCCGAGACGGCCGCGTCGTTGGTGGCGCCCGGTGGCTTCCTCTACCTCGCCGAGTTCCACCCGCTCACGGACTGCCTGGACGACGAGACGGGTTCGCGGATCGTGCACGACTACTTCAGCCGTGAGGCATGGGTGGACGAGACGCCGGGTACGTACGCGGACTTCGATGCCCCGACCGTCCACAACCGCAGCGTCGAGTGGCAGCATCCGGTGGGCAGTGTGGTGTCCGCGCTGGCCGCCGCCGGTCTGCGGATCGAATTCCTCCACGAGCACGACGTCTCGCTCTTCGCGCGTTTCCCTGTCCTGAAATGCGGAGGGGACGACTTCTTCCGCTATCCGCCGGACCGTCCGCGGATCCCGCTGATGTACTCCCTCAAGGCGACCCGCCGGGCGGCCTGACGGAGGAGCGGCGCCCCGGTTCTCCACCGGGGCGCCGCTTCCGTGTCACGCCGCCGAGCGGAACGCCGGCAGATAACCGCCGGACTGTCCCTCGGGCTTGGGGTGGTACGAGTTGTAGACGGGGATCGAGACGCTGTGCAGCCACGGATCTCCGGAGCACAGCTCATGCCCGGTGAACTCGTCGGCGACCCCGGAGAAGGTGAATCCGACGTTCGCCGCCTGCTTGGCGATGACACCGTTCAGTACGTCGGACGCGTTGTTGATGGCCGTACGCGCCTTGTCGGACAGGCCGACGAGACAGCTTCCGCCGATCTTGTAGAAACGGGGGTAGCCCAGCACCACGACATGAGCCTGCGGGGCCTTGGAGTGGATGGAGGCGTAGAGCGAACTCAGCCTTGACGGCAGGGTGTTGTTCATTTTCCCGACGGCCGCGTTCACGGCCGAGATGCAGGCGGACTCGCCGGACAGCACGCAGTCCTGCATGACATCGGCGAAGCCGACGTCATTGCCGCCCGCGGTGACGCTCACCAGCGAGGTGGACGAACTGAGCGCCCCGAGCTGACCACTGGCCACGGTGCTCGTGGTGGCACCCGAACAGGCGACGAAGGCGAACGAGGACGGCGCATTCGCCGCCGCCCAGAGGTAGGGGTACGCCTTGGTGCTGCGCCGGCAGTCACCACTGTCGGACAGATAGCTTCCCGCGCCGACACCGGACGAGTACGAATCGCCCAGGGCGACGTACCCGCCGGCGGCGGCCGAGGAGGATGCCGAAGCCGGCTGGGCGATTCCCAGAGCGGCAGCGGCGGCGAGGAGCAGAGTGGATGCGGACGCCCAGAATCTCCGTACTGACATACCTGTCAGCCCTCCGAAGTGTGGGGGGTGGGTGGGGGGTTGAGTGAGCGGTCCCTGTTGTAGCAGCTCCCGGTACCAGTCGGTAATGGCTCTGCCAGAACCTGCCTGAATTGCCCGAATGATCGGTCGGTAGGCATAGCTCCGCGCGTAGATAAACCCCCAACTTCCCCTGAAACAAAGGTTCTACGGCGATGGATTCGTCTCATCGCAGGGACGCGCCGGAGTGTGCGGCAGGTGGCGGGCGGGGGCTCCGGTGCGGCGTCATCGAATCCGCGCCGTTCACCAGATGGGGGGAAGCGAGATCCGCCCTGTGCGCACCAAGAGGTTTCGCGACTACTCTGAGTGACGCCCGCCGTTGGGGGCTCGGGCGGAGGAAGAGCGTGAAAACTGGCAGCGGCGACTATCGCCACAGCATGGTTCGTTGGCGGGATGGACGGTCGCGGGGCTTCCACGCTGTTTCGGGTGGAGGACTACTGAAGAACAAGGGGTACCGCTCGTCATGGACGCCATCCTTCGCGCCACCGGCCTGGAGTTGTCCTACGGCTCGCAACGTGCCGTCTGCGGAGTGGACTTCACACTGGACGCAGGTGAGGTCTGTGCGATCACGGGCAGCAGCGGATCGGGGAAGTCCTCGCTCCTCCACTGCCTGGCCGGGGTCGTGGCGCCCACTCGCGGTGACGTGTACTTCGGCGGAGTGCGGTTACGGAGCCTCGGCGACGACGAGCTGAGCGCGGTGCGCCGGGAGCGGTTCGGGTTTGTCTTCCAGTACGGTGAACTGCTCCCGGAGTTGACCGTCGAGGAGAACGCCGCCCTTCCGCTGCGGCTGGCCGGACGGCGCAAGGCGGCTGCGCACGAGGTGGCGGGGGAGGTGCTCGGCCGGCTGGGGCTTGCGGAGCTGAGGGAGCGCAGGACTTCGCAGATTTCGGGAGGCCAGAGCCAACGGGTCGCGGTGGCAAGGGCACTGGTCCACCGCCCCGTCGTGGTCTTCGCGGACGAGCCGACAGGCGCCCTCGACAGTGCCAACGCCGATGTGGTGCTGGAGGAGTTCCTGAACCTGGCGCGCTCGCAGGACACCGCCGTGATCATGGTGACGCACGATGCCTCGGTGGCCGCCCGCGCCGACACCCGGTACACGATGGTCGACGGGGCCCTGACCAGGCTGGCCGTGGCGTGAAGGCGCGTCCCGCGATCAGCCTTCTGATCGGGATCAGGCTTTTGCGCGGCGCCGGCCGGGCCGCACTGGTGCGCTTCCTCCTGATGTCCCTGGGCTGCGCGATGGGCGTCGCCTGCCTCGCCGCCGTGCTGACCATCCCCGCGATCCTGTCGGCACACGACAGCCGGGCCGCAGCGCGCGAACCGCAGCCGGTGACCGGGGCCCTGCATGCCCGGTCCGCCGACGACACCGTCTTCCTGGTACGCCAGGACGCCTACGGCTCCCAGCCGTTCACCCGGGTCTTCGTCGGACACCCGGCCGGCGCCCACCTGCCTCGGCCCCCGGGCATCGACTGCCTGCCCGGTGCCGGCGAGGTGCTCGTATCGCCGCGCCTGCGGGAGATCCTGGCCGCCCAGCCCGGCCTCGCCGGACTCCTTCCCGGCCGGGTCGCCGGCACGATCGGCCCGGCGGGGCTCACCGGGCCCGACGAGCTGTACGCGTACATCGGCCGGGCCCCCCGCCATCTGCCCCCTTCCGCGCGGCCGCTGGCCGGGTTCGGCTCGAAGTGGGCTCCGACTCCCGCGGTGGACTCCTCGACCCTCGGCATCCTGCGCTTCGCCCTCGCCTGTCTCGTGCTGCTGCCCCTGGCCGTGTTCCTGTCCGTCTGCGCCAAGCTCTCTGCCGAGGCCCGGGCGCGCAGACTGGCCGCGCTGCGTCTGCTCGGACTCAGCGTGAAGGGCACCCTGCGCGTCAATGCCGTGGAAACGGTGGCCGCCGCCCTCCTCGGCGCGGTGCTCGGCGTCGGCACGTACGCGCTGGCCAACGAGCTCCTCGCGAGCGTCGGCCTGCCGGGGCTCCAGTGGTATCCGCCCGACGGACGGCCCACCACGACCGTCCTGGCCGTGTGCCTGATCGGCTGTCCCGGCCTGGCATGGTTCGTCGGACGCCACCGGGCTCGCCAGGCCGCGTTGCGCCCGCTCCAGGTACGGCGAGGGGCCCGGCCCCGCCCCCCGAAGAAGTACGGGCTGCTGCTCCTTCTCCCAGGGCTGGGCGTCGTCTGCGGCTACTGCGCACTCGGTCTCCTGGGGCACGACCCCTCCGAGGGCCCGGCCAACGCGGTCTTCGTCCCCGTCGGCGTCCTGCTGACGGGAGCCGGCCTCGTGCTGGCACTGGCGCCGGTCACGGCCTGGCTCGCCCGCCGACTCGCCGGCACCACCCAGTCGCTGCCCATGGCCCTCGCCATGCGCCGGAACGAGGTCGAGCCCGGTAGCTCACTGCGCGTCGTCACCGGCCTGGTCCTTCTCGTCTACGCCGCGTCGCTCGCCCAGGGGCTCCTGGTCGAGCTCGCCCACATCAGCCGGCCCACCTCGTCGACCCAGGAGTACTCCCTCCCTCTCAGCGATCTGAGTGAGAACCAGCGGAACCGGATGAGGCAGGTCGAAGGTGTGAAGGGGCAGGCTGTCGCCATGGGTTCCTGGGTTCCGGATGCCGGGTCCTCCGAGCCCCGCATCACCGCCGTGGTCGCCGACTGCGCCCAGCTCACAGCGTTCAGCGCGGTGCCACCCCGAGGCTGCGTGGACGGCAGGATCCAACGCCTCACCGATCCCGAGGTGGCCGAGGACCCGGGCGTCCGGTCCGGCCGCAGCTACCCCTTCCTGCTGAGCGCCGGTGGCGGACGAGCGGACGATACGAAGAAGTTCCGCGTAACACTGCCGCGCGACGCCCTCGTCATCCGGGCGCACCAGCCCTCGGCCTTCGTCGGCGCCGACGTGCTCATCCCGCCCTCCGCGCTCCCCGCCGGGATACAGCCCGCGACGGGCAGCTTCCTCCTGCTGTCGGACTCGGCCCCGGACACCGTACGGGCGGTGCTCGACGGCCTCGGAACTCTCGCACCCACCGCGGAGGTGGAGGCGGTGGGTGTCAATGTGGAGGCTCTTCAGCAGATCACTGTGGTCAAGAGCCTCCTCGCGGCCGGAATGGTCCTCGGCCTCGCCATCGGTGTCGCCGCCTTCGCCGTGTCCGCCGCAGACCGCGCGATGGAGCGCCGAGGCAGGCTTGCCATGCTGAACCTTCTGGGCGCTCGTCCCCTGACCGTCCGCGCGGCCCAGTGCATCCAGGTGCTGCTTCCACTTGCCGTCGGCCTCGTGGGGGCCCTGGTCGCCGGCCGGCTGGCCGAGTCCAGCTACCTGATCACCGGAGGCGGGACCGTCCACTGGGACGGCGAAGGGCTTCCGCTGCTCGTCATCTGCACCGGCGGCATCCTGCTCACAGCGGCCGTGGCCTCCCTGCCGCTCACTCGGCGCCACGTCGAGATCCAGCACATCCGCCGCGACTGACCGAGGCACGCGCGAAGCGGCGCCCTCCCGCCTCCACCAATACGGGCGCGGGCGCGATGACCATCCCCGAAACCACTCAGGGGCCCGACCCGCTAAGCGGATC
This sequence comes from Streptomyces sp. NPDC016469, assembly GCF_040632905.1. NCBI lineage: Bacteria > Bacillati > Actinomycetota > Actinomycetes > Kitasatosporales > Streptomycetaceae > Streptomyces > Streptomyces sp. NPDC016469. Next base: position 92,918 of record NZ_JBEYCQ010000015.1, read on the forward strand.
AGGCCCCTGACCTGGTACTTCACTGTCGGGGTGGCGGGATTTGAACCCACGACCTCTTCGTCCCGAACGAAGCGCGCTGCCAAGCTGCGCTACACCCCGATCGCCGCCGGTCTCCCGGCGACATCGACAACTCTAGCCCACCGGCGCCCGGAGACGAAATCCGGTTTTTGTCGTGATCGGGGGGGCGGCCCGGTTAGGCGTCCCGGGGTGTCAGGGTGAGCAGGGTCGCCTCCGGGGGGCAGGCGATGCGGACCGGGGTGTAGCGGTTCGTACCGCAGCCCGCCGATACGTGGAGGTAGGCGCGGTTGCCGCCGGAGTAGTGGGTGGAGAGGCCCTTCACGCGGTCCGTGTCCAGGTCGCAGTTGGTGACCAGGGCGCCGTAGAAGGGGATGCAGACCTGCCCGCCGTGGGTGTGACCGGCGAGGATCAAGGGGTAACCGTCCGTGGTGAACGCGTCCAGGGAGCGAAGGTAGGGGGCGTGGACCACGCCGATCGAGAGGTCGGCGCCCGTCTCGGGGCCGCCGGCCACCTCGGCGTAGCGGTCCCGCTTGATGTGCGGGTCGTCCAGGCCGGTGAAGGCGAGCTCCAGACCGTCCAGCTTGAGGCGGCCGCGGGTGTTGGACAGGTTGAGCCAGCCCGCCTCGTCGAAGGCGTCGCGCATCGGCTCCCACGGGTTGTGGACGGCGCCGACCGCCGGGGCGTTGCCGTTGAGGCCGTGCTGGCCCGACGCCTTCTCGAAGAGGTAGCGGACCGGGTTGCGCAGCTTGGGGCCGTAGTAGTCGTTGGAGCCGAACACGTACACGCCCGGGAGCTCCATCAGCGGGCCGAGCGCGTCCAGCAGCTCCGGCACGGCCTCGGGGTCGGAGAGGTTGTCGCCGGTGTTCACCACGAAGTCGGGGCGCAGACCGGCCAGGGACTGGAGCCAGGCACGCTTCTTGCGCTGCCCGCTGACCATGTGCACGTCGGAGACCTGGAGGACGCGCAACGGGCGTGCCCCTCGCGGAAGTACCGGGACCGTGACCCTGCGCAGGCGGAACGAGCGGACCTCGAATCCTGCCGCGTAGGCGAGACCGGCGGCGCCGGCCGCGGCGGTGACCGCCGTGATTTTCAGGGGTACTCCGTAGCGTGCGCGCATGCGCCCATCGTCGCAGACGCCGTGCGTCCGCGGGAAAACAGGCGGGCGCCGGGCGCCCCGCACCTGCCACAATCACCTCATGACCACGCTCAAGTCCAAGCTCAAGGAAGACCTCACCACGGCCATGAAGGCGCGTGACGAGCTGACCTCGTCCACGCTCCGGCTGACCCTCACCGCGATCACGAAGGAAGAGGTCGGCGGCAAGACCGCCCGCGAACTCTCCGACGACGAGGTGCAGAAGGTGATCGCCAAGGAGGCCAAGAAGCGCCGTGAGGCCGCCGACGCCTTCGCCAAGGGCGGCCGGACCGAGCAGGCCGAGCGGGAGAAGAAGGAGGGCGCGATCCTCGAGGCGTACCTCCCGCAGCAGCTGAGTGACGAGGAGCTGACCGCGATCGTGGCCTCCGCCGTCGACGAGGCGAAGGCCGCCGGGGCCGAGGGGCCGCGTGCGATGGGCGCCGTCATGAAGATCGTCAACCCGAAGGTCGCGGGGCGCGCCGAGGGCGGCCGGGTGGCCGCCGCGGTGAAGGAGCTCCTCGCGGGCTGAGCGAGGGCGGAGCCGACCGCGTACGTACGAGGGCGGGGCGCCCCGGATGATCCGGAGCGCCCCGCCCTCGACTGCGTAACGGCTGATCAGGGGCCGTTCGTGCCGCCGTTGTTCTGGCCGCGACCGTGGCCGTTGCCGTTTCCGTTGCCCCCGAGGACGTCCGGCGGGATGCTGATGCCGGGGAACGGGTTGTTGTCGTCGCCGGGCTTGTCGTCGCCCGGCTTCTTCTTGTCCCCGTCCGGCTTCTTGCCCTTGTCCTCCTTCTCCTTCGCCCGCGGTACGTCGACCGGGTTGAAGGAAGGGGTCTCGGACGAGCTCAGGGCGCCGGTCATCGCCGTCTTCCAGATCGGACCGGGCAGACAGCCACCGCAGACCTTGTCGTAGTACTGGCCGCCGATGACGATGTTGGTCATCTTGTTCTGGTGGGCGCCGTCGCTGCCGACCCATACCGCCGTGGACAGGTTCGGTGTGTAGCCGACGAACCAGGCGTTCTTGCGCTCGTCGGTGGTGCCGGTCTTGCCCGCGTTGTCACGGTCGCTGAGACCGGCCTGCGTGCCGGTGCCGTCCTCGACGACACCCTTGAGCATCTGGTTGATGGTGTCGGCCGTGTGCTCGCTCATCGCGCGTTTGCACTGCGACTTCGGTACGTCGATCGGCTTGCCGCCCGGCTTGGTGACCGAGAGGAGCGCGACCGGCGTGCAGTACGTGCCGCGGTTGGCGAAGGTCGCGTACACCGAGGCCATGGCGAGCGGGGTCGACTCCTGCCCGCCCAGCGTGGTGTTGGCGACCTCCCACAGCGGCTTGTTGTCGCCGCGTTCGTAGCCGACCTTCTTCGCCATCGCGAGCGTCTCGCAGAGGCCGGTCTTCTGTTCCAGTTTCGCGAAGTAGGTGTTGATCGACTTGCCCAGCGCGCTGGTCATGTCGAACATGCCCTTCTCCGTCTCCGTCTCGTTCTGCACACTCCACGGCTTGTCGTCCGTGGGTGCGCCCGCACAGGTGCGGAAGGAGTCGGCCGGCAGGGAGATCTTGCTCGGAGTGTCGAAGCTCTGTGCCGGGCTGATGCCCTTCTCCAGCGCCGCCGCCGCGGTGATCGGCTTGAACGTCGACCCGACCTGGAAGCCGGCGTAGCTGCCGCCCATGGCGTGGTCGACGGAGAGGTTCAGCATGGTCTGGTGCTTGGCGGGGTCGAGACCGTACGGCCGGGACTGGGCCATCGCCAGGATCCGTCCGGTGCCGGGCTGGACCTGGACCACTGCGTCCGCGACCTTGTCATCCTTGTTGATCCGGGAGACGGCGGCCTCGTTGGACGCGGCCTGCGACCGCGGGTCCAGGGTCGTCTTGATGGTCAGGCCGCCGGTCGCCCAGAGCTTGGCGCGGTCCTTCGCGGTCTTGCCGAAGGCCGGGTCGCTCTTGACGATCTTCGAGACGTAGTCGCAGAAGAATCCGGCGCCGCTGACGGCGGTGATGCAGCCGTTCTGCGGTCGCTTGACCTTCAGCTTGATCGGGGTCTCCTTGGCCTTGTCCGCCTGCGCCTGCGAGACCTTGCCGATGTCCGCCATCCGCTGGAGCACGGTGTTGCGGCGCTTGGTCGCTTCCTCCGTGTCGTTGATGGGGTCGTAGCGGCTGGGCGACTGCACGATCCCGGCCAGCAGCGCCGCCTCCTCCAGCTTCAGGTCCTTCGCCGACTTGGAGAAGTAGCGCTGGGAGGCCGCCTCGACGCCGTATGCCTGCTGCCCGAAGAAGGTGATGTTGAGGTAGTTCTCCAGGATCTTCCGCTTGCCGAGCTCTTCCTCGACCTGGATCGCGTACTTCAGCTCCTGGACCTTGCGGCCCAGCGTCTGCTGGGTGGCCTCGGCGACCTTGGCCGGGTCGTCGCCGGCCTCCTCCACGAAGACGTTCTTCACATACTGCTGGGTGAGGGTGGAGGCGCCCTCCGCCGTACCGCCCGCCTGAACGTTGCGGTTCAGCGCGCGCAGAATGCCCTTGAGGTCGACCGCGCCGTGCTCGTAGAAGCGGGCGTCCTCGATCGCGACGATCGCGTTCTGCATGTACGGGGAGATGCTCGTGAGCGGCACCACCGTGCGGTCACGCGAATAGACGGTGGCGATCAGGCCGCCCTTGCTGTCGAGGATCTTGGTGCGCTGGCTCAGCGGCGGGGTCTTCAGGTTGGCCGGGATCTCGTCGAACCCGTCGACCGTCCCCTTGGCCGCGAGGCCCAGTGCTCCGGCCGCCGGCAGCGCGATGCCCGCCAGGACGACTCCGGAGAGTGCGGCGACACCGAGGAACTTGGCGGCCTGCTGGGTCGTGGTGAGACCCCCGCCCGAGCGCTTCTTTGGCATGGGGGCAGCCTAATCCGTAGATATGAGCGTTCCGTAGGACCGGGGGTCCCTCGGAGCGTTCGCGTACCGGACCGTGACATTCGGATCCGGCGTGGTGGCCGCGCTGCGGCCGCTGGACCTGGTGGCATGGCGACGCGAGGCGGCTACGTTCCCATTCGCCGGACACACGGATATGCCTTGGCCTAAGCTGCTCTCAACTGTCACAGCAGTCCGGTTCCGCATCAACCCCCGTGCACGATCCGGCCACACGCTCGGCGCTCCCGAATTCGCCCCGTGTGTCACCGAACGTCCGATGTGGTTTTGGCGGACTGTCCCGATTTTGGCGGGATAGTCACGCATGTCCTCACCTCACTCCCCTGGGTGATCTGCCGTATACGCATAGTCCGTTCGGGCCATTCAAGATTGGGCCCGAAGGGGGTGTTGTGCTGTCGCCACCTTCCGTAACGTCCTCAACTGGCAGCGGTGAATATGCCGCTGCCGCCGTGGGGGAGCCTCGATTCGGGAGAGGACGGCGCCGGGATGGGCTGGGTAACCGACTGGAGTGCGCAGGCAGCCTGCCGCACTACTGATCCGGATGAACTGTTCGTACAAGGGGCAGCGCAGAACAGGGCCAAGGCGGTGTGCACCGGATGCCCGGTGCGGACCGAGTGCCTGGCCGACGCTTTGGACAACCGCGTCGAGTTCGGCGTGTGGGGCGGGATGACCGAGCGGGAGCGCCGCGCGCTGCTGCGCAGGCGGCCGACGGTGACGTCCTGGCGCCGGCTGCTGGAGACCGCCCGCAGCGAGTACGAGCGCTCCTCGGGCATCCTGCCCGTGGCGATCGGGCTGGAGGACAGCGAGGAACTGCACGAGACGTTCGCCGCCGTCGGCTAGCCGGCCCCTGGCCGTGCGTACGTCGTACGGCTTACGCAGGACGAGGGGTCAGACGGCTCCGGCCGGTGCGGAACCGGTCGCGAGGCGGTTTCCGATGGCTCGCAGGCCCGAGAGGTCATGGACGTCTCCGGGCAGCGCGGCCACGGCGGTCACGGCCACCTCGGGGTGCAGCGCGGTGAAGCGGTCGCGTGTGTCCTGTTCGCGCGCGACCACCTGCATCCGCTCGGCATGCAGACGGAGCAGGCCCGCGGTCAGTTCTTCGGTTGTGACGGCTGTGGTGCTGTCGGGCCGGGGTCCGGGGCCGGTGGTGGGCGGGCGCCCGGCCGCGGGGGAGTCGGCGGGCTCACGAAGTCCAGCCTTCCCTGCCGCCTGATCCACAATGCCGTCGGTTTCAAGATTTTCTGTCTCAAGATTCTCCGCGGCGGCGAGCGCCCGCTCGGCGGAGAGCCGCGCGGCATCGCTGCCGTGGACCCGGTTGAGCACCAGCCCCGCGAGCGGCATGTCCTCCGCGTCCAGACGCTCCACGAAGTACGCCGCCTCGCGCAGGGCGTCCCGCTCCGGCGTCGCGACGACGAGAAACGCCGTACCGGGCGCCTGAAGGAGTTTGTACGTGGCATCCGCCCGGGTACGGAAGCCTCCGAACATGGTGTCCATCGCGGCGACGAACGTCTGTACGTCGCGCAGGAACTGACCGCCCAGCAGCTTGCCCAGCGTCCCGGTCATCATCGACATGCCCACGTTGAGGAACTTCATCCCCGCGCGGCCGCCCATTTTCGCCGGGGCCATCAACAGCTTGATGAACTTCCCGTCCAGGAACGACCCCAAACGCTTCGGGGCGTCCAGGAAGTCCAGCGCGGACCGCGACGGCGGAGTGTCCACGACGATCAGGTCCCACTCGTCCCGCGCCCGGAGCTGCCCCAGCTTCTCCATCGCCATGTACTCCTGCGTGCCCGCGAACCCGGCCGACAGGGACTGGTAGAAGGGGTTCTCCAGAATCGCGCGGGCCCGCTCGCCGTCCGCGTGCGCCTCGACGATCTCGTCGAAGGTCCGCTTCATGTCGAGCATCATGGCGTGCAGCTCGCCGGAGCCCTCGATGCCCTTCACCCGGCGCGGGACGTTGTCCAGCGAGTCGATGCCCATGGACTGGGCGAGTCGGCGGGCCGGGTCGATGGTGAGGACGACGACCTTGCGGCCGCGCTCCGCCGCCCGCACCCCAAGCGCCGCGGCGGTGGTCGTCTTGCCGACGCCACCGGAACCGCAGCAGACGATGATCCGGATGTCCGGATCATCGATCAGGGCGTCGGTGTCCAGAGCCGGTACGGGAGCCGCCGCGGCCTCCTCCGTACGGACGGAAGCCCCCACGCCCGCCCCCGCCTTCGTATCCGCTGTCATGAACCCGCCCCTCGTCCGGATCCCGCTCGGCCCGCGCCCTGCTCGCGGAGTGCGGCCGCCAAGTGGTCCAGCCCGGCCCGGTCCACCCCCTCGCCGATCAGCGGCAGCTCGTACCCCGGCAGGCCGAGCCCGGCCAGCACGGTGCGCTGTTCACGCTCCAGCGCGACCCGCTGGGTGTGCTCGGCGGCCTGCTCGACCAGCGGGCGTACGAGCCCCGCCGCGCCGGTCACGCCCGCCCGCGTCAGCGTCTTGGCGATCTCCTTGCGCCGTCCGCCCACCGTGGCGCGCAGCGCGTCTCCGTCCAGCAGCTGCGGGCGCACCATGTTCACGATGACCCGGCCCACCGGCAGTTCGGCGGCGCGCAGCTCGGCGATGCCGTCCGCGGTCTCCTGGACCGGCATCTCCTCCAGCAGCGTCACCAGGTGCACCGCGGTCTCCGGGGACTTCAGCACCCGCATCACGGCCTGCGCCTGATTGTGTATCGGGCCGATCCGGGCGAGCCCGGCCACCTCGTCGTTCACGTTGAGGAAGCGGGTGATGCGGCCGGTCGGCGGGGCGTCCATGATCACGTAGTCGTAGACGAACCGGTTCTGCCGGTCCTTGCGGCGGACCGCCTCGCACGCCTTGCCCGTCAGCAGGACGTCCCGCACGCCGGGCGCGATGGTGGTGGCGAAGTCGATCGCGCCGAGTTTCTTGAGCGCCCGGCCCGCGCTGCCGAGCTTGTAGAACATCTGGAGATAGTCGAGGAGCGCCAGCTCCGCGTCGATCGCGAGCGCGTAGACCTCTCCGCCGCCCGGAGCGACGGCGATCCTGCGCTCCTCGTAGGGGAGGGAATCCGCCTCGAAGAGCTGGGCGATGCCCTGTCTGCCCTCGACCTCCACGACGAGGGTGCGCCTGCCCTCGGCCGCGAGGGCGAGCGCGAGGGCGGCGGCGACCGTGGTCTTACCGGTACCGCCCTTGCCGCTGACGACCTGGAACCTGCTCACGTATTCGAGCCTAACCAGTCGCACCGCAGCCTACGCACGAGGCTGCGCATGCCCTGGATTGCGCAGGCATTACAGTCGGGCCATGACCAAGTGGGAATACGCGACCGTGCCCCTTCTCGTGCACGCGACCAAGCAGATTCTGGACACCTGGGGCGAGGACGGCTGGGAGCTGGTCCAGGTCGTTCCCGGCCCGAACAACCCCGAGCAGCTCGTGGCGTACCTGAAGCGGGAGAAGCAGTAGTGGCGGGCACCGTCGAGGCCAAGCTGGCCGAGCTCGGACTGCCGCTCCCGGCCGTCGTGCCACCGCTGGCCGCGTACCAGCCGGCCGTGCAGTCCGGGGTGTACGTGTACACGTCCGGTCAGCTGCCCATGGTCGACGGCAAGCTGGCCGTGACCGGCAAGGTCGGCGCCGAGGTCACGCCCGACGAGGCCAAGGAGCTGGCGAAGACCTGTGCGCTGAACGCCCTCGCCGCCGTGAAGTCGGTCGCCGGCGACCTGGACCGGATCGCGCGGGTCGTGAAGGTCGTCGGCTTCGTCGCCTCGGCCACCGACTTCACCGGCCAGCCCGGTGTGATCAACGGTGCGAGCGAACTGCTGGGCGAGGTCCTCGGGGACAAGGGTGTGCACGCCCGCAGCGCCGTGGGTGTCGCCGTGCTGCCGCTGGACGCGCCGGTCGAGGTCGAGATCCAGGTCGAGCTGACCGGAGCCTGATCCGTACCGTCTCCCCCTCTGATCCCGTCCGGCCGTGAGGGCCGGGCGGGATCTTGTGTGTACGCGCCATGTACGGATCCGGGGACCCCTCGAACATCGACGCGGTTCCGGATAGCCTCCGGCCATGTCCAATGGTCAGTGGTACCCCCCGGAATGGCCCGGCCGGATCAGGGCCCTCGCCGCAGGCGAGCTGACGGCCGCCGAGCCCCGGCGGGCCGCCACCGTGATGCTGCTCCGGGACGACGCCACCGGTACCGGGGGCGCGCCCGCCGTCCACATGCTGCGCCGGCGCACCTCGATGGCCTTCGCCGGAGGGGCGTACGCCTATCCGGGTGGCGGTGTCGACCCGCGCGACGACGACCGGCTCGTCCGCTGGGCCGGGCCCGCGCTGGAGACCTGGGCGCGCCGGCTGGGTGTCGGCACGCCGGCCGAGGCGCAGGCGATCGTCTGCGCCGCGGTCCGCGAGACGTACGAGGAGGCCGGGGTCCTGCTGGCCGGTCCGACCCCGGGGACCGTCGTCACCGACACCACGGGCGACGACTGGGAGGCCGACCGCGCGGCGCTGGTCGCGAGGGAGCTGTCGTTCGCCGCGTTCCTGGAGCGGCGTGGGCTGGTGCTGCGCTCGGACCTGCTCGGCGCGTGGGCGCGCTGGATCACGCCGGAGTTCGAGCCACGCCGCTATGACACGTGGTTCTTCGTCGCCGCGCTCCCTGCGGGCCAGCGCACCCGGAACGCCTCGACGGAGGCGGACCGCACGGTGTGGATCACCCCGGGAGACGCGGCCGACGGATACGACCGGGGCGAACTGCTGATGATGCCGCCGACCGTGGCGACGCTGCGGACCCTGCGGCCGTACGCCACCGCCGCGCAGGCGCTGGAAGCGGCGTCGGACCAGGACCTCACTCCCGTACTCGCGCAGGCCCGTCTGGACGGTGACGAGCTGGTGCTGAGCTGGCCGGGCCATGAGGAATTCACCAAGCACGTTTCCACCGTCGGAACGGATGAAACACCCGTAGAGGTGACATCCGGTGAGGAAACGTCCGACGTCACGAAGGCGTCCCGCGCGGAAGGCGGTGCGGCATGAGTGACGCGGCGGCGCTGCCCGGGCAGCCGCGCGGCGGAGTGCTGTCCGGTCCCGCCACGGCCCGCACGGTCAACGTCCTGGCGCCGAACCCCTCGGCCATGACGCTGGACGGGACCAACACGTGGATCGTCGCCGAGCCCGACTCGGACCAGGCGGTCGTCATCGATCCCGGCCCGCTCGACGAGGCCCATCTGCGGGCCGTCATCGACACCGTCGAGCGTGCGGGCCGCCGGATCGCGCTGACGCTCCTCACCCACGGCCATCCCGACCACGCGGAGGGAGCGGCGCGGTTCGCGGAGCTGACCCGGACCAAGGTGCGCGCGCTCGACCCGGAGCTGCGGCTCGGCGACGAGGGCCTCGGCACGGGCGACGTGATCACGACCGGCGGCCTGGAGATGTACGTGGTGCCGACTCCGGGCCACACGGCGGACTCGCTGTCGTTCCACCTGCCGGCCGATCAGGCGGTGCTGACCGGCGACACGATCCTCGGGCGCGGGACGACGCTGGTGGCGCATCCGGACGGACGGCTCGGGGACTACCTCGACTCGCTGCGGCGGCTGCGCTCGCTGACGGTGGACGACGGGGTCCGCACGGTGCTGCCCGGCCACGGACCTGTGCTGGACGACGCGCAGGGGGCGGTCGAGTTCTACCTCGCCCACCGGGCGCACCGGCTGGCCCAGGTGGAAACCGCGGTGGAATCGGGCCACCGGACCTCGTCCGAGGTGGTGGCCCATGTCTACGCGGACGTGGACCGTTCGCTGTGGCCGGCCGCGGAGCTGTCGGTGCGGGCGCAACTGGACTACCTGGCCGAGCACGGGCTGATCTGAGGGCGCATGGGTGAGGGGCCCCGCCGGCACCGGCGGGGCCCCTCACCCATGACGTACGACGACGGGTCAGCGCGACCGCTTGGCCAGCCGCTCCACGTCCAGGAGGATCACCGCGCGGGCCTCGAGCCGGAGCCAGCCGCGGCCGGCGAAGTCGGCGAGGGCCTTGTTGACCGTCTCGCGGGACGCGCCGACCAGCTGGGCCAGCTCCTCCTGCGTCAGGTCGTGCACCACGTGGATGCCTTCCTCGGACTGGACGCCGAAGCGGCGCGACAGGTCCAGGAGGGCGCGGGCGACGCGGCCGGGCACATCCGAGAAGACCAGGTCGGACATCTGGTCGTTGGTCTTGCGCAGGCGCCGGGCGACGGCACGCAGGAGGGCCGTGGCCACCTCGGGGCGTGCGTTGAGCCAGGGCTGCAGGTCGCCGTGGCCGAGGCCGAGGAGCTTGACCTCGGTCAGCGCGGTGGCGGTGGCGGTACGCGGGCCCGGGTCGAAGAGCGAGAGTTCACCGATCAGCTCGCCGGGGCCGAGGACCGCCAGCATGTTCTCGCGGCCGTCGGGGGAGGTGCGGTGGAGCTTCACCTTGCCCTCGGTGACCACGTAGAGGCGGTCACCCGGGTCACCCTCGTGGAACAGCGCGTCACCGCGCGCGAGGGTCACCTCACTCATCGAGGCGCGGAGCTCCGCGGCCTGCTCGTCATCGAGCGCCGCGAAAAGCGGGGCGCGCCGCAGAACGTCGTCCACGAGTTCTCTCCTTGTCGGCCTGTTCAGGGAACCGTGGTCCCCATCATGCCGGACGGTAAAACAGTGCGATCAATCACAAACCAGTTTGACGCACGCGCGTGCCGAGGGGTACGGCAGGGGGCCGATTGGGGGCGGATCACCCGTGACCGGGGCGGATGTCAGTGCCGGGCTCTAGGCTGGCCGAGTGTCCGGATTGCCGGTGAGAGCGCAGGCCAAGGGGGTTGATGGGGTGTCGGAGGGCAGTGATTCCGCTGTGGGCGAACAGGGTGCCGGCAAGGGGAAGAACCTGAAGAAAACGGCGGAAAGCAGCTCCGGGGCGGCGAAGAGCCGGTCCGGCGGGACCGCGGGCCCCGGCTCGGCCAGGCGGGCGAAGCCGGAGGAGGCCGGCACGTCCGGAGCTGCTGCACCGAAGAAGAAGCCCGGGCGGCCGGAATCACATTTGGCCATGGTTCGCCGCGCCCGCCGGATCAACCGCGAGCTCGCCGAGGTCTACCCGTACGCCCATCCGGAGCTGGACTTCCGGAATCCGTTCGAACTGCTCGTTGCCACGGTTCTCTCCGCCCAGACCACCGACCTGAGGGTCAACCAGACCACGCCCGCCCTCTTCGCCGCCTATCCCACCCCCGAGGACATGGCCGCCGCCGTTCCGGAGGAGCTGGAAGAGCTCATCCGGCCGACCGGCTTCTTCCGGGCCAAGGCGAAGTCGCTGCTGGGCCTGTCCGCCGCGCTCCGCGACGACTTCGGCGGCGAGGTGCCGGGGAGGCTCGCGGATCTCGTCAAGCTGCCGGGGGTCGGCCGCAAGACGGCCAACGTCGTCCTCGGCAACGCTTTCGGAGTCCCCGGAATCACTGTCGACACCCACTTCGGCCGTCTGGTGCGGCGATGGAAGTGGACCGAGCAGGAGGACCCGGAGAAGGTCGAGGCGGAGATCGCGGCGATCTTCCCCAAGAGCGAGTGGACCATGCTCTCGCACCGCGTCATCTTCCACGGCCGCCGCGTCTGCCACGCCCGTAAGCCCGCCTGCGGCGCCTGCCCGATCGCCCCGCTGTGCCCGTCGTACGGTGAGGGCGAGACGGACCCGGACAAGGCCCGCAAGCTCCTGAAGTACGAGATGGGCGGCCGGCCGGGCCAGCGGCTGAACCCGCCGCCGGACTATCCGGGAAGCCCGGCACCTCCCCTGGGCGCCGACTGACGCGGACCGCCGCTGCGGAACGAATCGCGGGACGACGGGCGTTGTGAGACGGAGGGGTGCCTATGAAGACGCATGAGACCGGCACGGAGCGCGGTGGGCCGGACGGCCCTGCCGTCATGGTTTCGGAGGAAGGGCTGCCCGACTGGCTCGACCCCGTCGCCCGTGCCGCACGCACGGTGCGGCCGCAGCAGCTCAGCCGGTTCCTGCCGCCGGAGAACGGGGCGGGACGCCAGTCGGCCGTGCTCGTCCTGTTCGGCGAGGGAGCGCGCGGTCCCGAGCTGCTTCTGATGGAGCGCGCCGGAAGTCTGCGCTCCCATCCCGGCCAGCCGTCGTTCCCCGGTGGCTCGCTCGACCCGGAGGACGGCGACCAGGCGACGACCGGGCCGCTGAGGGCCGCCCTGCGGGAGGCCGAGGAGGAGACCGGGCTCGACCCGCGCGGGGTGCAGATCTTCGGCGTGCTTCCCCGTCTCTACATCCCGGTGAGCAGCTTTGTGGTGACGCCGGTCCTCGGCTGGTGGCGGACGCCCAGCCCGGTCGGTGTGGTTGACCCGGGGGAGACGGCGCGGGTCTTCACGGTCCCCGTGGCGGATCTCACGGACCCGGCGAACCGGGCGACGGCCGTCCACCCCAGCGGTCACCGGGGCCCGGCATTCCTGGTCGAATCAGCACTCGTCTGGGGTTTCACGGCCGGCGTGATCGACCGGATTCTGCACTTCGCGGGCTGGGAACGCCCGTGGGACAGAGCCAGGCAGGTGCCGCTCGACTGGCGCGCATGACAGGCTGACTTCCGTGCTCCGCCGGTCCGGGACCGCCCGGACCACGGAGACGTACGGGCCCGGTGACGAATCTGCGAGGCTATAGACGGTGAACGTGCTGGACATCCTGCTGCTGGCCGGAGCCGTGTGGTTCGCGGTCATCGGCTACCGCCAGGGGTTCGTCGTCGGCATTCTGTCGGTGATCGGCTTCCTGGGCGGCGGCCTCGTCGCCGTCTACCTCCTGCCGGTCCTGTGGGACCAGATGACGGACGGTTCGGAGGTCTCCTCCACCGCGGCCGTCGTCGCGGTCGTCATCGTGATCGTGTGCGCGTCGGTCGGCCAGGCGTTCACCACCCATCTGGGAAACAAACTCCGCCGGCACATCACGTGGTCGCCCGCGCGCGCCCTGGACGCGACCGGCGGTGCCCTCGTCAACGTGGTGGCGATGCTGCTCGTCGCCTGGCTGATCGGCTCGGCCCTCGCGGGCACCTCGCTGCCGACGCTGGGCAAGGAGGTCCGCAGCTCCTCGGTCCTGCTGGGTGTCTCCCGGGTGATGCCGCCCCAGGCGTCCACCTGGTTCACCGACTTCTCCTCGGTCCTCGCGCAGAACGGCTTCCCCCAGGTCTTCAGCCCGTTCGCCAACGAACCCATCACCGAGGTCAGCGCCCCCGACCCGGCGCTGGTCGGCAGCCCCGTCGCCGCGCGCGCCAAACAGTCCATCGTGAAGGTCGTGGGTACGGCACCGAGCTGCGGCAAGGTGCTCGAAGGAACCGGCTTCGTGTTCTCCGACCGCCGGGTGATGACCAACGCCCACGTCGTCGGCGGCGTCGACGAGCCGACCGTGCAGATCGGTGGCCAGGGACGTCTGTACGACGCGAAGGTCGTCCTCTACGACTGGCAGCGCGACATCGCCGTACTCGACGTCCCGGACCTCGATGTGAAGCCCCTGCAGTTCACCGGCACCGACAGCGACGCGGAGACGGGCGACAGCGCCATCGTCGCGGGCTTCCCGGAGAACGGCTCGTACGACGTGCGCTCCGCGCGTGTCCGGGCCCGCATCGATGCCAACGGCCCCGACATCTACCACCGGGGCACGGTCCGCCGTGATGTGTACTCGCTCTACACCACGGTCCGCCAGGGCAACTCCGGCGGCCCGCTGCTGACCCCCGAGGGCAAGGTGTACGGAGTCGTGTTCGCGAAGTCGCTCGACGACCCGGACACGGGCTACGCGCTGACGGCGGACGAGATCCGCGACGACATCACGCAGGGCCGTACCGCCGACCAGCAGGTCGACAGCCAGGGATGCGCGCTCTGAAGTTCTCCGGGCGGCCCGTGCGGGTCCGTCGACGCGTCAGTTACGGGGGTGGCGCAGCCGCGCCGAGACCCAGCGGGCCCTGCGGCGGAGGATGCGTGAGATGCCGAGCCGAGGATCATGCATGACGTGCAAAGCGTGCACCCGGCCCTGAAGGCCGTCCCCCTCATGAATGCCCGGTACCGCCGTGGCGGTCGAGCGACGGTTGCGTGCTGCGTCACCGAAGTCGTGCGTCCAGCCCATACCCGGACGTCTGCCCGTGCCTCATGGTCCGTAACCGCCCATCCGTCAGCCAATTGGCTTATGCGCCGGGCACGTGGCTGTTCGTAGGACATGTGTGCCAGAACGGCTAGCGATCCGGCTCGGAATCCTTGAGCCAGTTGATGAGTTCGGCCGAGAACCCCGCCGGATCCTCCTCGTGGGGGAAGTGGCCCAGACCGTCGAAAAGGCGCCAGCGGTAGGGCGCCTCGACGTACTCGCCGGACCCGGCCGAGCTGCGGGTGCGGACCGCCGGATCGAGTGAACCGTGAAGGTGCAGGGTCGGCACCCGAACGGGCCGCTTCATGCGCCGGTTGAACTGGATGCCGTCCGGGCGCGCCAGCGAGCGCACCATCCAGCGGTACGGCTCGATCGAGCAGTGTGCCGTCGACGGAATCGTCATGGCCCGCCGGTAGACGCCCAGCGTCACCTCGTCGGGGAACTCCGTCTTGCCGGGCCCCGCCCAGTCGCTGATGAGCCGCCCCACCAAGGCGCCGTCGTCCGCGACGAGCTGACGCTCCGGCACCCAGGGCCGCTGGAAGCCCCAGATGTACGAGCCGGCCCGGGACTGCCCGAAGTCGGAGAGCATCGAGGAGCGCCACCGCCGTGGGTGGGGCATCGACGAGACGACCAGCCGGCGCACCAGCTTGGGGCGCATCACGGCCGCCGTCCAGGCCAGGTAGCCGCCCATGTCATGGCCGACGAGGGCGGCGTCCGGCTCGCCGAGGGACCTGACCACGCCCGTGATGTCGAGCGCCAGGTTGGCGGGGTCGTAACCGCGGGGGGTGCGGTCGCTACCGCCCACCCCGCGCAGGTCCATCGCCACGGCCCGGAAGCCGGCCTCGGCGAGCGCGGGCAGCTGGTGGCGCCAGGTCCACCAGAACTGCGGGAAGCCGTGCAGGAGGAGGACCAGTGGCCCTTCACCCATTTCGGCGATGTGGAAGCGGGCGCCGTTCGCCGCGACGTCCCGGTGGGTCCAGGGGCCGTCGAGGCGGACGGGGCCGCCGGCCGGGGCGGACGGTGCGGGAGCGCTCATGTGGATGAGCGTGCCACAGCCGACGCCTTGTCCTGGACCGGAGCGCTTTCGATGGCCCGGTCGGAGCGGGTGCTTCCGCCCACCGGGAGGAAGGCGTCGGCTGCGGTCTCGGGGCGCGGGTGCGGCTTGACGCCCTGAAGAACGGCGGCGGTCTGCTTGGCGGAGGCGATGGACTTCTCCGGCGGCTTGACCTTCTTGATCTTCGCGTAGCCGAAGAGCGCGAGCAGAACACCCAGCAGGATGAACGCGCCGCCCACGATCAGGAAAGACCAGGCGAGGCCCAGACCCAGGTTGTGGATGCCGTAAGCGGCCGCGAAGCTCAGCACCGGGATCGCGAACAGGATCAGCACGCCCGTGACGATGAACGCCACACTGCCGATGACGCCGCGCTTGACGTCCTGCCGCACCTCGGCCTTGGCCAGGGCGATTTCGTCGTGCACCAGCGCCGACAGTTCGGCCGTCGCCGACGCGACCAGCTGGCCGAGACTGCGGTCGGCGCTGCCCGCGTAATTGCCGGGGTCGCTCATCCCTGACTCCCTCTCCTGTACAACACGTCCGATGTCAGATCATGCCGGACTGTCCGGCCTGTTGCTCGCTGCCCCCGCCAGTCGGGCAAGGCGGCGGTGCTCGGCCGCCTTCTCCTCGTAGATGGCGGCCATCCTAAGGTGATACGCCGGGTCGTCCTGCTCGTAGACGTCCGGCACTCCGGAACCGTCCTCGTCGAGTTCCTCGGCATCGGACAGTGCCCTGTATCTGCGTACCCGGAGTTTGAGCAGTACACCGGAGAGTACGGCGGCGATGAGGGAGCCGAGCAGAACCGACGCCTTGATCCCGTTGATCATGTCGTCGTCACCGGCGAACGCGAGCTCCCCGATCAGCAGGGACACGGTGAAGCCGATGCCCGCGAGCGTGGCGATCGCGAAGACGTCCGCCCAGGCCAGGTCCTTGTTCAGCTCGGCCCTGGTGATCCGGGTGGTCAGCCACGTACCGCCGAAGACGCCGACCGTCTTGCCGGCGACCAGGCCCAGGACGACCCCGAGGGTCTCCGGCCGGTCGAACACGGAGGCCACCGCACCGCCGGAGAGGGAGACCCCGGCGGAGAAGAGCGCGAAGACCGGCACGGCGAAGCCCGCCGAAAGCGGGTGCACCAGGTGCTCGATGCGCTCACCGGGGGAGTGCTCCTCGCCCTCGCGGCGGGTGCAGCGCAGCATCAGGCCCATGGCGACGCCGGCGATGGTGGCGTGGATGCCGCTGTTGTACATCAACCCCCAGATGACCAGGGCGAGCGGCACGTAGACGTACCAGCCGCGCACGCCGAGGCGGAGCAGCAGATAGAAGAGGCCCAGGCCGAGGAAGGCGCCGCCGAGCGCGAGGAAGTCGATGTCCTCGGTGAAGAAGACGGCGATGACGAGGATCGCGAAGAGGTCGTCCACGACGGCGAGCGTCAGCAGGAAGGCCCGGAGCGCGGCGGGCAGCGAGGCGCCGATGACGGCCAGAACGGCGAGCGCGAAGGCGATGTCCGTGGCGGTGGGGACCGCCCAGCCGTCCTTTGAGCCGTCGCCGAGCACGTTCACCAGGGTGTAGACGACCGCCGGGACCGCCATGCCGCAGAGCGCGGCGGCCACGGGGAGCGCCGCGGCCTTGGGATCGCGCAGTTCTCCCGCAACGAGTTCACGTTTGAGTTCGACCCCCGCGACGAAGAAGAAGATCGCGAGCAGCCCGTCGGCGGCCCAGTGCTCCACGGAGAGGTGCAGACCGAGGGCGTCGGGCCCGAAGTGGAAGTGGCTGACGGCCGAGTAGCTCGAACCCGCGGTATTGGCCCATACCAGCGCGGCCACGGCGGCGACCAGCAGGATGACGCCCCCGACGGTCTCCGTACGCAGGGCGTCGGCGACGTAGTTGCGCTCGGGGAGCGGCAGCCGCCCCAGGAAGGTGCGGCGCGGGCCTGTGGGCGCGGGGGTGGGTGTGGCCACGGGGGGAGACCTCCGGGTCGGTACGGCAGCGATGGCATGGCTGATGCACTTGCCGACCAGACTTCCCGGCACCCCTGTGGAGATTTTCCTATCGTGTTGTCGATCAGCTGCCACTGTACCCGCGGGGCGTGGCGGTAAGGATGCTTGGGAGCGGTGATCTCACCGTAAGCGCCCGAAGGGCACCCGGCGCGTCGCCGGATGCCCTTCGGATCGTGTGCCGGTGTCAGTCCTCGGAGGGAGCCGACGGCAGCTGGCTCTGGATCAGGTCCATGACCGAGGAGTCGGTCAGGGTCGTGACATCGCCCAGGGCCCTGTTCTCCGCCACGTCACGCAGCAGGCGGCGCATGATCTTGCCGGAACGGGTCTTGGGCAGCTCGGCCACCGGCATGATGCGCTTCGGCTTGGCGATCGGGCCGAGGGTCGCCCCGACGTGGTTGCGCAGCTCCGCCACCAGCTCGTCGGAGGCGGTCGCGGTCCCCCGCAGGATGACGAAGGCGACGATGGCCTGGCCGGTCGTCTCGTCGGTGGCACCGACCACGGCGGCCTCGGCGACCGACGGGTGCGAGACGAGCGCCGACTCGACCTCGGTGGTCGAGATGTTGTGCCCGGACACCAGCATGACGTCGTCCACCCGGCCGAGCAGCCAGATGTCGCCGTCCTCGTCCTTCTTGGCGCCGTCGCCTGCGAAGTACTTGCCCTCGAAGCGCGACCAGTAGGTGTCGAGGAACCGCTGGTCGTCGCGCCAGATGGTGCGGAGCATCGACGGCCACGGCTCGGTGAGGACCAGGTAACCGCCCCCGCCGTTCGGGACCTCGTTGGCCTCGTCGTCCACGACGGTCGCGGAGATGCCCGGCAGGGCGCGCTGGGCGCTTCCCGGCTTGGTCTCGGTGACGCCGGGCAGCGGCGAGATCATCATCGTGCCGGTCTCGGTCTGCCACCAGGTGTCCACGATCGGGCACTTGTCGGCACCGATGTGCTTGCGGTACCAGATCCACGCCTCGGGGTTGATCGGCTCACCGACCGAACCGAGGACGCGCAGGGACGACAGGTCGAACTTGGCGGGGATGTCGTCCCCCCACTTCATGAACGTACGGATCGCGGTCGGCGCGGTGTAGAGAATCGTGACCCCGTACTTCTGGACGATCTCCCAGAAGCGCCCCTGGTGCGGGGTGTCGGGCGTGCCCTCGTACATCACCTGCGTGGCGCCGTTGGCCAGCGGTCCGTAGACGATGTAGGAGTGCCCGGTCACCCAGCCGATGTCGGCGGTGCACCAGTAGACGTCGGTCTCCGGCTTGAGGTCGAAGACCGCGTGGTGGGTGTACGCCGCCTGGGTGAGGTAGCCCCCGGAGGTGTGCAGGATGCCCTTGGGCTTTCCGGTGGTGCCCGACGTGTACAGGATGAAGAGCGGCTGCTCCGCCTCGAACGCCTCGGGCGTGTGCTCGGCGGACTGGCGGCCCGTGATCTCGTGCCACCAGACGTCGCGGCCCTCGGTCCACGCGGTGTCCTGGCCCGTACGGCGGACCACCAGGACGTGCTCCACGCTGTCGAAACGGGAGACGGCGTCGTCGACCGCGGGCTTGAGCGCGGAGGGCTTGCCGCGGCGGTACCCGCCGTCGGCGGTGATGACGACCTTCGCGTCCGCGTCCTGGATGCGGGCGGCGATGGCGTCGGCGGAGAAGCCGCCGAAGACGACCGAGTGCGCGGCGCCGATGCGGGCACAGGCCAGCATCGCGACGGCGGCCTCGGGGATCATCGGAAGGTAGACGGCGACCCGGTCACCCTTGCCGACACCGAGCTCGATGAGGGCGTTGGCGGCGCGGGAGACCTCGTCCTTCAGCTCCGCGTAGGTGATGGCGCGGCTGTCGCCGGGCTCGCCCTCGAAGTGGATGGCGACCCGGTCGCCGTTGCCCGCCTCGACGTGACGGTCCACGCAGTTGTACGCGACGTTGAGCTCGCCGTCCGCGAACCACTTCGCGAAGGGCGGGTTGCTCCAGTCGAGGGTCTCGGTCGGCTCGGTGGCCCAGGTCAGGCGGCGGGCCTGCTCGGCCCAGAAGCCCAGACGGTCCGCTTCGGCCTGCTCGTACGCCTCTGCGGTGACGTTGGCGTTGGCGGCCAGCTCGGCAGGCGGAGCGAACTTCCGCTCTTCCCGAAGCAGGTTGGCCAGGCTCTCGTTGCTCACGACTTCTCCCAGTCCCAGGGTGTCCGTTGTGTCCCGGGGCATAGCTCATCAGTCCCGAGGCCGGGTGACAAGTGTCTGCCGGGAATTGGTTTAGACCTGTGTCTCGTGTATAGAGGCATGATCCCGCCTCCACGCCGTGGCGGCACGGTGGAGCACACCGTGCCGTGCGGGCGCTTCCGACACGGAAGGGGGATCACTAGGTCCTACGGATCCGAGGTGCCGGCGGTTCAGGCGCCGGTACGGGCCGGCTCGGCCGGATGCGCCGGCGCGATCGGGTCGAACACCTCGGCCGCGCCGCTCCCCCCGCTCGCGCCCTCGTCCAACAGGTACGACTGGGCCTCGGCGACGTGGAAGTACATCCCGTGGAGCTGAAGGGTGCCGTCGGTGATCCGGCGCGCCACCGATGGGTGGGCCCGCAGATGGTCGAGCTGCTGGACCACATTGGTCAGACAGAGCTGTTCCACCGCGTCGGCGGGCAGCCGCCCGGAGAGCCGGACCGGGTCCTCACCGGCCGAGGTCACCCGTGCCAGGCTGGGGAGCCCGTGTCGGAGCCAGCGCCTCAGCGACGTGTCCGGGGCTTCCGGAGCGGCTCCCAGCAGCGCGTTCATCGCGCCGCAGTCCGAGTGGCCGCAGACGGTGATGGACTCCACGCCGAGCACGTCCACCGCGTACTCGATCGCGGCTCCCACCGAGTGGTCGCCCGCCTCCGCGTCGGGGGGCGGCACCAGGTTGCCGATGTTCCGCACGGTGAACAGGTCGCCCGGGCCGCTGGCCGTGATCATGCTCGTCACCAGGCGGGAGTCCGCGCAGGTGATGAAGAGCTGCGAAGGGCGTTGACCCTCCCTGGCGAGTCGCGCCAGCTCCCCCCGGACCAGGGGCGCCGTATCCCGTTGGAACGAGCTGAGACCTCTGACCAACCGGTGATCGCGGCCTGCGGGCGAGGGACGCCCGGTGGAGGCGCGCTGCTGGGCGGAGGCGGCGTGAGCGCGGCGTTCCGCGCGCGGGGCGGGGGATGCCTGGGAGGAGGGGGCGGTGGGAGTGGCGGACGCGGTGGGCTGGGTCCGCGAGGGGGATGGGGGCTGCTGGAGCGGTGGGGCGGGCTCGGGCGGCGTGGCGGGGGCGGTGCCGGTGTCGCTGCTGGTGTGAGGCGGGGCGCAGGCGGCGGTGGGGCTGCCCCTGCCCGTGGCCGGGCTGATGGTGGTGGTGATCCCGGTGGTGGCTCCTGCTGTGCCGACTGTGCGTGCGGCGTTCGGCGGGTGGGCCGCGTTCGGAGTGGCCGCCGTGTGCTGCGGGGTCTCGGTCGCGATGGCGTCCGCGCTGCTGCCGGCTTCTGCGGGAGGGGCATGCTCGGGTT
Source organism: Streptomyces sp. NPDC016469 (assembly GCF_040632905.1). NCBI lineage: Bacteria > Bacillati > Actinomycetota > Actinomycetes > Kitasatosporales > Streptomycetaceae > Streptomyces > Streptomyces sp. NPDC016469. Next base: position 113,609 of record NZ_JBEYCQ010000015.1, read on the forward strand.
GGTCGTGGCAGTGGTGGTTGCGCCAGGGGGTCCATGGCCGGCAGCAGGAATGCGCTGCCGCGGCGGGCTCCGCGATCCTGCCTCCCGACCTCCCGGCGAACGCCACTTGGCCGCCGTGGGCCGTATGGGCGTTGCTCCAGTCCTGGATCGTCTCGTAGGCGGCGTGATCCATGAATGAGCCGTCCAGCTCCACGACCACATCGGCGTCATGGGGGAGCCGCCCCAGGACCCGGCTGAGACGGGGGACCGCCAGAAAGGTCAACTGACCCCGTACGACTACGAGATGTTGCCCGTTCTGTTCGGACACCGAGATCCGGGTCCGACCCAGCCGGTGCAGCGCCACGGCCACTGCTACGGCAATGCCGATGACCACGCCCTTGAGTACGCCGACGACCAGCACCCCGGCGATGGTCGCGCCGTACACCAGGAACTCCCGGTGCTTATGGACGTTGCGGATATGTGCCAGGCTCACCATCTTGAGGCCGACCATCATCACCAGCGCCCCCAGAGCGGCCAGCGGGATGCGCTCCAGCAGGCTGACGAGCAGGCCGGATGCGACCAGAATCCATACGCCGTGCAGCACGGTGGACGCGCGGCCGGTCGCCCCGGCCCTCACGTTCGCCGAACTCCGCACGGCTCCTCCGGAGACCGCGAGTCCCCCCAACAGGCCCGATACGGCGTTGGCTACGCCTTGAGCGCGTAGCTCCCGGTCGAGGTCGGAGCGTTTGAGCAAGGGCGGAGCGGGCCGCTCGACGTCGTCCGCGCCGGCGGGTGTCCTGGCCGCGACCGGGCGGTCGCCGTTCTTGCGCGCCTCGTCCGTCTCGCCGCCCGGCACCTCTCCGGGCCTCGCGGGAGAATGTGCCGAGTGCGTGCGGCTCCGGTCGGCGGCCAGCTTGTCCACGGCAACAGCGGCGAGCAGCGACTCCAGGCTGGCCACCAGCATCATCGTGAACACGGCTGTAGCCAGGCCGAGCACCGGTCCGTGCGGCATTTCGGGCAGGGCATGCGAGCGCCAGGAGGGCAGATCGACTCGGGCGATCGACGGTGCCGCCCACGCGGCCACTGCCGTGGCCAGACCCACGGATGCCAGGGCCGCCGGGACGCGGCGCAGGAACCGCCCGGTCCGTCCGGGCAGCAGCGGCCACAGAACGAGGACGGCTACGGTGAGCGCGCCGATCAACGGGGCGGCGGGACTGACACGTGCCAGTTGGTCGGGAAGATGCAGCACATTGGAGATCGCCGAACTCTGCGGTGAACCGCCCAGCACGATGTGCAGTTGAGCGAGCGCGATGGCCACGCCGATACCTGCGAGCGTGCCGTGGACGATGGCGGGGCTGACGGCGAGTGCGCTACGGGCCGCCCGCAGCGAGCCGAGCGCGAGCTGAAGCAGGCCCGCCCCGATCGTGATGGCGCAGGTGGTGCGCCAGCCGTAGACCTGGATCGTCTCGGCGGTGACCACGGTCAGTCCGGCGGACGGGCCGGAGACCTGCAGGGGAGTGCCGCCGAGGAGTCCGGCGACGATGCCGCCGACTGCGGCGGAGATGAGGCCCGCCTCCAGAGGGGCTCCCATGGCGACAGCGAGACCGAGCGACATGGGGATGGCGAGCAGAAAGACAGTGATGGACGCGGACACGTCGGCGCCCGAGATGCGGAACCGTCCGCCGCGCGGCGGCGGGGGCGGGCTGTGTGGTCGCTTGACTCCCGAGGACCGGGAGGGGCGCGAACTGCGGGACGAGTGTTCGTGACGAGTGGGTACGCAGGCAGACATATTTCCCGTCTCCTCCTGGGCAGCGCGGTCGTGGAACTCGATGACGCGGCCGTGGGTCACGGCATGCAGCGGCGGGATATCTCAACTCTCGGTAAACAGACCGTAATGGAGAGTAAAGAGCCGTGTCCAGGATTAAGGGCAAATGGGCCATCCAGCCACCCATTCCGGTGAATAGTCAGCTTTTCATTCGGCCTGTCGTGCTGGTGCTTGGACAGTGCGTGCGACTTTGGCCGCGCCGTGTGGGCACCCGGCGCAAACTACCTGCGAGAAAGAGGTGGGCGGATGATGGCCGCCACGAAGAAGACGAGGGGCGCCACGAAAAGGATCGGTCTGGCGGTCGTGGCTGTCGTGCTGGTCGTGGGGGTGGCCGGGTGCTCGGGGGGCGGCTCCGGAGCGGAGGGCTCCGGACTCGGGGCCGTGAACGGCGCCGCAGGAGAGAAGAAGAAGGGCGCTGAAGCCGTGCCCAAGCGTGTGTTCCGGGCCATCGGCGATGGCTCCACCGCCTTCACGGGTGTTCAGCCCAAGCAGCCGACTGCGGCCCGCCTGACGGCGGGCCAGAAGCCCCCGCAGTTCGTGGTGTTCTCGTGGGACGGAGCGGGCGAGGACAGCCAGCGCCTCTTCTCGCACTTCCGCGAGGTGGGCAAGAAGTACAACGCCGCGATGACGTACTTCCTCAGCGGCGTATATCTGCTGCCGGAGGGGAAGCGGACCCAGTACGACCCGCCCAAGCACAACGCCGGCGCTTCCGACATCGGGTTCAACGACACCAAGGGCATCCACGACACCCTGACCCAGCTCCGTGGGGCCTGGCAGGACGGCAACGAGATCGGCACCCACTTCAACGGACACTTCTGCGGCAAGGACGGAGGCGTCGGCACCTGGTCCGTCGAGGAGTGGAAGAGCGAGATCAGCCAGGCCAAATCATTCGTGAAGGGCTGGAAGACTAACGACCCGGTCCTCAAGGACGAGAAGGCGCTGCCCTTCGACTACGACAAGGAGCTCGTCGGCGGCCGCACCCCCTGCTTGGAGGGGCAGAAGAACATGGTGGCGGCGGCACGCACCATGGGGTTCCGCTACGACTCCAGCGGTGTCAACGATCAGGTGTGGCCGCAGAAGAAGGACGGTGTCTGGGACCTCTCCATGCAACTGGTACCGGTCCCGGGGCGCGACTTCGAGACGCTGTCGATGGATTACAACTTCATGTTCAACCAGTCCGGAACGACGCAGGGCGACCCCGACAAGCACGAGTACTGGGGAAACCAGATGCGTGACGGCCTGCTCCAGGCGTTCGATCGCGCGTACGACGGCAATCGCGCGCCACTGATCATCGGCAACCACTTCGAGTCCTGGAACGGTGGCACGTACATGCGTGCCATCGAGCAGACGATCGCTGCGGTCTGCACCAAGAAGGACGTGCGCTGTGTCTCGTTCCGGCAGTTGGCGGACTGGCTCGATGTCCAGGATCCCGCGACCCTGGCGAAGCTCCGGACGCTGAAGGTCGGCCAGGCGCCCAAGGCCGGCTGGCCCGCGTTCCTCAAGGCGGGCGTGGGCCGGGAGCAGCCGACCACGAAGGCGCCGGCCGCGGCTGCGCGCAACCCGGCCGGTCGTTAGATCCGGTGGTTGAAAGCGCCGGGCGGGAGACGCGCCCGGCGCCGTCCGGTGCGTCCATCGGGGCCGCGGCGGCGCCTTGCCGGCCCGCCCGGGATCTCAGTCGTTCACACGGGCTGGGTGGCTTCGGCACGGATGAAGCGCTCGTCCAGTACGAAGCCGGGGTCGACCTGCGCGGCGAGGTCGGCGCCGGTCTTCTCGTTCCCCCAGCTCTCCGCATTCCGCAGGTGGAAATGCACCATCTGGCGCGTGTAGCGGCCCCAGTCCCGTCGTTCGTACGAGTCCTCCGCCGCGTTCTGCAAGGCTTGCAGGGCCATCCGGTTGTCTGCCTCAAGCAGCTCGAAGCGTGCTGGGCGGCCCTTCTCCATGGCTCGCACCCAGTCGGAATGGCCGACGGTCACCAGCAAGTCGTCGCCCACCTCGGAGCGCAGGAAGTCCAGGTCGTCCTCGCCCTGCACCTTGTTCCCGACGACCTTGAGATCCACGCCGAAGTCCCGCGCGTACTCCTTGTACTGACGGTAGACGGAGACGCCCTTGCGGGTCGGTTCGGCGATGAGGAACGTCATGTCGAAGCGGGTGAACATTCCCGAGGCGAAGGAGTCCGAACCGGCGGTCATGTCGACCACCACATACTCGTCGGGGCCGTCCACGAGGTGGTTGAGGCAGAGTTCGACCGCGCCGACCTTCGAGTGGTAGCACGCCACGCCCAGGTCCGATTCGGTGAACGGGCCGGTGGCCATCAGCCGGATGTCTCCGTCGTCGAGCCGAACCGTACGGGCACAGGCGTCGAAGATCGGATTGTCCTCGCGCACGCGCAGGAGGCGGGAGCCCTCGCCCGGTGGCGTCGTCTTGATCATCGTCTCGGCAGAGGCGATGCGCGGATTGCTGCCGCGCAGGTACTCCTTGATCAGAGGCAGCTGGGCACCCATGGCAGGCAGTGCTGCGGATTCGTCCTCATCGAGGCCGAGCGCGGCTCCGAGGTGTTGGTTGATGTCGGCGTCCACCGCGACGACATGGGCTTCATTGGCTGCGAGGTGGCGGATGAAGAGCGAGGACAGCGTGGTCTTTCCGCTGCCGCCCTTCCCTACGAAAGCGATCTTCATGTTCACCTAGGGTAGTCGATCGATCGCTATGAGTGGTCTGGTTTCGTGAAGAAGGCCACTCCCGGCCGGTAGGCGGCTCGGAGGCGCGTAGCCTCGCTACTTATGAGTACGACTTCCTCGGACCCGCTTGTCGCTCTGGGCGCCCTGCCGGGTGTGACCGACGCGGTGGACTCCGTACGCAAGGCGGTGGACCGCGTCTACGGCCACCGCGTGATGCGTCGCCGCAGCAACGAAGTCACCGCGGAGGCCGCTCTGCGGGGCGCGCGCGGATCGGCCGCTCTTTCCGGTGCCGACTGGAACCTCGAAGAGGTGCGCCGGCGCACCGACTTCAGCGGTGACGACGAGGCGCGTGTCGTGGGAGCCGCGCTTCGGCTGACGGCGGAGGCGGGGCAGCTTCTCTCCATCTGGCGGCAGTCACCGTTGCGAGTGCTGGCTCGACTTCACCTGGTGGCAGCCGGCAGTGCCGCCCCGGAGGACGCGGTCGGGCGGCCCCGGCTCGCGGGTGAATCGGTGGACGAGCCCCTGATCGAAGCCCCGCTGCCGGGTGCGGACGAGGTCGCGGGCCGACTGGACGGCCTCAGCGGGATCATCCTTTCGGGGAGTGAGGCCCCCGCTCTGGTGACCGCCGCCGTCGTCCACGGTGAGTTGCTGGCACTGCGCCCCTTCGGTTCGCACAACGGCCTGGTCGCGCGGACGGCGGAGCGGATCGTGCTGATCGGAAGCGGGCTCGACCCCAAGTCGATCTGCCCGGCCGAAGTCGGGCACGCCGAGCAGGGGCGGGCGGCCTACGCAGCCGCCTTCGACGGCTACCTGTCCGGCACGGCGGAGGGCATGGCGGCCTGGATCAGGCATTGCGGACGCTCGGCGGAACTCGGCGTCAGGGAATCGACGGCGGTGTGCGAGGCGCTGCAGCGAGGCGCCGCGTAACGCGGATCGCCACCGCGCCATCAGCGCTGTCGGCCGCTGACGTACTGGGCCGGGCATGGTTGCGGCGGTACCGGTCCCGGTACCGCCGCTGGCACGTCCGCCCAGTTACCAAGCGTCCTCGAGATGTGCCCATCAGGCCGGAGTCTTTGCCCGCTCCTGGTGTGGCTGGCCCGTAATCGACGGGTCGACGTCGCGTGGGTGCCGGGTTTTCATGCGCGGTCCGTGGGGCCTTTGCTGCGTAATCAGGTCATCCTCGCGGATGTCCTTGGTCTCGCGGGCCGTTGAGTCCTTTGTACTCCAGCGGCCGGTGGAGCGGTAGTGCTGGCCACACTTCTTTACTTTTGGGTTCAATTACGGACGAGTTGGTGCAATCGGCCGGATCAAGCGGAAGCCGTGCCGGCTCGTCGGCGGGCGGCGTACCAGACGGCTCCCGCCGTGAGCGCGGCCGCACTCACGGCTGCTGCGGCCATGAGCGCCGGACGCGGCGGCAGGGAAAACGCCGAGAGGCGCTGCTTGAGGCGGACAGGCCGGTCGAAGGCGAGAATCGGCCACTCCCGGAGCGTTGCCTCCCGCCGCAGCGCGCGGTCCGGGTTGACCGCGTGAGGGTGGCCGACGGATTCCAGCATCGGAACATCGGTCGCCGAGTCGCTGTACGCGTAGCACCGGGCCAGGTCGTATCCCTCGGATTCCGCGAGCGCCTTGATGGCTTCGGCCTTCGTGGGGCCGTACGCGTAGTACTCCACCTCGCCTGTGTAGCAGCCGTCGTCACCGACGACCATGCGGGTGGCGACGACGCGGTCGGCGCCGAGCAGCTCGCCGATCGGTTCGACCACCTCGGCGCCCGAGGTCGAGACGATCACGACGTCGCGGCCGGCGGTGTGGTGCTCCTCGATGAGGGTCGCCGCCTCGTCGTAGATGATCGGGTCGATCAGTTCGTGCAGTGTCTCGGCCACGAGTTCCTTGACCTGCTGTACGTTCCAGCCCTTGCAGAGCGCCGAAAGATATTCGCGCATCCGCTCCATCTGGTCGTGATCCGCACCCCCGGCAAGGAACACGAACTGTGTGTACGCGGTACGCAGCACCGCGCGGCGGTTGATCAGCCCGCCGTGGTAGAAGGACTTGCTGAAGGTCAGTGTCGAGGACTTCGCAATGACCGTCTTGTCCAGGTCGAAGAAGGCGGCTGTACGCGGCAAGAAGCGGTTTTCCACACGGCAGAGCATAGGGGCCCGCCATTCGGCGTAAACCCCGGCGCGTGGGTTTGCCTGAGAAGCGCCTCGGGTACACCATGGAAGTCACGGATCGTTCGCGACCGTGCTACCCCGGTCCGGCTCCTCCCCCCCCGAGTCGGCCGTGGGGACGACCCCCGCTCTCCCCCCCGGCGGGGGTCGTCGCATGTCCGGACGCGGTTTGGCGCGCGAAATCGACCATCTCTCCCCTTTCCGCTCCTTGTCGGGCCATGTCCGCGCCCGACTCGCTTCAGCGTGCACTGTGACGTTGGGTAGCAGAAGTGTCGCACCGGGAAGTCACCGGTATGAGCTACGAAGTTATTCACAACCACTGAGTTGTCCACGGTTTTTGAGCAAGATCCACATCATTTCCGGAAGCGCTGCACCGTGATTCCACCCGTGAACTCCGCGGGTACCGGAATCGCCGTTCTCGGACGGGCTCCGAGAGCGCCGCGAACTGCGGCGAAGGTGAGTGATGGAGGGGGAGAGCGTGGCTGAATCCAGTGCGCAGGACCGAGGGGCGGCTGTCACCACGCGGCGGGGTGGACCGCTGATCGTGACCGAGGACGTGGACCTGCTGGACGACCTGCTGAGGCTGTGTGCCGCCGCCGGTGCGGAACCGGAGGTGCATCACACGCTGCCGGACCATCGAGAGGGGTGGGAGCAGGCCCCCATGGTTCTCGTCGGCGACGACGCGGCCGCACGGTGCCGCGGAGCGGCGCGCAGGCGGGGCGTCATGGTCGTGGGACGGGGCCGGGACGAGCCGGACGTATGGCGTCGAGCCGTCGAAATCGGCGCCGAGTACGTGATCCGGCTGCCTGACTCCGAGACCTGGCTTGTCGACCAGATCGCCAATGCGTCGGAAGGCGTCGGCCGGCCCGCGGTCACGGTCGGGGTGATCGGGGGCCGGGGCGGCGCGGGTGCGTCCACACTGGCCTGCGCCCTAGCGGTGACCGCGGCAAGAGCGGGGCAGCGAACCATGCTCATCGACGGGGACCCGTTGGGCGGAGGCATCGACGTGTTGCTCGGCGGCGAGCGGGCGGAGGGCATGCGATGGCCGGATTTCGCCCATTCCAAAGGGCGGGTCGGTGGGGGCGCACTGCAGGAGTCGCTGCCCGCGCTGCATGGGCTTCGGGTGCTCAGCTGGGGCCGGGACGACTGGGTGGTGATCCCACCACCCGCCATGCGGGCGGTGCTGGCCGCCGCGCGCAGGCTTGGCGGGGTGGTGGTGGTCGACCTGCCGCGCCGGGTGGACGAAGCGGTGGCGGAGGCCCTTGCCCAGCTGGACCTCGGGCTCGTGGTCGTTCCCGGAGAGCTGCGCGCGGTCGCGGCGGCGAAGCGGGTGGCGTCGATGGCCGGGATGGTGCTTGACGATCTGCGGGTGGTGGCGCGGGGCCCGTACGCGCCAGGGCTCGACGCGCAGTGGGTGGCTCGAGCCATGCGTCTGCCGCTGGCCGGCGAAGTCCCACTGGAAAGAGGTCTGCCGGCCGAGCAGGACATCGGCGAGCCGCCCGGCGGCAACGCGCGTGGCCCGCTGGCCAGATTCTGCGCCGCCTTCTGGGGACAGGCGCTTGCGGCGGAGAGCGCCGGCCACCCGGTCGCCGGGGGCACTCCATGACCGAGGCACTGCTCGACGCGGTCAGGCAACGCCTCGCCTCCAGCGGCACTGCTCCGACCCCGGCCGGGGTCGCCGCCGCTCTGCGGGCGCAAGGACGTCTGCTCGGCACGGCCGAAGTGCTCGGCCGTGCGGACGAACTGCGAGGGGAGCTGATCGGGACCGGGGTGCTGGAGCCGCTCCTCACCGACCCGATGTCACGGATGTTCTGGTCTCCGCGCCCGACCGGGTCTGGGTGGACCGGGGCGGTGGACTCGAACTCACCGAGGTGTCCTTCGCAGACGCGGCCGCGGTCCGCAGGCTGGCCCAGCGGCTCGCGGCCGTGGCGGGACGCCGGCTCGACGACGCCAGGCCCTGGGTGGACGCGAGGCTGCCGGACGGCACTCGTATGCATGCCGTGCTGCCCCCGGTATCGGTCGGTTCGACGTGCCTGTCGCTGCGGGTGGTCAGGCCTCGGGCCTTCTCACTGGCGGAGCTGGTCGAGGCCGGGACCGTGCCGCCCGGAGGCGACCGGGTGCTGAGGGCCCTGGTGGAGGCGCGGGTCTCCTACCTGATCAGCGGCGGGACGGGGGCGGGGAAGACGACTCTGCTGTCGAGCCTGTTGGGCGCGGTGGGGGAGCGCGAGCGGATCGTGCTCGCCGAGGACTCGGCAGAGCTGCGACCGGACCACCCGCACGTCGTACGGCTGGAGTCGCGTCCCGCGAATCAGGAGGGTGCGGGACGGGTGACCCTTCGGGACCTGGTGCGACAAGCCCTGCGTATGCGTCCCGACCGGCTGGTGGTCGGTGAGGTACGAGGAAGCGAGGTCACCGAACTCCTGGCCGCACTGAACACGGGTCATGAGGGGGGCTCAGGGACTGTCCACGCCAATGCCGCCGGGCACGTTCCGGCACGTTTGGAAGCGCTGGGAACCGCGGCGGGGCTGGACCGGCTGGCGCTGCACAGCCAACTGGCGGCGGCTCTGTCGGTTGTGGTCCACCTCGTACGGGACCGGGCGGGGCGCAGACGGATCGCGGACATCCATGTGCTGGAGAGGGATGCGGCCGGGCTGGTGGTGACCGTTCCGGCGCTGCGGTGGGGCGCCACGGGCTTTGAGCGGGAGCGGGGCTGGGAGCGGCTGCGTGAACTCGTCGGAGGTGCGCTGTGACCGGGGAGACGGCGCACGTCGGGGTGCCGGACGTGGTGCACGCCGCCACGCTGTGTGCGGCGATGGCCGCGTGGTTGGTGGTGATGGGACGTAACCGGCCGCTGCGCAGGGCGCGAGCGCTGCTGACCGACGGAGGCGAGCGGTCACCGGGCGGGGAGAGGTGGTGGAGGGCCCGCAGCCGGATCGAGGAGCGGCTGAGAGGGCGGTGGGAGTGGCTGTGTCTCCCAGTGGCTTCGGTGCCGGCGGTGCTCGGGCAGTCCGTACTGCCGTTGTTCGCGGGGGCAGCTGCCGTTCCTCTGGCACGGAGATGGTTGCTGCAACGGCGGTCGCGCAAGGAACAGGAGGCCCGGGCGAACGGAGTGGTGGACCTGTGCGGCGCGTTGGTCGGCGAGCTGAGGGCCGGTCGCGAGCCGGGGGAGGCGCTGCTCGTCGCGGTGCGCGGCACGGACGTCATGGGCGAAGCCGGATTCAGGGTGTCGGCCGCCGCGTGTTTCGGGGGCGATGTGCCGCGAGCACTCGTCCAGGCGGCGGGTGAACCGGGGCTGGACGGGCTGGCCGGAGTTGCCGCCTGCTGGCGGGTGGCGGTGGGCAGCGGGGCCGGGCTCGCTGCGGGCCTGGGCCGGCTGGAAAGCGCGCTGCGCGCCGAACGTCGTCAGCGGGACGAGCTGCGAGCGCAGCTCGCGGGGGCGTGGTCGACGGTCGCGGTGCTCGCCCTGCTCCCTGTGCTCGGACTGGGGCTCGGTGCTGCGCTGGGTGCGGACCCGCTGAGGGTGTTGTTGCACAGCACCGCAGGTCTCGCCTGCCTGGTGACCGGTGGCCTGCTGGAGGTGTGTGGTCTCTTCTGGGCTGCCCGGATCGTCCGAGCGGGGGAAGCGGGATGAGCGCATCGGCCGGCGGGGTCGTCCAGGCGGCGGAAGCCGTCGGGGTGGCGCTGTGCCTGTACGCGCGAGTGGTCCTTCCTCTGGCACGGCGACAGACCGGCCGGCGGGTGCGGGGCCGGGGCGAGCACCTGCTGTCGGTGGGGCAGCCGCGCCCCAGGGGCTGGAGGGGACCCCTTCGGGCGGCGTCCGGGCCCCGGGTGGGCCGGACGGTCTCCGTCGGGCCGGTCAAACAGTGGGTGGTGCTGTCGGCGGTCGTGCTGGCCGGATGGTTCCTCGTGGGTGGCCCGGTGGGCTGGGCGGTCGGCCTGGCCTCGGCCTACGGCGCCCGGCGGTGGCAGGGAAAGAGGCTCGGACACGTCTCGCGACTCGCCGCCGAGACAAAGGCCCGCACGGCGGAGGCCGCGCGACAACTGCCCATGGCGGCGGACCTGCTGGCGGCCTGCCTCTCCGCCGGTGCCGGTCCGGTGGAGGCGGCCGAGGCGGTGGGGGAGTCCCTGGGGGGTCCGGTGGGCGATCAGCTCGCCCGGACAGTGGCGGAGATCCGGCTCGGGGGCGACCCGGCTGTCGTCTGGGGGAGGTTCGGAGAGATACCGGGTGCCGCCGCCCTGGCCGGCTGCCTGGACCGGGCCGGTTCGACCGGTGCCCCGGCGGCGGAGCCGGTGGCCCGGATCGCCGAGGCGCTGCGGGCCGAGCGGGCGAGGGCGGCCGTGGCGCGGGCGCAGAGGGCCGCCGTGATGGTCTCCGCGCCTGTGGGGCTCTGCTTCCTCCCCGCGTTCCTGGCGGTGGGGGTGGCGCCCGTGGTCATCGGGCTGGCCGGGGGCCTGCTTCAGCCGGCGTAGCCCCGGAAGGCGAAGACGTGAGACCAGCTCAGTCGTGTGGTACGTAACCGATGTTTCGGGGGTTCGAAGTGATGTTCAAGATCAAGAACTGGACGCGGTCCGTGGTCCGTCTCGTACGGTCCCGGGGAGACAGCGGAATGACGACGTCCGAGTACGCGGTGGGCACGATCGCGGCCTGTGCGTTTGCCGCTGTGCTCTACAAGGTCGTCACCAGCGCGGCGGTGATGTCCCAGTTGCAGTCGCTGCTGAAGGGCGCGCTCGATGCGAAGTTCTGAGGCCGGCGCGAGGGTGGCGGGGGTCGGGCCCGGAGGTCGGCTGAGGCGCGGGGGCCCTGTGCCGGGCGGCAGGTTCGGTGACCGAGGAGCGGTGACGGCGGAAGCCGCCATGGTGATCCCGGTGCTGGCGGTGTTCGCCCTGGCCCTGCTCTGGGCGCTGATGGCTGCGTCGGCCCAGATTCGGTGTGTGGACGCGGCCCGGGCCGGAGCCCGTGCCGCAGCCCGTTCGGAGCCGGTGCCCCAGGTGCGGGAGGCCGCCCTTTCCGCGGCGCCCGGCGGGGCTTCGATCGAGGTGAAGCGGGCCGGGGCGCTGTGGCGGGTGACGGTGACCGCCCCGACGCCGGGGCCCGGGCGCCTCGCCATGACGCTGAGGGCGGAGGCGGCGGCTGCGGCAGAGGATGCGCCGGTGTCTGCCGCGGCTGTGCCGAACCTGGCAGTGGAAGGGGGCGACCGGTGAGGGGGTTGGACCGGCGTCGATGGAGCGGATCCCCGGTCCGGTGGTGGGGGCGGCCTCGGGCGCCGGTGGGGGATCAGGGGCTGGCGACCGTCTGGGCGGCAGTGACGACGGCGACGCTGTGCACCGTGTTCGCGGTGGTTCTGGCGCTCGGACAGGTGGTGGCCGCTCGGCACCGGGCCGGGGGTGCGGCCGATCTGGCGGCGCTGGCGGCGGCGGACCGGGCGCTGGAAGGCGTGGAGCCGGCCTGTGCGTCGGCCGAGGAGGTGGCCAGGGCGCAGGGGGCGGAGGTGGTGCGGTGCGCGGTCCTGGGGGAGGTCGCCGATGTGACGGCCCGGGTGCGGTTCGGGCCGTATACGCCGGAGGTCAGGTCCCGGGCGGGGCCGGCGGAGGGAGTTCCTCCGGCGGGCGTGCCGTCGCTCCGGGCGGGCCGGGAGCAGCCGGGCGCCCCGGACCGGATTCAGCCGAGCGGCCCGAGCCCCCCGGCGTGGCGTCCAGGCCCCTCGCCGTAGCTTCCAGGCTCCTCCAGGTCTCCCGGCGTAGCGCCCCGGCCCTCCGGCGTAGCGCCCCGGCCCTCCGGCGTAGCGCCCCGGCCCTCCGGCGTAGCGCCCCGGCCCTCTGCCGTAGCGCCGAGGCCCTCCGCCCGAGCGCCCGGGCCGTCGTCCTCGGCCGCCCCGTCGGCCGTCTCGCCCGGCTCGGGGCGGAGGAGTTCCGTGAGGAGCCGGACGGCGCCTCGTTTGTGCAAGGGGTCGTTGCCGTTGCCGCACTTGGGGGACTGGATGCAGGACGGGCAGCCCGCGTCGCACTCGCAGGACGCGATGGCCAGGCGCGTGGCCGACAGCCACTCGCGGGCGGTGTGGAAGGCGCGCTCGGCGAATCCGGCGCCGCCCGGGTGGCCGTCGTACACGAAGACCGTCGGCAGCAGGGTGTCGGGGTGCAGCGGGACGGACACCCCGCCGATGTCCCAGCGGTCGCAGGTGGCGAAGAGCGGCAGCATGCCGATCGAGGCGTGCTCGGCGGCGTGGAGCGCGCCGCCGAGGATCTCGGGGTTGATCCGAGCCGCGTCGAGCTGGTCCTCGGTCACCGTCCACCACACGGCCCGGGTGCGCAGGGTGCGGGGCGGCAGGTCCAGCTTGGTCTCGCCGAGCACCTCGCCGGTGATCAGCTTGCGGCGGAGGAAGGAGACGACCTGGTTGGTGACCTCGACGGACCCGTAGCAGAGGCGGCCGTCCCCCCAGGGGATCTCGGTGTCGGTGTCCAGGACGGCGATGGAGGTGGTGTCGCGGGCGGTGGTCGAGTACGGCGGGTCGGCCTGTTCGACCAGGGCCACGGAGTCCTCCAGGTCCAGCTTCCGGACCAGGTAGGAGCGGCCCTGGTGGAGGTGGACGGCGCCCTCGTGGACGGCGCTGTGGGCGGCGGATTCGTCCACGGTGCCCAGCAGCCGGCCGGTGCCCTCCTCGACGATCTGGACGGGGCGGCCGCCCTCGCCCCGGATGTCGGTGAGGTCGGCGGCGCGCTCACGGCGGGTCCAGTGCCAGCCGGACGGCCGTTTGCGGAGCAGCCTCGCGGTCTCCAGCTGCGGGAGGAGCCCGGGCGCGGCCGGACCGAAGAGCTGGAGATCATTCTCGGTGAGCGGCAGCTCCGCGGCCGCGGCGCAGAGGTGGGGGGCGAGGACGTACGGGTTGTCCGGGTCCAGGACGGTCGACTCCACGGGCTGCTCGAACAGGGCCTCGGGGTGGTGGACGAGGAAGGTGTCCAGCGGATCGTCGCGGGCCACCAGGATGGCGAGAGCTCCCTGGCCGGCCCGGCCGGCCCGGCCCGCCTGCTGCCAGAGGGATGCCCGAGTCCCCGGGTAGCCGGATATGACGACGGCGTCCAGCCCGGACACGTCGATGCCCAGTTCCAGGGCGGTGGTGGCGGCGAGGCCCAGGAGGCTGCCGGAGTGGAGGGCGCGTTCGAGGGCGCGGCGTTCCTCGGGCAGGTACCCCCCGCGGTAGGCGGCGACCCGGGACGGCAGGGTGCGGTCGACCTCGGCGAGGCGTTCCTTGGCGATGACGGAGATCAGCTCGGCGCCGCGCCGGGAGCGTACGAAGGCGACCGAGCGCACGCCCTGGAGGGTGAGGTCGGTGAGCAGATCGGCGGTCTCGGCCGTGGCGGTACGGCGTACGGGGGCACCCTTCTCGCCGTGCAGCTCGGTCAGCGGGGGTTCCCACAGGGCGAAGACCAGTTCGCCGCGCGGGGAGGCGTCGTCGGCCACCTCCGTGACGGGGAGGCCGGTGAGGCGGCCGGCCGCGAGGGCCGGCTCGGCGGAGGTGGCGGACGCGAGGAGGAAGACGGGATCGGAGCCGTAGCGGGCGCAGAGGCGGCGGAGCCGGCGCACCACCTGGGCGACGTGGGAGCCGAAGACGCCCCGGTAGGTGTGGCACTCGTCGATGACCACGTAGCGCAGGGAGCGCAGAAAGGAGGACCAGCGGGGATGTGAGGGGAGGATGCCCCGGTGCAGCATGTCGGGGTTGGTGAGGACGTAGTTGGCGTACTGGCGCACCCACTCGCGCTCCTCGACCGGCGTGTCGCCGTCGAAGACGGCGGGCCGGATGCCGTTGCCCAAGGGGGCCGCGAGTGCTTTGACCGATCGTCGCTGGTCGGCCGCCAGGGCCTTGGTGGGGGAGAGGTAGAGAGCGGTGGCGCCGCGACCGTTCGGGGCTTCGGAGCCGTCCAGGAGGGCGCTGAGGACCGGGGCGAGGTAGGCCAGGGACTTGCCGGACGCCGTTCCGGTGGCGATCACGACGGACGTGCCGTCCAGCGCGTGCTCGGCGGCGGCCGCCTGGTGGGCCCAGGGGTGGTCGATGCCGGCCTTCTGGATGGCGGCGATCACTTCCGGACGGATGCGGTCGGGCCAGACTGCATGGGTTCCCGCACGCGGGGGCAAGTGCTCCGTATGAGTGATGCGCGCGGACCGGCCCGCCCCTGCGGCGAGCCGGTCGAGGACCATGTCGGGAGAGGGGCGGGAGCCCCCGCTCCCCGGGGGTCGACTGGGGCGTTGATTCTTGGCCATCGGCACCGAGTGTGTCACTGGCGAGGCGGACAATGGTCCTAAGGCGTCGTGCATGGCTGCCGGTAAGTGATTGAATGCCATCGCGGCTGGCGATCCGTCCCCCGGCTCCGTCGGGGAGACCGAGGGGCGACCGCTCGATAGCAAGGTGCTGGAGGATCCGTGGACCTGTCCTTGTCGACTCGCAATGTGTCCGGCCCTGGTGGCGACCGTACGGTCGTCGAGGTCGGTGGCGAGATTGATGTGTATACCGCGCCCAAGCTGCGCGAGCAGTTGGTCGAGTTGGTGAATGACGGCAGCTACCACTTGGTTGTCGACATGGAAGGCGTCGACTTCCTCGACTCCACCGGCCTCGGCGTGCTCGTGGGCGGCCTGAAGCGGGTGCGGGCCCATGAGGGCTCGCTGCGTCTGGTGTGCAACCAGGAGCGCATTCTCAAGATTTTCCGGATCACCGGTCTGACCAAGGTGTTCCCGATCCACACCACGGTTGACGAGGCCGTCGCGGCCACCGACTGACAACCGGTCCGACGCCGGACCGGTTCGTGCCGGTCCGGTGGCGGGCGGCCCGCGGCGGCTCCCAAGGGAGCCTGCCGGGGGCGGCAGTCTCTGTCCCGCCGTGGCCGGTGGGGCGTGCCCCGGCAGCCGGGATCACCCGGTCGGCGGCCCGTGGGCAATTTATTTGTCAGCCGTCCGACCCGTCCGGGAGAGCCCGCTCCGGTGCCGGAGTCAAGGCCCGCAGTTGGAGCCGGGGCTTCGGGCCGCGCGGCCTGTCCCTGGCATGCACATACGTACGTTCGAGGGGGATCGCATGGCCACCGTTGAACTCCGCTTCAGCGCCCAGCCCGAACACGTCAGGACCGCCCGTCTCGTGGCGGCGGCCGTGGCGCGCAGGGCCGGAGTCGATGAGGCCGTGCTCGACGAGGTCCGCCTCGCGGTGGGCGAGGCGTGCAGCCGTGCCGTCGGTCTGCACCGTAACCACGGCATCACGGCTCCCGTCTTGGTCCGCCTGATCGAGGAGGAGAAGACGTTCGCCATTGAGGTCGGGGACGAGGTGCCGGGCCCCGGCGCCGACGGCTCCGTTCCCGGTGGTGTCTCCGGGCGGCGCGGCGCGACCTCCGGTGGGCTGGACGAGCCCGAACCCGAGGCCGACGACGAGGACGAGATGGGCCTCGCGGTCATCAGCGGTCTCGTTGACGACGTGGAGGTCCGGTCCGGTGCGGACGGCGGAGTGATCCGGATGAGCTGGCCGAAGACGCCGGTCGCCGTCCTTCCCTGAGCGGTGCCGCCCGCACGTTGTGGGCGACGTGTGATCAGTTCCCTTCTTTCTGTGCCGTCCTGACGCCATATCCGGCTGGGGGGCCTGCCGTCAGGGTGAAGAATCGTTCGTGCGTTCCCTTGGGTGAGGGCTGTCCGGGTGAGTTGCGAATCCCTCATTTCCCTTGGTGCAAATGGCTGCAAAAGCCTGCCTAACGGACGCCTGGCACCCGGATGGAGGGCGTTCGGCGTGTAAGTTCCGGGGCCGAGAGCCTTGGAAGGGACCAAACCGGTGAACAAGAAGCTTGCCGCCGCGCTGTCCGGCGGTGCGGTACTCGTACTGGCACTGTCGGGCTGCAGCGATGACAGCGACGACAAGGTGAACGACTGGGCGAAGAAGGTCTGCGACCAGGTTCAGCCCCAGCTGCAGAAGATCGCGAACGCCAACGCGTCCATCCAGCAGCAGACGTCCGACAACAGCAAACCCGCCGACGTCCAGAAGACCGACTCCGCGGCCTTCCACCAGATCTCGCAGGCGTACAAGGCACTGGGTTCGGCCGTCGATTCGGCGGGCCCGCCGCCGGTTGACGACGGCGAGACCACGCAGAAGGAGGCCGTGAAGGAGCTCAACGCCTCCTCCGCCGCCTACGCGAAGCTCCAGGAGAAGGTCGATGACCTGGAGACGAAGGACCAGGGCAAGTTCGCCGACGGCCTCAAGGGCATCGCGGAGGAGCTGAACAAGATCAGCACCAGCGGTGACCAAGCGCTGCAGAAGCTCCAGTCCGGCGAGGTTGGTAGCGCGATGGCCAAGCAGAAGGGCTGTCAGAAGCCGACCGCCTCGGCGTCTCCCTCGACCGGCTCGTCGGACGACTCCGAGCCCTCCGCCAAGCCTTCGACCGAGCCGTCGAACGAAGCGTCTCCCTCCGCGTCCGCCAGTAAGAAGGCGTAACCGGCGGCCGGTGTCGCGGCCGGCGGAGACGCGGACGGAAACCGGGTGAGCGGCCCGGCCACCCCGGGGTGCCCGGCGCGGTGGCCGGGCCGCTGCCGTTGTCAGTGGAAGCCGTCACAATGGAGCACGTGAGTAAGACCAGCCTTTTCGCAGCAGACCTTCCCGCGGCGGACCATGCGCACCGGCTCCGCGAGGCCCTGCTCGCGGCCGCGTTCACGGCCGACGGGCTCCTCGACCGGCTCGGCGCGTCCGCCTATGCCGCGCTGGCGCGCAGCGAGACGGTTCCGGCGTTGCGGGCCACGCGTGGTGACACGCCGCTCGACACTCTGGTGCGCCTCTTCCTCCTCCAGCGGCCCGTGCCCGTCGGGCGGGCGGCGGCCGTGCTCCCGTTGAAGGAGTGCCTGGCGGACGGCTGGCTGGCCGAGACGGCCGGCGAGGTGCGGGCGGCCGTCGATGTGCGGCCGTACGGCGGCCCGGACGGCGAGGACTGGTTCATCGTCTCCGACCTGGGTTGCGCGGTGGGGGGCGCCGGCGGAATCGGTTCGCGCGAGAAGGGCGTCGTCCTGGGCATCGGCGGGGCCTCCACCACCCTGGCCGGGATCACCGTCCGCAAGCCCGTCGGCTCCGCCCTCGACGTCGGTACGGGCTCCGGCATCCAGGCGCTGCACGCCGCGCAGCACGCCACCAGGGTCACGGCGACCGACCTCAATCCGCGTGCCCTCGCGTTCACCCGGCTCACCCTCGCCCTGTCCGGCGCCGCCCCGGCCGACCTGCGCGAGGGCTCGCTGTACGAGCCGGTCGGTTCCGAGACCTTCGACCTGATCGTCTCCAATCCGCCGTTCGTCATCTCGCCAGGTGCCCGGCTCACCTACCGCGACGGCGGAATGGCCGGTGACGACCTGTGCCGGACCCTGGTGCGGCAGACCGGTGACCGGCTCAACGAGGGCGGTTTCGCGCACTTCCTGGCCAACTGGGAGCACGCCGAGGGCGAGGAGTGGCAGGACCGGCTGCGCACCTGGGTCCCGGAGGGGTGCGACGCCTGGATCGTGCAGCGCGAGGTGCAGGACGTCACGCAGTACGCCGAGCTATGGCTCCGCGACAGCGGCGACCACCGCACGGACCCGGCGGAGTACGAGGCGCGGTACGACGCCTGGCTGGACGAGTTCGAGGCGCGGCGGACGAAGGGGGTCGGCTTCGGCTGGATCACGCTGCGGAAGTCCGCCCCGGCCGCCGCCGGGAACCCCTCCATCGTGATCGAGGAGTGGCCGCACGCGGTGGAGCAGCCGCTCGGCCCCGCCGTCGAGGCGCACTTCGCCCGCCAGGACTATCTGCGCGAGCAGGACGACGCCGCGCTCCTCGCCGCCCACTTCACCCTGGCCGCGGAGGTGGTGCAGGAGCAGGTGGGGCTCCCCGGAGCGGAGGACCCGGAGCATGTGGTGCTCCGTCAGCACCGGGGCATGCGTCGCGCCACCAAGGTCGACGCGGTCGGGGCCGGGTTCGCCGGTGTCTGCGACGGCTCCCTGCCCGCCGGACGCATCTTGGACGCCATCGCCCAGCTGATGAACGAGGACCCGGTGCTGCTCCGGGACCGCACCCCGCAGGCCATCCGGCTGCTGGTCGAGGAGGGCTTCCTGGAGCCGCTGCCCCCGGGCGGGCGGTGACCGGATGATCCGGATCGAGCTGGACGAGGCGTCGCTCGGCGCGACCCGTATCGCGATCAGCCCCTTGTGGGACGCCTTCTGCAGCCTCCACCTCGCGATGCCGCACCGCCGCCCCTCCCGCCCGTACGAGGAGTGGGTGGTGCGGGCCCGCGAAGTGCTGCGCGAGGACGACCGGACGCATGCGCTCCGGCTGCTGATCGACGGCCCGCGCCAGTTCCCCGACTTCATGCTCCCGCGACCGGTCGGGGCCACCGCCGTCGAGACGGAGCTCGACGCCGTCCGGACCACTCCGGCCGAGGCCGTACGTGCGGGGATCACCGAGCACTACACGGGGCTGGAGGACCATCCGTACGTACGTCCGTATCTCGCCGACCCCGAAGGGGCGTGCGCGGCGCTCGCCGATGCGTACGCGGCCTACTGGGAGGGCGCGATGGCCGCCCACTGGCCCGTCATGCGCCGCCTGGTCGAGGACGAAGTGCTGATCCGGGCGCGGACCTTCGCCACCGAAGGCATCGACGCGCTCTTCACCGGCCTGGAGAGCCGGGCCACGTGGCAGCCGCCGGTCCTGGAGCTGACGAAGCACATCGACGCGGAGTACCGGGCCGGCGAGCGGCGGCTGCTGCTCGTGCCCCTGGTCTTCGCGGAGGGCTGCCGGCTCTACTCCACCGACGACCCCGAGGTCCTGACGGTGTCCTTCCAGGCGCGCGGCGCGGGTGCCCTGCGCGAGCGGCCGGCGGAGCGCGCCGACAGCGGCGACCGGCTCGGGCTCCTGCTGGGGCGGGGCCGGGCCTCCGTCCTGCGCCAGCTCGGCGGACCGCTCACCACGGCCGGGATAGCCGACCGGCTGGGGCTCGCGCCGAGCACGGTCTCCGAGCATCTGTCGGTCCTCGCCGAGGCCGATGTCGTCACCCGGCACCGGATAGGCCGCAGCGTGTACTACCAGCTCACCGACACCGGCCGCGCCCTCCTCGCGCTGCTCTCCGGGGAGGACGTGCTGCGCGCGGTCTCGTAAGAGGTGGCACGGACGATTCGGGGGGTTCCGAATCGATGGCGGGGCGGCAGCGGCGGACCTAGCGTCCGGGCCATGCTTGCGATCGAGGCGACGAACCTGCGCCGCACCTACACCAGCCGGACCGGCTTCCTGCGTCCGCGCCGCACCGAGACCGAAGCCGTGCGGGGGATCACCTTCGAGGTCGCGCGCGGCGAGCTCTTCGGGCTCCTCGGGCCCAACGGCGCGGGCAAGACCACCACCATCAAAATGCTCAACACCCTGCTGCTGCCCACCTCCGGCACGGCCCGGGTGCTGGGGCACGACGTGGCGTCCGACCCGGTCGCCGTGCGTCGCCGGATCGGTTACGTCTTCGGCGGCGACCGGGGCCTGTACGACCGGCTCTCCGCCCTCGACAACCTGCGCTACTTCGCCGAGTTGTACGGAGTCGAGCCCCGGGACCAGAAGCGGCGGATCGCCGGACTGCTCGACCTGGTCGGCCTCGCCGGGCGGGAGAAGGAGCGCGTCGAGGGGTACTCCCGGGGGATGCGGCAGCGGCTGCACATCGCGCGCGGGCTGCTGCACAGGCCCGATGTGCTGTTCCTGGACGAACCGTCCATCGGCGTGGACCCGGTGGCGGCGCGCGACCTCCGCCGCACCGTGGCCGACCTCCGCGCCGGTGGCACCACGGTGCTCCTGACCACGCATTACATGGCGGAGGCCGACGAGCTGTGCGACCGGATCGCCGTCATCGCGGGCGGCACGATCAGGGCGCTCGGCACACCGGACCGGCTCAAGTCGCGTGTCCAGGAACGCGGCATCCTGGAGATCGAGGCGTACGGGGCGGGCGAGGACCACCTCGAACACATCCGCGCCGTGGCCGGTGTGCACGGCGTGGCGGCCGAGGACCGGGGCAGCCGACAGGCCGTCATCGTGCAGACGGAGCGCGGCGCCGACTTGCACGGCAAGGTCCTCGCGGCGCTGGACGGGGTCCGCGTCGGACGGGTCGTCACCCGGGAACCCACCCTGGAGGACGCCTACATCGCGATCGTGGAGGAGGCGGACGAGCCCTCCCCCGGGGGGCCCGCACCTGGAGGCGCGGGCTCCGGGACGGGCCGCCACCCCGACGGTGAGGTCGCCGCGTGACGCCCGCCCGGGCCCTGCGCCTGACCGCCGTCGGCGTGCGGACACACGTGTCGTACATGAGCCGTTCGCCGCTGGAGATCACCTTCGCCGTCCTCGTGCCCCTGGTCTACGCGACGCTCTCCGTCTACCTCTTCCGCGCCGCCGACGACCCCGACCGGCTGCTGACCGCGGCTGTCGGAGCCGGGCTGATGGGCATCTGGTCCTCGGTCCTCTTCGGGTCCGGCGGGGTCGTGCAGAACCAGCGCTGGCTGGGCACCCTGGAGACGCTCGTCGCCTCACCCACCCCGCTCTCCCTCGTCCTGCTGCCCATCACCCTGGCCACCGCCGTCATCGGCACCTACGCCATGGGCGCGACGGTGCTCTGGGGTGCGGTGCTCTTCGACGTGCCGCTCGACTTCGCGCATCCGGTGCTCTTCCTGGCCGCCGTCCCGGTCTGTGTGCTCTCGCTCGGGATGATGGGGCTGCTGCTCGCCGCCACCTTCGTCCTGCTGCGCAACGCGAACGCGCTGGCCAACCCGCTGGACGCCCCCGTGTGGCTGCTGTCCGGGATGCTCGTGCCCATCACCGTGCTGCCGGACTGGACGCGCCCGGTCTCCTGGGCGCTGCCCACCACCTGGGGCTCCCGCGCGGTGCACGCGGCGACCTCCGGCGGGGCGGGCGCGGGCGAGGTGCTGGTCCCGATGGGCGCCGCCCTCGGACTCGGGGCGCTCTACGCGCTGCTCGCCGTCCTCGTCCTGGGACGCGTCGAACAGCGTGCGCGGGCCGCCGCGACCCTTGCCCTTGCCTGACCCGGCGCGCCACCCGCTGCGGACCCGCCCCCGCCGCATCCTCTTCCACCTCATCCCAGGAGTTGCCCGCATGCCCGCCCGTACACCCCACGCGGATTCCGGTTCCGCCCCTGGCCTGCGCCGCCGGATCGTTTCCGCGGCAAGGCTCGTGGTGATCGGCGGCGCCCTCTCGTACCGGGCGCTGTTCAACTGGACGACACCGCCCATGTTCATCGGCACCCTGCTCGTCGGCCCGCTGCTGCAACTCCTCTTCTTCGTCTTCCTGGGACGGCAGCTGGGCGTCGCCGACGACCGCTTCTACCTGCTCGGCAACGCCGTGATCTCCTCGTCCACAGCCTGTGTGTACGGCGGCACGATGGCCGTCGCCAACGAGCGGCGGTACGGGACGCTCGGCGCGGTCCTGCTCAGCCCTCGCCACCGTGCTCCGCTCTGGTTCGGCCGGGCCCTCCCGTATGTGCTGAACGGTCTCGTCATCAGCGTCTTCACGCTCTCCGCCGCCTGCCTCCTGCTCGGGCTGCGCATTCCGCTTGAGGCTCTTCCGGGGCTCGGCGCGGTCCTGCTCGCCGCCGCTGCCGGATGTTCCGCGTTCGGTCTGGCGCTGGGGGCGCTCGGGCTGCGGTTCCGGGACGTCTTCCTCGTATCGAACGTGGCCGCTTCCGTACTCCTGCTCCTGACCGGTGCGAACGTCCAGCGGGAGACCCTGCCGGCCTGGATGCGGGCCGTCGGGGACGTACTGCCGCTGACTCACGCCGCCGACGCTGCGCGTCAGTTGTCCGCGGGGGCCGGGCTCGACGGCCGGGGGATCGCCGCGGAACTGCTGACGGGCGCCGGGTACGCCCTGCTCGCCGTCGTACTGCTCGCTCTGTTCGAACGGGGGAGCAGGCGGCGCGCGACGCTCGACGTGATGTGAGACGGGTCCTGCTGTTCACGCCGTGTTGGCGTCCGCGACGCTCCGCGGTGGGAGCCTCCCCGCGTATCCGAGATGCGGCAGGGGAAGAGGGAGGCGTACGGAATGGAGAGCGGGCCCGCTGTCCTCGCCGGAACGACGTTCGCACTGTTCGGTGCGGCGCTGCTGCTGTGGACGGGGGCGCGCGTGCTGAACCGCACGCCGGTGGTGTACGGGGTGCGCCCCCTCGTCTCCACCGCACTCGCCACCGTGTTCGGCGTACTTTTCCTCGTCCTCGGGGTGTGGTGCTTCGGTCGCGTGTGAATGCGTCCGTGCGCCTTGCGTACGAGGCCGGTCCCGCCCGGGCGCCGGGCGGTGAGGCCGGGAACACGCCCGGGCCGGGCGCTCCCCGCGCCCCGCGCCGGCAGGGCTGTCCGGACCGTGCCGAAACCCGCAGGCCGTGGCCGTGCGCGCGGCGGACCGAGCGGGCCGGGCGGCAGGAATGGCGGAAGTCGGGTTACCGTTCGAGTGGCCGTTGCGGGCTTTTGCCGTTTGACACGGGGGCGGGTTGTACCGTCACACTCCGCAGCGACAGCACTGTCGGCAGCGCCCTCGCGCTGCCCCGGATGCCCACCGAGCGTCGACCGGAGAGAAGAGCGAAGTTGTCCCCGACCAGCGAGACCGCACAGGGCGGCCGCCGACTCGTCATCGTCGAGTCGCCTGCCAAGGCGAAGACGATCAAGGGCTATCTGGGCCCCGGATACGTCGTCGAGGCGAGCGTCGGGCACATCCGCGACCTCCCGAACGGCGCCGCCGAGGTGCCCGACGAGTACACCGGCGAGGTGCGCCGTCTCGGCGTCGATGTCGAGAACGACTTCGAGCCGATCTATGTCGTCAACGCGGACAAGAAGGCCCAGGTCAGGAAGCTGAAGCAGCTGCTGGCCGAGTCCGACGAACTCTTCCTCGCCACCGATGAGGACCGCGAGGGCGAAGCCATCGCGTGGCACCTCCAGGAGGTCCTGAGGCCCAAGGTCCCGGTCCACCGGATGGTCTTCCACGAGATCACCAAGGACGCGATCCGCGCCGCCGTCGCCAATCCGCGCGAGCTGAACCAGCGCATGGTCGACGCCCAGGAGACCCGCCGTATCCTCGACCGCCTCTACGGCTACGAGGTCTCGCCGGTCCTGTGGAAGAAGGTCATGCCGAAGCTCTCGGCGGGCCGCGTCCAGTCCGTCGCCACCCGGCTCGTCGTCGAGCGGGAGCGCGAGCGCATCGCCTTCCGCTCCGCCGAGTACTGGGACCTGACCGGAACCTTCGCCACCGGGCGGGGCGGCGACGCCTCGGACCCCTCGACCTTCACCGCCCGGCTCAGCGCCGTCGACGGGCGCCGCATCGCCCAGGGCCGTGACTTCGGAGCCGACGGGCAGCTGAAGTCCGCCTCCGGCCAGACGCTGCACCTGGACGAGGCGAACGCCCGGGCCCTGGCCGCCGCGCTCGCGGACTCCGCGTTCGCCGTGCGGTCCGTCGAGTCGAAGCCGTACCGCCGCTCCCCGTACGCGCCCTTCCGTACGACGACCCTCCAGCAGGAGGCGAGCCGGAAGCTGGGCTTCGGGGCGAAGGCCACCATGCAGGTCGCGCAGAAGCTGTACGAGAACGGCTTCATCACCTATATGCGTACCGACTCCACGACCCTCTCGGACACCGCGGTCTCCGCGGCCCGGGCACAGGTCACGCAGCTGTACGGCGCCGACTATCTTCCCGAGAAGCCGCGTACGTATGCCGGCAAGGTCAAGAACGCGCAGGAGGCGCACGAGGCGATCCGCCCCTCCGGCGACCGCTTCCGCACCCCGGCCGAGACCGGCCTCACCGGCGACCAGTTCCGGCTGTACGAGCTGATCTGGAAGCGGACCGTCGCCTCCCAGATGAAGGACGCGACCGGTAACTCGGTCACCGTCAAGATCGGCGGCCGGGCGAGCGACGGTCGGGACGCCGAGTTCTCCGCCTCCGGCAAGACGATCACCTTCCACGGCTTCATGAAGGCGTACGTCGAGGGCGCCGACGACCCGAACGCCGAGCTGGACGACCGCGAGCGGCGGCTGCCGCAGGTCACCGAGGGCGACGCGCTGTCCGCCGACGAGATGACCGTCGACGGCCACGCGACGAAGCCGCCGGCCCGGTACACCGAGGCATCGCTCGTCAAGGAGCTCGAAGAGCGCGAGATCGGCCGCCCGTCCACGTACGCCTCGATCATCGGGACGATCCTCGACCGCGGCTATGTGTTCAAGAAGGGCACGGCCCTGGTGCCGTCGTTCCTCTCGTTCGCCGTGGTCAACCTGCTGGAGAAGCACTTCGGCCGGCTCGTGGACTACGACTTCACGGCCCGCATGGAGGACGACCTCGACCGCATCGCCCGCGGTGAGGCCCAGTCCGTGCCGTGGCTGAAGAGGTTCTACTTCGGGACGCGGGAAGGCGACGACGCGGCCGGTGCGGGTGCGGCCTCCGACGCGGGCAACGGCGACGGCGACCATCTCGGCGGGCTCAAGGAGCTCGTCACCGATCTGGGCGCGATCGACGCGCGGGAGATCTCGTCCTTCCCCGTCGGCAACGACATCAAGCTCCGCGTCGGCCGCTACGGCCCGTACATCGAGCGCGGCGAGAAGGACTCCGAGGGCCACCAGCGCGCGGACGTGCCCGAGGACCTGGCGCCCGACGAGCTGTCCGTCGAGTACGCGGAGGAGCTGCTGGCCAAGCCGAGCGGTGACTTCGAGCTCGGCGCGGACCCGGTCAGCGGGAACCAGATCATCGCCAAGGACGGCCGCTACGGCCCGTACGTCACCGAGGTGCTGCCCGAGGGCACGCCGAAGACCGGCAAGAACGCGGTGAAGCCGCGGACGGCTTCGCTGTTCAAGTCGATGTCGATCGACACGGTGACGCTGGCCGACGCGCTCAAGCTGATGTCGCTGCCGCGGGTGGTCGGCGTGGACGCCGAAGGCGTCGAGATCACCGCGCAGAACGGGCGCTACGGGCCGTACCTGAAGAAGGGCACGGACTCGCGGTCGCTGACGTCGGAAGACCAGATCTTCGACATCACGCTCGACGAGGCGCTCGCGATCTACGCGCAGCCGAAGCAGCGGGGGCGCGCCGCGGCGAAGCCGCCGCTGAAGGAGCTGGGGACGGATCCGGTGAGCGGGGCTCCGGTCGTCGTGAAGGACGGGCGCTTCGGTCCGTACGTCACCGACGGGGAAACGAACGCGACGCTGCGTACCGGGGACAGCGTCGAGGAGATCACGCCGGAGCGGGGGTACGAGCTGCTGGCGGAGAAGCGGGCCAAGGGGCCGGCGAAGAAGACGGCGAAGAAGGCTGCGGCGAAGAAGGCGCCGGCGAAGAAGGCTGCGGCCAAGACGACCACGGCCAAGAAGACCACGGCGAAGAAGGCTGTGGCCAAGAAGGCTGCTGCGGAGGAGTAGGCGCTCCGGGTGGGTGGGGGCGCCTGCGGCGGGCCTGCTCCCCTACCCGCCCCTTCCCGGAACCGGGGCTCTGCCCCGGACCCCGCGCCTCAAACGCCGGCGGGGCTTGGTTTCGCGGCGGGGCGGACCAGGGCTGTGCCCCGGACCCCGCGCCTCAAACGCCGGCGGGGCTTGGTTTCGCGGCGGGGCGGACCAGGGCTGTGCCCCGGGCCTCGCGCCTCAAACGCCGGCGGGGCTTGGTTTCGCGGCGGGGCGGACCAGGGCTGTGCCCCGGGCCCCGCGCTTCAAACGCCGGCGGGGCTGGGTGGTGCGGCGAGGCTGGGTGGGTGTTTGTTCGGGTGGGGGCACGGGGGATGTGGGTGTCCCGTTAGGCTGGGCGGATGACGCGAGCCGAGCAGCCTACGGTCGTGAGCCCCACCTCCGACGCACTTGCCGCAGACTCACGCGAGCGCGCCGTACGAGCCCTGTTGCGTGTTCCTCCGCTGAAGCGGTTGTGGAGCGCACAGCTCGTCGGCAGTACCGGCGATGCACTCGCCCTTCTCGTGCTGGTGCTGCTGTCGCTGCAAGCGGCGGTTCTCGAGGGCTCATTCGGGACCGGATACCGGGGGGCGGCCTTTGCCGTCGCCGCCGTGTTCGGGGCCCGGATTATTTCCACCCTGTTCTTCGGAGCCGTACTTCTCGGGCCGTTGACGTCGCTCACCGCGCCCGGGGGGCCGGTCGACCGGCGGTGGCTGATGATCGGCACCGACGGGCTGCGACTCCTGCTGCTCGTCGTCGCGCCCCTGTGGATCGACTGGACGCCCTCCCACGCGCTCATGATGATCCTCGTCACCGTCTTCGTGGCCGGGGCTGCCGAACGGCTCTGGACCGTCGCCAAGGAGAGCGCGGCGCCCGCGCTGCTGCCCGCCCCGCCGATCGAGGGCGCCGCCGTGCGCCCGCTGCCGGACCACCTCGACGCACTGCGCCGGCTGTCCCTGCGTACGGACTTCGCGGCCGTTCCCCTCGCCGCGGCCGTCCTGCTGGTCGCCACGGTGATCGGCAGCCTGCTGGGCTCCGGCCTGGACTGGTTCTCCTTCCATCAGGCGGCCCTCGGCTCGTACGTCGCGGCCGGGCTGTTCTCCGCCTCCATCTCCATCCTGTACTTCCTGGAACTGCCCGGTACGCAGACGCCCCGTCCGCGCTCGCCCCTGGAGGGGTTGCGCCGGCCGTCCGCGGGGAACGGCCCGGACAAGGGACGCACCGGTTCCATCCCGCTGGTCGTCGCCACCTGCGCGGCGGTCGCCGGTGCCATCGCGGCCGCGGCCGCCGTCGCCGTGCTGCACGCCAGCGACCTCGGCGGCGGGCCCGTCACCCTCGCCCTGCTGGTCCTCGCCCTCACCGGCGGTACGGGTGTGGGCATCCGTACGGCGGGGAAGGTGCTGCCCACCCTGTCGCGGCGGCGGATGCTCTCGTTCGCCACCGCCGTCACGGGCATCGCCCTCCTGGCAATGGGCCTCGTCCCGGACACCGCGACCGTCGTCCTGCTCGCCGTACTCGCCGGCTACGCGGCGGGCGTCGCCGCGAACACCGGTCATGTCCTCGTCGACCAGGAGACCGAGGAGGCCCGCCGGACCAGGATCGCCGAGCACCTCCAGGCCGTCGTCCGGGTCCTCATCGCCCTCGGTGCGGTCGGCGGCCCCCTGGTCGCCGCGGCCATCGGCACCCACCGGCTGACCATCGGCGACTTCGTCTTCGCGCACGGCGGCGCCGCGTTCACCCTGATGCTGGTCGGTGCGCTGCTGCTGCCCGTCGCGGTCATCGTCCTCGCGAAGACGGACGACCGCTCCGGGGTACCGCTCCGGCGCGACCTGCGCGAGGCGCTGCGCGGCGGCGATCCGGCCGTCGCGCCCGCCGCGAACGGCTTCTTCATCGCCCTGGAGGGCGGCGACGGAGCCGGCAAGTCCACGCAGGTCGAGGCGCTCGCCGAGTGGATCCGGGCCAAGGGCCACGAGGTCGTCGTCACCCGTGAGCCGGGTGCCACCCCGGTCGGCAAGCGGCTGCGGTCCATCCTGCTCGACGTGTCGTCGGCCGGGCTCTCCAACCGGGCCGAGGCCCTGCTGTACGCCGCCGACCGCGCCGAGCACGTCGACTCGGTCGTCCGCCCGGCCCTGGAGCGCGGCGCCGTCGTCATCTCCGACCGCTACATCGACTCGTCCGTCGCCTACCAGGGTGCGGGCCGCGATCTGGCGCCCACCGAGATCGCCCGCATCTCGCGCTGGGCGACGAGCGGCCTCGTACCCCACCTGACCGTCCTCCTGGACGTCGCGCCCGAGACCGCGAGGGAACGGTTCACCGAGGCGCCCGACCGGCTGGAGTCCGAGCCGCCCGAGTTCCACGCCCGGGTGCGTTCCGGCTTCCTGACCCTGGCCGCCGCCGACCCGACGCGCTACCTCGTGGTGGACGCCGGGCAGGAACCCGAGGCCATCACCACGGTCGTACGCCACCGCCTCGACCAGGTCCTGCCGCTCTCCGAGGCCGAGATCAAGGCCCGCGAGGAGGCCCGCAGAGCCGCTGAGGAAGAGGCCAGGCGCCGCGCCGAGGAAGAGGCCGCCCGCAAGGCCGAGGAGGAGCGCCTGGAGCGCGAGCGGCAGGAACAGCTCGCCAAGCTCCGCGCCGAGGAGGAGGAGCGCAAGCGCCGCGAGGAGGAGGAAGCGCGCCGGCGCGAGGCCGAGCGCCAGGCAGAGGAAGCCCGGCAGCGCGCCGAGGAGGCCAGGCGCCGCGCCGAGGAGGAGGCCGCCCGCAAGGCCGAGGAGGAGCGGCAGCGTGCCGAGGAGGCCCGCCGCGTCGCGGAGGCCGAGCGCGTGCGCCGCGAGGCCGAGGAAGCGGCGTACGAAGCGGAGCAGGCGCGACTGCGCCGGCAGGCGGAGGAGGAGTCCCGCCTGCGCAAGGAGGCCGAGGCCGCGCGGCTGGAGAAGCAGCGCAAGGCCGAGGAGGCCCTGATCCGGGCCGAGGGCGCCCGCCGCCAGGCCGAGACGGAGGCCCGGGCGAAGGCCGAGGCCGAAGCGGCTGCCGCCGAGGAGCGTGCCCGTGAGCGGGCCGCCCGCGAGGAGGAGGCCCGCGCCCTGGCCGCGCGGCAGGAGGCCCGCGCCCGGGCCGCCCGGGAGGAGGAATCCCGGCTGCGGCAGGACTCCGGGGGTTCGCCGGAAGCCAAGGGTTCCGGCAGCGGCGACGAGGCCGCGGGGCCCGACAACGAGCTGACCGTGCCCACGCCGATCGTCGACCCGAACGAGATCACGCAGCCCGTGCCCGCACCCGTGGATCCGGCGTCCGGCCCCGGCCGGGGCCGCGGCGGGCCCCGGCCGTCCGACCAGGACGAGACGACCGTGATCCCGAAGTTCTCGGACGACTCCGACGAGACGACCGTGCTGCCCGCCGTGCCGGACACCGGGCGCGGTGGCGGCGTACGGGAGCCCGACCCGGCCGACCGCGTGCCGCGCGGCATCTTCCGGGACGAGCGGCCGGCGGAGGGCGACAACGAGCGCACCCGTGAGCTGCCGCAGATCACCGACCCGCACGCCGAGCAGCAGCGATCCCGGCGCCCCCGGCCCGACTGGGCGGAGGAGACCCCGCTCGACGACCTGCCCAGCCTGGCCGACGAACTGCTGGGCGGTTACGAGGACGAGGGCCCGGAGTCGTCGGGCGGCCGGGGACGGCGGCCGCGCCGCTGACCGGTCCGGTGACCGGCTGAAGTACGCCGATGGCCCCGCGCCCTCCACGGGTGCGGGGCCATCGGCGTCCGCGTTGTCGGACCCGTCCCTCACAATGGGAGACCGGATCGACGCGAGCCACACGTCGAGCGAAGCGGAAGGCGGTGCCCCATGTCCGTGTGGGACGACCTGGTCGGCCAGGACCGGGTGCAGGAGCAGCTGGGCGCCGCCGCCCGGGACGCCGACGTGCTGGTCACCGCCGCCGCGGCGGGGGAGCCGGTGCCGCCCGGCTCGAAGATGACGCACGCCTGGCTGTTCACCGGCCCGCCGGGCTCCGGGCGCTCCACCGCCGCCCGGGCCTTCGCCGCCGCGCTCCAGTGCACCAGCCCCGACCGCGCGCTGGGCGGGGCGCCGGGCTGCGGCTTCTGCGACGGCTGCCACACCAGCCTCATCGGTACGCACGCGGACGTCGACGTGATCCGCACCGACCTGCTCTCCATCGGTGTGAAGGAGACCCGTGAGCTGGTGCGCCGTGCCCAGCTCTCGCCTGCGGTCGGGCGCTGGCAGGTCATCGTCATGGAGGACGCCGACCGCCTCACCGAGGGCGCGGGCAACGTCCTGCTGAAGGCGGTCGAGGAGCCCGCCCCGCGCACGGTGTGGCTGCTGTGCGCGCCCTCGCTGGAGGACGTGCTGCCGACGATCCGGTCGCGGTGCCGCCACCTCACCCTGCGTACGCCGCCGGTCGACGCGGTCGCCGACGTCCTGGTCCGCCGGGACGGCATCGACCCGGAGCGGGCCGCCGCCGCGGCCCGCGCCACCCAGGGGCACATCGGCCGGGCGCGCCGCCTCGCCACGGACGAGCGGGCCCGGGCGCGCCGGGCCGCAGTGCTGAAGCTGCCGCTGCGCGTCGAGGACATCGGAGGGTGCCTCAAGGCGGCGCAGGAGCTGATCGACACCGCGACCGAGGACGCGAAGCAGGCGTCCGAGGAGGTGGACGCGAAGGAAACGGAGGACATGAAGGCGGCGCTCGGTGCCGCCGCCGGGGGGCGCATGCCGCGCGGGACGGCCGGGGTGATGAAGGAGCTGGAGGACAGGCAGAAGCGCCGCAAGACCCGCACCCAGCGCGACAGCCTCGATCTGGCGCTCACCGAGCTGACCGGCTTCTACCGCGATGTGCTCGCCCTGCAGTTCGGCTCGCGGATCGCGATAGCCAACGCCGACGCCGAGGACGCCCTGGATCGCGTCGCGCGCTCGTCCACCCCGGAGCGCACGCTGCGCCGGATCGAGGCGGTGTCGGCCTGCCGCCGCGCCCTGGACCGCAATGTGGCGCCGCTGCTGGCGGTGGAGGCGATGACCATGGCGCTGCGCGCGGGCTGAGGCGCTGGGCGCACCACCGGTTGCTGAGTGGGTTCGCCGATTCACCCGAAAGAGCAAGGAACCGGGTGAACGGCGGGGCTGCGGCTACGCTCCGGGCATGGACACCAGGCGCCCGTTCCGCACTCTCGCCCTCACGCTCGGCACTGCCGGCCTGCTCGTCTCGGGGTGCAGCGGCGGAGGATCGTCGTCGGGAGCCACGTCCTCCGCCGGCGCGGCGTCCGCGTCGCCCTCGGCCGTCCCGGCCGGCCTGAAGCCGTACTACGGGCAGCACCTCAGCTGGCGGGACTGCGGTGTCAGCGGCTTCCAGTGCACGACGATGAAGGCGCCGCTGGACTACGCGAAGCCGGACGGCGGCGAGATCAAGCTGGCCGTCTCGCGCAAGAAGGCGACCGGTCCCGGCAAGCGGATCGGTTCCCTCCTGGTGAACCCGGGCGGTCCCGGCGGATCGGCCATCGGCTACCTCCAGGGCTACGCGGGGATCGGCTACCCCGCCCAGGTGCGGGCCCGCTACGACATGGTGGCCATCGACCCGCGGGGGGTGGCGCGCAGCGAGCCCGTCGAGTGCCTGACCGGGCCGCAGATGGACGCGTACACACAGGTGGACCAGACCCCGGACGACGATGCCGAGGTCACGAAGCTGAGTGGCGCCTTCGAGAAGTTCGCCTCGGGCTGTGAGAAGCGCTCGGGCGAGGTCCTGCCGCATGTCTCGACCGTGGAGACGGCACGCGACATGGACATGCTGCGCGCCCTGCTCGGCGACGAGCGCCTGAACTACGTGGGGGCGTCGTACGGGACGTTCCTCGGGGCGACCTACGCCGAGCTGTTCCCCGGCCGCACCGGCCGCCTGGTCCTCGACGGGGCGATGGACCCCTCGCTCACGTCGGTGGAGATGAACCGGGCACAGACGGCGGGTTTCGAGACGGCGTTCCAGTCGTTCGCGAAGGACTGCGTGAAGCAGGCGGACTGCCCGCTCGGGAGCACGTCCGCCTCCGACGCGGCGGACCGCCTGAAGAAGCTCTTCGCCGACCTCGACGAGGACCCGATCCCGACGGGGGAGTCGCGCGAGCTGGGCGAATCGCTCGCCACGACGGGCGTCATCGCCGCCATGTACGACGAGTCGGCCTGGCCCCAGCTGCGCGAGGCGCTGACCGGCGCCGAGTCGGGCGACGGCTCCGGGCTGCTGGCCCTGGCCGACAGCTACTACGAGCGCGAGCCGAGCGGTAAGTACACCAATCTGATGTTCGCCAACGCCGCGGTGAACTGCCTCGACCTCCCACCCGCCTTCAGCGGCCCCGAGGCCGTCGAGAAGGCCCTCCCCTCCTTCGAGAAGGCGTCCCCGGTCTTCGGCAGGGGCTTCGCCTGGGCGGCCCTGAACTGCGCCCACTGGCCCGTCCCCGCCACCGGCACCGCCCACCGCATCGAGGCCGAGGGCGCCGCCCCCATCGTCGTCGTCGGCACCACCCGCGACCCGGCCACCCCGTACGCCTGGGCGGAGTCCCTGGCCGACCAGCTGTCCTCGGGCACCCTCCTCACCTACGAGGGCGACGGCCACACGGCGTACGGACGCGGCAGCGACTGCATCGACACGGCGATCAACACGTACCTCCTGGAGGGCACCCCGCCGGCCGAGGGCAAGAAGTGCACCTGACCTGCACGAACGCCCCCGAAGCGGGGTGGTTCGGAGCACCCACGGAAACTGTGTAGACTTGGCGTCGCTGCTGATCGCATCATGGTGCGAACAGGGCGCGCCGCCTTAGCTCAGTTGGCCAGAGCAACGCACTCGTAATGCGTAGGTCTCGGGTTCGAATCCCGAAGGCGGCTCGGAATTACCCCAGGACTCACTCGCCGTGACCTGGGGTTTTTTCATGTCCGCGCATGCCGGGCCGCACGACGGAGATGCCATGGAAGTGCTTGCGTGAGCGATGCGTGAGCGGAGCGGCTCGGGGGCCTACTTCTTGGGCTTCCTGCGCTTGGCCTTCTTGCCCACCTCGGCCTGGGCTTTCGCCCCATCCTTGGGCTTGCCGCCCTTTGCCTTGCTGGCGTTCTTGGCCGCAGCCTTCTTGGCCTTCTTGTTCGCGGCCTTGCGTGCCGCTTTCTCGGCCTCGGCCTTGCGCTGGAGAGGGACGAGC
This sequence comes from Streptomyces sp. NPDC016469, assembly GCF_040632905.1. Taxonomy (NCBI): domain Bacteria; kingdom Bacillati; phylum Actinomycetota; class Actinomycetes; order Kitasatosporales; family Streptomycetaceae; genus Streptomyces; species Streptomyces sp. NPDC016469. The sequence continues at coordinate 146,835 of NZ_JBEYCQ010000015.1, forward strand.
TTCGCGGTGGCCTCAGCGGCGCTCCTGCCGACGTGAGGCAGGACGCTCTGGTAGATGTCCCGCGTGATCCGGGTGTCGCTGTGCCCGAGCGTGTCCGACACGATGTCGATGTCTATGTCGGCGGCCAGCATGAGGGTTCCAGCGCCGTGGCGCAGGTCGTGCAATCGGATCGGCGGAAGGCCGGAGGCGACGACCACGCGCTCGAAGAGCTCGGTCACCTTGCCGGGGTGGAGCCAGGAGCCGTCTTCCTGCGTGAAGACGTGACCGGTGTCGACCCAGGCCGAGCCCCACTCCTTGTGGTCCGCGTTCTGCCGCTCGCGGTGCCGCTTCAGGACGTCGACGGTGTCGTCGTCGAGCGCGAACACGCGGGAGCCGCTGCCGGCCTTGGGGCCGGACCCCTCCACTTCCCAGCCTTCCTGCACGAGTTGGGAGGGGACGGTGAGGAAGTGGGTGTCGAGGTTCGTTTCCGACCACGACTGCCCGCATGCCTCGCCACGGCGGAGGCCGGGGAAGGCGATGAGATGCCACATCGCGTACAGCCGGTCCTCGGCGACGAAGACGAGGAAGGCACTGGTCTGCTGAGGAGTCCAGACCATCACGGGAGACGGCTTCTCGCCCGTCTGCTCCCACTGGGCGACCCTGTCCGATCGCATCATTCAGGGCCGCGCGGAGCCTGGCCTTGACGTGCAGCCGCGTAGCTGGACTGGCGACGCGTCGGAAAGGCGGCATCTCGTCGATCGCGGCCTTCATCGCCTTGCGGCGGGCGCGGTTCCCGACGCCCAGCAGCCCGCCACAACCCCAGCTCACGCCAGTGGGTCACGCCGACCTCGCCGGTGACCTCTCCGGGGTTTGTGAGAGCAGCGGGGCGTCGAGATAGTCCTGCATTGGCTCCAACAACAGCAGGCGGCACACCGTCGGCCCTTACGGGCCTTACGAGCGATCCGTGGTCATGACGTCAACATCGGGGTGGCGCGACACGCATCTCTTACCCTTCGACGTAGCTATCACGTGGCCTTCATCCCGCCTGACTGAAACCGGCGGTCGCAAAACGTCACGCAGAGCCCCAACCAGGCGCCGAGGCAAGGAAGACAAGATGAGTTTCATCGCGAAGTTCGACAGCGGCACCTGTCCGAGGTGCCGCGCGCCGATCGCGGCTGGCGAGGAGATCGAGACCTACAGCGTGGGCCGGATCAATCGGTATGAGCACGTGCTCTGCCCGAAGACGGCAGATGTGACCTGCAGCATCTGTAGCGGAAGGTGGATCGAGTGTGACTGTCCCTGAGCGCCAAGTGGGCGCCCGCTGCCGCCTTCCGCGAACTCACTGCCGTCCTCGCACGGCGTGCGCCAGAGCGGCTGGTCCGCCGCCTCGGGACCGTCGGACGGGGCCAGGGGGCTTCCGAGCGCTGTGCAGGGGCTTGTGGGCCTCTTCGTAGCGCCCATGGACAGCGCGATACAGACGCTGGCTCTGCCCCCTTAGAGTCAGCCAGAGTTCAGGATCGCATCCAGATACTCCTGCACTGGTTCGTACAGTCCGTACGGCACGTACCTCGGGATCTCGCCGTGGGCGACCCAGGCCAGTTCGGCCAACTCCTCGGCGTCCGAGACATATGCCGTTCCCTCCAGTACCTGGCATGCGGTGTACGACATCAGCCGGCCCGTCTTCGGGTGGACGCGCTCGCCGAGCAGCTTGACCGCCTCGACGGTCAGCCCTGTCTCCTCCTGGGTTTCCCGTACGGCGGCGGCCTCACCTTCCTCGCCGGGCTCGACCTCCCCGGCGGGGAACTGCCAGGAGAGCTGCCCCTCGCTCACCCGGCGGCGGACCATGAGCACACGGCCTTCGTGAACGACGATGGCGGCGGCGATGCCCGGCCGCGCGTCCGTGGTCTGCTGCGTCACGTCTGCTCCTCCAGGGCGGCCAGGATGGGTGGGAAGATCGTATCGACGGAGATGAAGCGGGGCACCGCGTTTCTGGGCACCCACATCACGTCGATGTTCTCCGCGGTGTCGCTGTTGGTGGCTTCGCCCGCCAGGTATTCGCAGAGGAAGTACTCACACAGGACACCGGTGGCCGGGTGCAGTCGGTTCCCGAGATGCTTGCGTACCGCGCAGTGGATCCCTGTCTCGTCCAACGTCTCGCGCACCGTGGTGGTCTCTGCCTTTCCGCCGGGCTTGATGACACCAGCCGGAAACTGCCACGTGATCCCCGCAGCGTCGCTGTCCCGACGGCAGACCAGAAGGACGTCGCTGTCGCGGACGACCACCGCGATGGCCACGCGCAGTGCCTGCGCACCGGGTGGGACTGAGTCCGACGGCGGCTGCTCCTTCGCCAGTAGAAGCGCGAAGCGCTGACGTGCGGCGGGCGGGGCCTGCTCGTGCGCAGTGTCGAGCAGTTGCTGCATCTCCTGGCGAGGCATCACAGACGCGTCGGCATGCCAGGCCGCCACCGTCCTGACGGCAATGCCCAGGTGAGCGGCGAATTGTTCGTTCCCGAGCCGCAGAGCGGACTGCAGCAGGCACGCGTACCGGCCACTCCAGCGCTCGACCACGTCCACAAGGACTGCCCCCTCATCGCTGTCTCAGTGCAGAAGCTTCGTCAGGTCGTACTGCACTCCTACTGCACCGGCACTGCATTGGCTCGCGCTAAGAGCGCCGGAAGAATCGAAGTCATCGGGAGCCGGGGAAGTCGCTGCTCATAGCTCGGCACCTGAGAGAAGTGCAAGACGCGCGAAAGCCGCCGGATGACCGTAGGGAGATTCTAGGTGCGCTCGCTCAGCGGATAACAGATATGGGCAAGTTGGCCAGAACGGGACGCTGGGGACCGGCCCCCTCCACGCGGATGATCGCCATGCTGGCGCCTTGACTGCACGTCTGAACCATCCGGTCAGCGCCGGTAACCTCATCAGACGACGGCTGATAGCACGTCATGTTCGTTATCTGGCAAGGCGAAAGGGAAAGTCAATGGCCGAGGTTCAGGCACACACTGTCGAGCGCACGCTCGTCCTGCTCAAGCCCGATGCGCTGGCGCGTGGCCTGGCAGGAAGGGTCATCTCGCGGTTCGAGGACGCGGCACTGAAGATCGTCGGCACGAAGATGAAGTGGATGGACGAGGAGTTCACCCGCAAGCACTACTTCGACCTGGAGGAGCGGCTGGGGGCCGAGGTCTACAACGTCACCTCGACGTTCATGCAGCAGGGGCCGGTCATCGCCCTGGTGCTGGAAGGCTTCGACGCAATCGCGACGGTCCGCAAGATCGTCGGTAGCACGTACCCGAACCAGGCTCCGGCCGGCACGGTGCGGGGAGATCTGTCCCACTACAGCTCGGGGGCCAGCATCGCCTCCGGCAAGGCGGTCGCGAACCTCGTACACGCTTCCGGAAACGCGGAGGAGGCCAAGCAGGAAGTGGAGCTGTGGTTCGAGAAGGACGAACTGCAGGACTACAAGACGCTGGCCGAGATCTACACCTACTAGCAGCGGGGCACGGCGTCACTGCGGGGATGCCTGGGCGTTGATCACTACTGGGGCACCACCGTTTGAACCGAGAGGGCACCATGACGAACCAGACCCGCCTTGCCTCCACCGACGAGCTGGAGTCGATCTTCCAGCGCGAGCTGGCGACCGACCGCTGGGCGGCCACCGAGACCGCTTACGCCCTGGCCGTACGCCATCGTGACCTGGGTGACTGGCCCGCGTCGCGCGAATGGGTGCAGCAGTGCTTGCGTCTGCTGGAGGATTTCCCCAGCGAGACGGAGGAGCAGGTCGCCACCAGCCGCACCTCGGTAGGAGGAGTCTCGCTGCCGACCTACCTGCACTCGGGAATCGTCGAGGCACGTTTCGGCGACCTCGGCTGAGACCTACCGATTGACCTGGGTGATGCGGCTGGCACCTGCAGCGGCCGCATCACCCAGCTTGACAACCAAACTCATAGCGGCCCCGACCGGACCGCACCGCACGACGAGGTCCGGCTGGCTTCGCCATGTCCGAAACAAGGAGACAGGCCCGTGGCCATCGAGATCGAGATGCGTGCCCGCTTCACCAAGGCGACCCACGACCAGCTCGTCACCCGCTTGAAGACGGACGGCGAGGACCTGGGCACCGACGACAAGCACATCTACTTCTACGTGCTGCCCAACCAACTCCTGAAGGTCACGGACAACACGGCCGCAGGTACCGCCAAGATCACCCTCAAGGGGAGCAAGATCGGGCAGGGAGCGGCCTTCGCGGAAACCGAGTTCGCCATCGCCCCCGCCGACGTTCCCGCCGCGGTGCAGGTATTCAACGCCCTCGGGTTCGACACGTCCATGCACGAGGCGTTCAACTTCCGTCACAACTTCCGCTTCGATGACGTCGAAATCGCGGTCAAGTGGAGTGAGGCGTGGGGCTACCACGCCGAGTTCGAGATCCTGCTGGAGGACGGGGCCTCGGACGCCGCCCGCACCGAGGCCGAGGCCAGGATCACGGACGTCGCTGAGGCGCTCGGCGTGACGCTGATGACGGAGCAGGAGCTGGCCGACTTCACCGCCGCCTTCGAGGCAGCCGAGAAGGAACGCAAGGAGCGCGAACAGCAGGCCGCGCCGATCCGGTAGGGAACATCACCGCGGAGACCACCAAGGGGGTGGGCACGAGTGAGCACGACCCCGCTGACCGCAAGTCTGATCGACCTGGCTGCCCGAGGGCAGCTCCCGCTCCACCAGCACATGGACCACGCCACCGCCGCATGGATCAGCGACCACAGGCCGGACCTCCCGCCGACGCCGGCACCGGTCCTGCGCCCACAGTCGAAGGAACTGCTCGTGCACGGCGGAATGCCGACACGATGGTGGGCAGACCCCCGGCTGTACACGTCGCTCCACGGCGTGCGGCACGCCATGAGGACGGCGGCGCTGGCCGCCGTCCTCGCCGAGGCGAATGGCCTCGACGACGCCGACGCCACCACGGCGATCCTCGCCGCCGCCGTACATGACTGCCAGCGACGCAACGACCAAGAGGACCGCGGGCATGGCGCCCGCGCGGCCGTCTGGCTCGCGGCGAACGCCGACGCCGTCTGGGGATACTTCGGCCTCGCCGTCACACCACGGCGGATCGTGCAGGCGGCCACGGCCGTACGGCTGCACGATCTCCCGTACAAGGAGTTCGCGGCCGACGACAAGGCCGACCACGCCCGCGCCGAGCGCATCACCGACGTGGTCAAGGCCGCCGACGCCCTGGACCGCTACCGCTTGCCCAAGCTCAAGTGGTGGCCCGACTCCCGGTACGTACGGGAACCCGCCTTCGAGCAGCTGCGTGGGCTCGCCTTCGACTTGGTCCTGGTCTCGGAGCGGGCTTACCTCACCGGGGCCAGCAGCCCCGCAGCCGTCCGCTACGCGCTCGCCGAGAAGGGCCTGGTCTGACCATGGACTTCCTCGACGCCTACCACCTGTGGGCCGACGCACATGCCTTCTTCGACTCTGCTCTCATCCCGAGCGTCACCAACCACGCCGCGCCACTCGGCGCCAACACCACGGCGTGGGAGAGACGCCTTGCCGAGGACACCCCGAACGGACACCTGCTGCGGCAGAACGCTCTCTTCGAGGCCCTCAGCGGAAACGGCAAACTGCACCTGCTGCACGTCACCCACGCCCTGGAGGAGATCAGCCGACAGGGCGTCCTCTACCCGTCGGGCGGCTGCCTTGTCGGAAGCATCTACTGCGCGCCGCTCACCGAGACCGAGCAGGGCTTCCGTATGCACAACCTCGGCGCCTACGTTCTGACCAAGGAGGCGCCGACCTTCTTGGCCAAGCTCGGCGTCACCGATCGGGTACCCACCCCACTGATCTTCGAGATTGACACCCCGCCGCAGGCGTATCGCGGGCTCGCCGGCGTGGACTACCTGCGGATGGGCCTCATCCACCTGCAGATCTACAGCCACCTCGAGTACCTGCTGAGCAAGAACGAACGCCACCAGCTGCGCGAGACCATCGTCAGCCGGGTCAAGAACTCGGCCGCGTTCCTCGCCTCCGCTGCCGCGGTCGCCTACCAGGGCACCCAGGTCGATGCCGAGCCGTTCCTCAAGCTGCTCGACGAGACGATCCCGCGCCTGCCGATCCTCGGCTACCTGTACTTCGAAGTGGTCGCCGAGTACCTGATGCTCCACTCGACGTCTCACCACACCCGGCGCTTGGCCGAGCTCGGCGAGCTGAACAACTGGCTGTACAAGGAGATGCTGTTTGCCTCCTTCCCCGCCATGGCCGGCAAGTTCGACCTCGCGAGGTTCCGTCCCCGTCCGAAGCAGCTGGCCGCGCTCATCCACCGAGTCGACCCGACCATCGACACCGGCCACGCGAGCGCGTACCTGGTCGAGCGGATCAGCTACCTCGTCGCCGCCCGCCTCTTCGCGCCCGGCGATGCACCCGAAGCCTGGCACCACAGGCGCTGGGAGTTCGACTCCCTGGCCACCCAGCTCGGACCGCTCCTCGGCCACCTCATCCACCGGGAACTGCGCACCTTCGGCCGCTACCCCGACTTCTACTTCTACTTCGACCAGCACAAGGCGCTGCAAGCCTGGAACTACTGGAACCACATGGACATCGTCGTCCCGTTCAACGGCACGATGCCCAAGGGCGAGATCGGCATCAACCCGGCCTACCCCAACCTCGACTACCGCGTCTGGCGCGCCGAGCAGGACGACACCGGCCACCTCCACCCGGCCGAAGAGCTCGCGCTGACCATTGCCCCGCGACTGGTGGACATCAAGTACACCCTCATGCGCAACAACCAGTGGACCGCCCCCGCGCCCAGCGCCGCCTGACACCGCCGCCACCTGCGGCACACCCCACCCCGAGCAACCTCACACGCAGGAGATCCGTGATGAGTCCCTCCGGCATGCCCTCCATCGACCTCCTCGGCGAGCAGATCGCCTCGGTTCTCGCCGACCCCGCCACCACCCACGGCCTTGCACGCACCCTCCGGGCCGCCGCCAAGGAGATCGAGCTCCACCGCTACTACCACGCCAGCCGACGCGCCTGGCCCAACGGCCGCATCGACGACAAGCCCGCCAAGGTCCAGATCGGCGGCGGAGCCCACCGCATCGACGGCTTCTTCAACATCGACCTCGTTCCGCCGGCCGACCTCCTCTGGGACATCCGCGAGGGCATCCCCCTCGAGAACGACAGCACCGACGAGATCTTCTCCGAGCACTTCCTGGAGCACATCGACTACCCGCGCTCGGCCAAGCACTACGTCCGCGAGGCACACCGCGTCCTCGTGCCGGGCGGCCGGATCATCACCGGCGTTCCCGACGCCGCCTTCGCCCTGAGCCAGCACCCCGGCCCCCTGGACGCCACCGACGAGACGATCGAGCGCTGGTACGCCAAGCGCGACTGCCGCGGCGACATCAACACGCGGCTCGACCTCGTGAACCTCGTCTTCCGCGACCAGGACGACGACCCGATCTACACCCCGCACCTCTGGGCCTACGACCACGAGAAGCTCGTCCAGCTCTTCACCGAGGCCGGCTTCACCACCGTCGAGCCATGGACGTTCGACCCCACCGTGGCCAACCCGAAGCGCCGCTGGGGCAGCGTCTACGTCGTCGCCACGAAGTAAGCCCCCTCAAACAGCCCGCGAGGCCGAGACGCCCCGTCTTCAGCTGCCCGGCCTCGCGGGCCTCCACCCACGCCACAGCGCCGCACCCACCCGGCCACGCCGCCGAGGGAGCCACCCACATGAACCAGGTCCCACCGCCCATCAGCGAGCTGACCCTCGCCGCCACCCCCAACGCCGTCGGCTGGGCCCGTCGCCGCACGGTCGACATCCTCCAGCGCTGGCGCTTCCCCGACGAGGGCATCGAAGTCGCCCGGCTCCTCGTCTCGGAGCTGGCTACTAACGCGATCCAGCACGCACGCCCCGCGAAGACGACGGAAGCGGCCGCTCATTCCGTCGGCATCGGCACGATCGTGCTCATGCTCTGGCCCACCGACGGCGGCATCATCCTGGCGGTCAGTGACCCTGACCCGCGACCGCCGGCACCTCGCGCCAGTGATGCCAGCGCCACAGGGGGCCGCGGACTCGTCCTCATCCAGACCATGGCCAGCCGCTGGGGCTACTCACCCACGCAGCCCCCCGGGAAGACCGTCTGGGCAGAGGTTCCCGCTCGTCCCAGCGACGCCCTGGGTGAACCGGGTTGCGGTGGCCGGTATGGCGCCCCGATGCTCATCGGCCGAGTCCCGACCGCCTTGCGCGAGCTGTAGTCGGGCGATCACGCCGCGGCGAAGGGTCCCCAGTCAGGAGTCGCGTACACCTGTGCCTCTTCGCGCTGAATCCCGAGGGCGCGCTACGGCAAGCGAAGCTGTTCGTCCAGTGGCACGGTCGCTGGAGGAAGCGTGGTGATCAGCAATTCCTCGGCTGACCTCTTTCCGGAACGTCCAGCTGCCGAGTAGCGCGTGGCGACCAATCTCTTGGTAATCCGCCACTGCCGCACGCCGAGAATCTCGCGATCGACTTCTGACGGAGTCATTCTGGATTGCGCGTAAAGCCACTTACTCTGCATAAGCATGGGGTGATTATCGTAGCTTAGCAGCCAGCGGAACTGTGCCCTCGTTCGCAGGTAGCTTGCGAGACTAAGGTGAAGTGGGTCAGCGGACGTCTCGACGCTCGAACCACCGCCGTAACCGCCACGGGGGTCGAACGAAGTTCGGTACAAAAGGGAAGATTTTTCGATATATGGGGGATCTAGATAGGCAACCACGCGAGACGGTAGGAGTTGCGGATAATGCTCGGGAACATCATCCAGGGTCTGCCGCCAGTCCTTGCACCATACGTCTACTAGACGCCCGATATCGTAGAGATGGCCAACATACCTAAGTCGATCGGCGAGTGCATCGGGGTTCCAGCGACATCCAATGGGGTAGTTGCTGGTCTGAGCGCGACCCCCAATAGGTCCAGCCTTGCCGTGCAAGATACCGGAAAAAGTGGTTCGATTAAGGAACAGGCATTGCGTGGCCATGCTGAGGCGGCGATCCTGCGATGTCATCGCCGGACGCGGAGACCATGCGCGCCAGTAATCCCATCGGCTTACGGCCGAGGCGCCACCATCGCGAACATACCTCTTCCATTCCTCGTGCATTCGGTCGATGAGCTGCTCGGTGTCGGCGGCGGCAGCTTGCCAAAATGCCGTAACAAGAGGGTCGGCGTCTGCGAGTAGAATGCGGTCTACGATTCCCTCGCCGATGGATCGCAATGAGGCTGACGCACCGCCAGCGAAGGGCTCGACTAGAAGGTTTACCTCGGGAACCTCCCGAGACTGTTTCGCTGATGTAATCACTCGCGAAATCACTGGAGCTAGTGAGGACTTGGCGCCTGGATAGCGCAAGGGGGACTGATAACGCCCCTGGGAGAGTGCGTGGGAGATGGGCTCCAACTGCTGGGGCAGCGGGCGCGTATGGGTATGGATCGCCTCGTCGGCACCGAAGAAGGTGGCAAACCGGGCAAGGCCGCTTGCGGCGGTAGTAGTCGCCGACGAGGTCACAGAGGTCACCTGCCTATCTTGCCGGACGGGTGAGTGATCCGGAACATGATTGACCTACCGCTTGAAGTACGTGGGTGGTTGGACCGCCTGGAGGTGGGGCTTCAGGCCAGGGATGTTCTGCTGGGCCATCATCGTCAAGACTGAGCGTCCCACGCCGAGAGGTAGCGCCGCGGCCGAGTGTGCCAGAGCGATGGGCACGACGGCATGCCGATACATGCGAGTCCTCAGAGAGTCAAGAACCTCACATATCAGGCGGAGCGTCGGATATGCCTCCCACCCCTCCACTTCGGGGCGGTTGCCGTCGTACGGCGATAGCCCCGATCTAGGGAGAACCGTGATGACTAGAGCGTCGCCGGTTCGAGTGCGGTAGATGAAGCGGCGTCCATAGAATTCGTCCACGCCGTACTCGTTACCTTCGGGACGTCCGGAGATCCTATTGATGTAGGCGTTGGTAAGCCGCATGACGTGACCCGGCGGAATTAGATCCTTGATCAATTCCGCATGTTCAACGAAGGCGCCCGACTTCTCGATTCCGACAATAAGAGGAGGAGTGATCCCCTGATCTGTGCACCAGTCGCTCAAGTTGCCGAGGTGTTCCTCGAACCTTCGCTTGAGCGGGGCGAGCGGGCCGAACAAAGCCAGCGGCCCATCAGTGATGAAGAGGGTGTGACGGAGAACCTCTGGAGCGGTATCGGCGAAGAAATTCAAGTAGCACACCGACATCAGTCGCTCGGCCACGTTCATGACGCGCCCGAGCGGAGTGAAGTTTGAACCCTCTACGTTGTATTCTTCGTGGGTTCGTAGCACATCCGAGAGGTAAAGGTGTGCGTTGCAGGCGGGGCATGAGCCGCCTTGTTTTCCAGCCGAAAGTGCGAGGCTGCTCCCCGCCTTTTGTCCACACCCAGGGCAGACGCGCAGGCCGATCTCGGACGCCGGCTTGCCGCGCGTGCCGTGCAGTGCGAGAAGTCCATCTGCGAGGGTCATCTCGGTGCTGGAGTCGAAACGGGAACTGTGAAGAAAGTCGTTGAGTTCCACGCGCCAGGTGTCCACGCCGCTCATACCCGGGCGAGTCAGTTGAGATCCGGGTAGAGCGACGTCGAAGGCATATTCAGAATGAGATTTGCGAACCTCACGTGGGTCGATGTGCTTTACTCGTGAAAGGCTGCGAAAGGCATCCAGCCGAACCACGGAACCCGCAACCCGGAGATAACCGACCTTTACGGTTGGATGGTCACGGGTGGTGTCCACTTCGGTGTCCGAGCCGTCGACGGTAATGGAGAAATCAACTTCATCAAGCTTACCGACGAGGGGCAAGTCTTCGAGGGCTGAACACAGTTCAGCAATGCCATCCTTGCCGTTGGGGCGAGCGCTGGTGATGGTCCAGCGCTGGAGGGCAGCCTTTACGGCTTCGTTCCTCGCCGTCTCCACGTGGCCAAGCCTGGAAGCCTTCTCGCCATCGTAGGGCACGAGTTACTCGCTTTCGATCGTGACATCGACATGTGCCAAGCCGGCTGCATTGCGGGCAGCGTTCACCATGGCGTGGTCGAACTTGGAGATCTGCACCGGAACGATGTACTTTCCCGAGTAGGTCTTCATGCGAACGAATCCGACGTCTTCTGCTCGAATGATGCTCGGAGCCCATACCTTGAAGTCGTAGTAGTGAGACAGCTCTCGCGTTTCGTGGTCAGAGTTGAGATGGGCGATCAGCCAGTTTGACGTGTTCGAGAGCATTCGCTTGTCAACGGATGTGACTTCCTGCGTAGCGTAAATGAGCCCCATCCGATACTTCGCGGCTTCCTTTGACAGGCGCACCCATGGGTCATCGGCCACCTCTCGCCCGCTGCGCTCAAATAGGTTGTGCGCCTCTTCGACGATGATCTGCATATCCACCGGATCGCGGTCGTCGCGGAATCGCTCTCCCGCCCGGTTCAGCAAATGGGTGACGATACGCTCGGACATGACCTTGGCTACTTGGTCGTTTCCGCTGGAGAGGTCAACAATCGCAAGTCGACCTTCCTGCATGTCGTGCCACAAATGCTCGGCAACATCGCCTGCCGACTGAGGGGCGTGAAATGGGCGAATGGTGCGAATGGCGGACGTTACGCCAGTGTACTTATAGACGCCCCAAATGGCGCTGAAGTGGCAATCCTGGGTGTCATGCCATTTGGGAAATTCGCTTTCCCTTTCGCCCACCCATTCGGCAAGTTGTAGCGCTCCCGAAGGGCTGTTGACGCGATAGGAGCCCGGTCGAACCTGCGAAACAGCCGCAGGGTGCACGGTAATGAAGTCCTGAATAGGGGCTGGGGCGACGACTACGAGATCCTGCGGCAGCCTTGCTGCCTCGAAGCCGCACTTGGACAGGAGCCCGAAGAAGGCGACCATGGCCCACCCCCAGCGGGCGTGCTTGCTGCGATCGTTTTGGTCGGGTTCGGAGAGGACCGCTGACCGGAAGCTCTTGCCGTAATTGGTATTGACCGGAACGGTTGCTTCACTGACGAGACTCCAGGCGGCTTCCAGGACCTCGAGGTCATAGAAGTTGATGCGCAGTGGCTTCTCCCGGTTGTCTGAGGCGTTGGGATCTACCTTGTAGATCCGCACCGTGCTCTCATTGTCTCCGAGAAGGCGAAGGCCCGTGCGGTCTTGCTTATTGACGTTCGCGTACTCACCCTGGGGGTCAAAGATCAATTGACCGATCGAGCGCTCGTGCTCCGAACCGTACCGGTGGACCGCTGTTACTAGTGTCTTGATCGTGTTGGATTTTCCGGTCCTGGTCATACCGAACACAGCAGTCTTTCGACCGACGAAGTCGGAGACATTGATGTGAGCCTCCGCCTTGTCGGTGCCGGCGATCAGAGCCTTGCGTCGTGTAGCGGCAAATCGAACCTTTCCGATTGAAAGGGCATCCTTTTTGTCGGTGGGCTCAGGGTAGGACGCAAGCCATGACAAGACTTGAATCGATGGAAGGAAGACTTGGTAGCGCGCAGAGACGACTACGTTGTCGATGTCTGCCCCGAACTCGATCGCGGCTTCGCGTCCCTCGGTCTCGGTGTAGAAGGTGCCCAAAACTTCGCAGTCGAAGGCTGACTGCTGGAGCTCGTTTCGTGTCAGCACATCGGTGACATCGTCGAATCCGACCCCCGATGCACCTGCGTCGCGAACGACTGCCAGTCGAGTTTGAATGAGTTCTGACTCGTTGGGCAGTGGCGCAGTGCCGCGGACTCGAAGCAGGATGATCTCTTGATCTTCGAGTATGAAACCGGATTCTGTGTTGTCTCCCGCGACGGCAAGAAGGAAGCCGCCCCTCGGAACTCCCCCGGCCTTCTCCTTCTTGAAGTCATCGGTCAGCACCACGGCTGAGTCGTAGTCCAGGCGGTAGATACCGCCGACCGGTACGCAGCCCCTGTTGATCAGCGCAGTCAGTGGCTTCTTGAGTTCGACCGACTGGGACAGCCCCTGAGTGATGCTCAACGCGTCTCGCCCCTCTACCAGCCATGCCGGTGGAGGCGCGGCTGCGGTGTGGATGTGGTCCAGAGTCGTTTTGGACGGTACACGCGACCACTGACAAAAGTAGGCCATACGGCGGATGTTGGCGGCAGGTCAGCAGGACCGGCCGCGAGTGCTTGGCTGTGCCGCGTCGCGCCGTCGACTGGAGGTACTGGATCAGATCCGATGGGTTGCTGCCCGGTGCGGCGGCATCGGGATGCCGCGGTCCGGGTTGTCTGCGGCACGACCGGGAACCTGCGGCTTCGCGGTCGCCGGACGCTCTTCTTGCGTGAGCGCTGCGTGAGCGGACTGGGTGGCACCAGGGCGGACAAGCCGTCTTGCTGATCAAGGCCGCAAGCTTCTGATCAGCGCAAACGGGACTCGGCGGCACCGTCCGGTACCACCCGAGAGGATCTTGCAAGCCCTCGTAATGCGTAGGTCTCGGGTTCGAATCCCGAAGGCGGCGCCGTTGAACCCCGGGTCGGGGGACCGACCTGGGGTTTTTGGTTTCGTGCCGGATGTCCGGCCGTGGTTGCCGGTGCCCGGCTGAGTGCCGCGGTTCCGGGCTGCCGCTGCGGCTCCGGGGGCCGGGAACGTCATGAGGGTCGGCTTCCGGGCGGTCCGGTCGTGAAGATTTCGAGCGCCCGGATTCGCGTGTGGAGCGGCGGATGCGTGGACAGGAGCCAGCCCAGTGGGCCCTGTTGCCTTTCCTCCATGTCGGCGCCCCGGTTCAGGGAGTCGGTGAACACGGTGATCAGCATCGGGCCGTAGCCGATGTCCCCGGCGAACCTGTCGGCGCGCAGCTCGCCGCGTCGGCCGGCCCAGGAGATGAGCAGGGGAATCGCCGGCAGGGCGAACGCCGGCGGGAAGGTGAAGGCGATGGCGACTGCGAAGCCGCCGCTCACCAGGACCAGGATGACCGCGGCCAGGACGGAGAACTGCGCCGCCAGGGCGACGGCGAACACCGTGACGTACGTCGCGATGATCATCGCGATGCGTGCGGGGAGCCCGTAGTAGACGCCGAGGAGCCCGGCCCAGGTGTGGCCGTTGACGTGATGACCCAGCTCGTGGGCGAGGACGGCGGCCAGCCGGTCCGGAGTGAGCCGGTTCAGCGAATTGCGGGTCACGCCGACCATGTGGCCCGCCGCGCCGAAGGCGTTGACCTCGTCGCTGTCCTCGATCCAGAGGTCGTAACGCGTGCCGTCCAGGCCGGCGCGCCGAGTGACCTCGTCCCACAGGGGCTGAAGGCGCGCGAGCTCGGCGGCGGTGGGCGGGCGCACCCGGTAGAAGAGCCTCGCCACCACGCGCTCGGTGGGGCGGTGGAACATCAGGGCGCCGGAAGCGAGCCAGACGAGGATGAACGACGTGCCCAGCCACGTCGGGAAGATCAGGGAGATCACCCAGATGATCAGGAGGCTCGCCAGCAGGTGGGGCAGGTGCAGCAGGAGCGTGGTCGTGCTCGACGAGTCCACCCTGCGACGCGTGGGCGGCGGCGCAGCGGGGTCGTACGCGGACGGGGGCCATGCGCCGGGTATGTGGGGGTGCCCGGGAGGCGGCGGTGACGGAACGGGGCCGGGGCGGTCCGACGGGGGCTGTGGGTGGGCTGCTCCCTGAAAGCCCTGGGAGTACCGGGGCGGCGCGAATCCGCCTGAGGCGCAAGGGGGTTGAGGAAGCGGAGGATGGGCCTGCTGCTCGTGCGGGTGGGGCGGCCGCGCCTGGGAGGCGTGCGCGTCCGGCGCTTCGCCGGGGACCGCGGGCTGATGCGGTTGCCGGGGATCGACGGGGTGGTCCATGGGAACTCCGCCCTGTGGGTGCCGGGAGCTTCAATGGGGCGCGTGGGCAGTCGGTTTGGGGTGAGCCGATACCGGCGGCCCAGGCGGGCGAGCCGGGTCAACCCTATGGTGCCGTCACACGTTCGTTCCATAGGGGGACGGGCCGTGACGGCAGCGGGTGTGCGCGCACGGCGCGGTCCGGCGGAGGGCATGGCCCGGACCGCGCCCTGGACCGGAGTACGCCCCTTGTTCAGCGCGAGAAGCGGTTCAGGGATCGGCGGTAGGTGCCCATGCCGATGAGCAGGGGCTTGGAGGGGGTCCTCCGCGGGGCGCCGGTCGCTGCTCGCTCGGGCTGCGGCGCGGCGTCGCGGGTGCCGGTGAAGACCGTGGCCGGGTGGCCGTTGACCAGGATGTCGTGGGTGGCGGCGACACGGAGCCCGGCGCTCTTGAGGGCTTCCTCGAAGGCCGGGACGCCCCGGCGGGCGCAGAGCAGGACGAAGCGACCCGTTTCCGGGCGCAGGACCCGGGCGAGGGCGAGGCTCGTGAGGTCCGCGAATTCCTCGTAGGGCATGGGCAGTTCCTCGTGCTCGCCCCACGGTGGGTCCGTCACCACGACGTCCACCGAGGCGTCGGCGACGGAAGGGAGGGTCAGGGCGTCCTCGGCGAGCAACCGGACGCGGCCGTCGCTCAGTGCCTCGGGCGGCAGGTTCTCGCGGTGTTCGGCGAGGTCCAGGTCGGAGTAGATGATCTCCCGCGCCGGCATGCCGAGCCGGGCGACGACGAAGGAGCCGCTGCCCGCGAAGGGGTCGAGGAAGATGTCGCCGGGATGCGGGTCGGAGGCCAGGACGAGCATCGAGGAGAGCTCGTGGGAGAGGGCGCCGCGGGCCTTCCTGGGCCGGGACGGCTTGGGAAGCCGGGCGCAGAACATGAGACTGTCCATGTCCAGGCGGCCGATGACCCAGTACTCCTGCCCGAGGCCGCCGGCCTCCAGGCGCAGCCCCGTGCAGGCGGAGATCGTGTGCTCGAGCTCCCGCTTCTGGGCGCCGCCGATGGACGCCAGCTCGCCGTCCACGTGCACCATGACGCGGAATCCCCGAGTGCGTTCCCCGAGAAGAGCGGGGAATTGGGACCTGCGGAGCGAGCCGGTCAGCTGGGCCACATTCGCGTTGATGTCACCGCGGTGGGTCTCACTGATCACCGCGAAGGCGTTTTTGGCGAACGGGATGGATGCCACTCGTTCCATCGGTGAGGTGGAACGGAAAAGCATGGCGCTGTCATCCTGGTATTCCGGCTGGAAGTCCTCGACGAAATGCGTCATCGCCTCGGCGACGATTGCACTGGTTCCGGCCGGGTACTGGATGAAATAGCGCATTCCGGAAGGCTACCGGACGCGCCGGCCGCGTTACGCTCCGAGCCGTCCGGCTCCGGTCTCCGCCCTCAGTTCTCCTCCACCGGCAGGGGCTCTGGCCCCCACGTGCCCTTCACGTCCCTGACGAGCAGGACCGCCGTCGGCCTGCGGTCGTCGCGTTCGCCCTCGGGGCTCGTACCGGCCCACACGAGATGGACGAGGACGGCGTCCGAGCGGTTGTCGTAGCGTTCCGCGACACCGGCGCGGATGCGGCAGTCCCGCCAGCGGTCGGTGGCCGACTCGCCCTTGAAGTAGTCCGGGTACGCCTTGCGGCCCTTGCCGGTGACGTCGGCGAGCAGGACCTTGCCGCCGAGGTCCACGAGGCGCCTCTCCAGCGTGGGCGGGACGTTGGCCTGGCGGGTCAGTTGCAGGGAGCGTTGCAGGGCGTCGTCGCTGACCGTCCCGGCGAGGGCGTCCCCCTCCCGTGACGCGGAGGCGGACGGCGACGCCGAGGGGGCGGCGGTGGTGGGCGCCGGGCTCGGGTCGGCCGGGGGCTCCGGGGTGTCCGCGGTGCGGGAAGGGGCCGGTGAGGCGGCCGGCGGGCGGGCCGTCGGTGCCCGGTCGGCGCTCATGTCCGGCCAGAGCAGGACGACACCGACCACGGAGAGAACCGCGGCCATGGCGAGCATGATGAGGCCCGAGCGCTCCGCGCTGCTCGTCACTTCAGATGTCCAATGCTGTCGAGCGATCCCATGCGGACGTCGGACTCCTTGACGACGTCATTCGTTCGCGGTGCCTCGATCTGTCTGTTGCCCCCCAGATAGATGGAGACATGGAAAATACCCTTTCCGCTCCCTGGGTTGTCCGAGAAGAAGAGCAGGTCACCCGGTTCCGCACCCTTCAGATTCGTCTGGTGGGTGACTCGCACCTTGCCGCTGTCGTGCTGCGCCTGGGCGGTGCCGCCGATCATGATGCCCGCCTTCCCGTAGGCGTACTCGGTCAGGCCCGAGCAGTCGAACCCCTTGATGAACCGGCCGGAATACCCGCCCGGGGAGCAGCAGATGCCGTACGAGGGGCCCAGCGTGTCCCCGCCACCCCAGGAGTAGGGCACTCCCTTCTGCGACCTGGCCGCCGCGATGATCTTCTTGGCGTCGCCGGTCGCGTTGACCGGCTCGGTGATGTCGCCCAGGGCGTCGTACTCGGCCTTGGCGTTCCGTACATCCTTGACGTACTGCTCGGAATGGTTGTAGCGGAAGATGGCGTCGTGCTCGGTCGTCGGGTCGGACATGTCGACGCTGTTCTTGCCGCAGAGGAGCGCCGCCGTGCTCAGGGCGGAGTCGAAGACGTTCTGCGGGTCGGTGTCACCGTCGTCGTCGCCGTCCTGGGCGACGCTCTCCCAGGTCTGCGGGATGAACTGGGTGGGTCCGACCGCCCGGTCGTAGGTGGTGTCGTTGTCGTACTTGCCGCCGTCGGTGTCGAGGATGCGCTGGGTGTTGTGGGTGCCGTCCAGGACCGGCCCGATGACCGGCGGCTCCACGTCGCCGTAGCTCGCCCCGGGCTTCTCGTTGACCTTGCGGCCCATGAACGTGCCGTGGTGCGACTCGATCTTTCCGATGCCGGCGAGCAGGGTCCACTTGAGGTTCTTGCACTTGGGGCGGACCTTCTTGATCTTCTGCTCCGCCGACAGGTACGCCTCACAGGTGGGCTTGGGGATGCCCGCCACCTCGACGCAGCTGGTCTGGGTGGGAACGGGGTCCTGGTGGAGGCTGGCGCCGCCCCCGGGCAGCAGGCCCGTACCGATGAACATGGCGAGGATGAAGAACAGCCAGGGCAGGAGCCCGGCTATCACCAGGCCGATGGCCCACTTCTTGCCACTGCTCATCGGCTCGGACGTGCTGCCCGGGCTCGTCGGTTTCGGTTTGGTGGCTGTGCTCACGCGCCACTACCTCCACCGCCTCCGCTGCGCGGGCGGCGGGCACGGGGGCGGCCGGCGGTGGAGCGGCGGCGGTTCTGGTGCTGGTTCCGCCTTCCGCTCACGGCACGGTTCAACCGCTGGCTGTCGCTGCGCTGCTGGCTCCTCGTCTGCCGCATCTGCCGCGACGCGTCCCGCGAGGCGTTCTGTGCCCGGCTCGGCTCCGCCCTGGGCCTGAGGAGATTGCGCTTCTCGGTCGCCACCGCGTTCTTGAACCTGCTCCTGGTGATCGGGGCGTCCTTGGCGAGGTAGCGGCCGGTACGGGCCGTGGCCAGCGTGGCCCGGCCGACACGGCTCTTGTTCAGGCGCTGCGTCGCGGCCTTGCGGGCGTTGGCCGCACGCTTCTTCGCGGCGTTCTTGAGCCGTGCCTTGAGTGCGGCCTTGGCCGATGTCTGCAGCGCGGCGGACGTACCGCCGGTTCCCACCGCGGCGGCGACCGTGGTGCCCAGCTTGACCGCGCCCTGCACGCGTTCCTTGAGCCCCTTCTTCGGCTTCTTCCGGCCGGCGCCCTTGGCGGCGCCGTCACCGCCCTCGCCCTCGCCCCCGCCCCCTTCGCCGGGCACCTTGCCGCGCCAGAGATCGCGCGTCTTCCCGCCCACCTTGCTGAGGGTGGCACCGTCCTTCTTGAACTGGTCCAGCGCGGACGGAGCACCGTTGGTGGCTCCCTTGAAGGTGCTGGCCTCCCCTCCGGTCTTGGCCGCCATCTTCTGGCCGAAGTTCGCCGAGACGTTCTTCGCCGCCGCGGTGACCTTCTTGCGGAAGACCAGGAAGCCGAGAGCGATGAAGTCGATGGAGAGGAACTTGATCGTCATGACCTGGCCGGTGTCCGCATCCAGCACCGCGATGATCATGACCAGGAAGAAGGCCAGGAACATCACGGACAGGAAAATGGCCAGGATGACGCGTACGACCCCCGATACCCATTTCCACATCATCTGCCGGCCGCCACCCGGCAGGATTCCCGCGACCAGGGCCGGCTGAGCACGGATGACTTCGACGGCCATCCAGATCTGGGACATCAGGAAGGTGCAGGAGACCGCCAGCACCAGCGCGACGACGATGATCGCGGCGAGGGCGATGAACCAGACGCTGAGCAGGTTGTCCAGCGAGGCGGAGATCTTCTGGTCGTCCATGGGGACGTCGCCGCCGCACGCATCCTGCACGGCCGGGTCGGTGCCCTTGACGTTCTTGCTGCCCTTGCCGTCGATGTACGTCTTCCACGACGGGTCGCTCTTGACGACGTCCTTCTTGAACTTCTCGATCGCGGCCTGCTGGGCGTCGTCGACCGCGGTGTAGATCGCCCAGGGGTTACCGGTGGCGGCCAGCAGGTTCTTCGCGAGACCGTCGAGGGAGAAGGTGTTGACGAATACCTTCCCGAGGGTGTCGAGCCACCCGCTCGAGTCCTTCTGCTCCTTCGCGACCAGGCCGGGCAGTACGAAGCGGTTGAAGTTGTACCGGGCGAGAGTGGCCTGGCCGTACGCGTAACTGCATTCCTTGCTGATGCCCTTGCCCGTGTAGAGCACCCAGATGGGCCGCTGGATGAACGCGTCGACCAGACCGTCGGTGATCGGGCGGCTCACGCCCTTCTCACGGCCGTCGTCCCGCCCGGAGCAGGTCGTCGGCTCGATCTTCTTCCCGTCGGCGTCCGGTTTCGCCTGGTCCGTGTCGCCGTCGCACCGCTGGGTGAGGATCACATCGGCGATCTCCAGCGAGAATTCCTTGGTCTTCCCGAGCACGCCGGTGTCGTCACCGTTGCCGATCAGGAAGGTTCCGGGGCTGGCCAGGGTCACGGTGGCGATGGAGGCGACGACGAGGGAGGTGCAGATCTCCATCCAGCCCTTGGAGCGCTGCTTGAAGAGAATGAGGTAGCCGCCCCAGAGCGCGACGATCGTCAGGAAGAGGGTCTTCAGCGCCAGGTTGTCGATGACCTGGTCCTTGACGGTGGCCGCGATGTCGGAGACGGGCGTCAGGAGCGTCTTGGCCAGGCCGAAGTCCAGGGCCCAGTCGACCAGCCAGCAGGCGAAGCCGATCACGGTCCTGATGACACTGAAGCCGACGCCTATCAGGAAGGAGATGATCTTGCTGATGACGTCGAGCATGCCGCCCGAGTCGACATTGAGGCCGTACGAACTGATCGGGACGCCGTTCCTGTCCACGACGTCGAAGATGCCCATGACCTTGCCGGGGTCGGGGGTCTTCGTCGGCGGTGTGCACCGGAGATCGAGTACGGTGCCGGGCTTCACCGACTTGCACTCCTCGGCCCACGCGCCATGCGTGAACATGAGCGTGAGCAGGATCGGCACGCCGATCAGCACCAGCAGGCGCAGCCAGGTGCGCGGCTGCCGCATCACCCCTGTGAGCGCGGTCATATGCGCTGCGCCTCCACCGCTTCCATGGCGTCGGCCGCCTCGATGGCCTCGGCGGGCTCGTCCAGCGTGGCGCGGCCCGGGGTCGTGTGGATGGCCTCGGCCGCGTGCTCGTCCGCCGGGATCAGGACCTTCATGCCGCCGATCCGCTTCTTCAGGTCGTAATAGAGGCACTCACCGGAGCGCAGCAGCCGTTCGTCGTCGGAGACGTTGATCGGCGAAAGGTCCTCCGTGACCAGCTTCAGCAGCTCCGGATCGGTGCCGTCCAGGCCCAGGAACTCAAGCCCACGAGCCGCCAGTTGGCGGTTGCGGTGGCGGAAGAGGAAGCGGTGCGAGACCAGACCGCGGATCTTCTCGCCGTACTCGGAGTTGGCCGGGCCGACGTCGTACGGGTCGTGGGAGCCGGCGAAGGCACCGCAGCCGTGCTTACGGCCGTCGTTGATGATCTCCAGGAGCAGTTCCGTACCCTCGGCGGACGAGGTCAGCCACCAGCACTCGTCCAGGAAGACGCCGACGAATTCCTCCGGGTCGGCGAAGGCGATCTCGCGGCAGAGGGCGGCCACCAGATACATCAGGCGCCAGCCGAACTTCTTCTCGACCTCCAGGCTGGACAGCCGGTGGCCCTCCAGCTCGGTCTTCTTGGGCAGTCCGATGTTGGCGGCGGAGAAGATGATCGTGTCGGCGTCGGTGATCTCCACGATCGGCAGGCTCGGGTCGAAGATCACCCGGCCCAGGTCCTTCTTGGCCAGCGAGCGCAGCTTCCGGGCGAGTTCGCTCGCCGCCGCCCGGACGTTGTGGTCGTCCGGGTCCTGCGGATCGGGCGTCTGCGCGCGCTCCGTCAGGGTCTCCAGGAGCAGCCGCATGCTCGGTTCGGGCGCCTTGTGCGTGGCGTCGATGGCGTCCGCGAGCGTCACGCCCTCGGTGGACATCGAGGCGATGTCCAGCAGCGGGGTCAGGAAGGACTCGGTGTAACGGGCGGCGCGCGGGCCCTTGAAGACGCGCAGCGGGTCCAACGACACCGAGGCGTCCTCGTCGACGGTGATCACCTGGGTCTCGCCCGGGCAGGCGCGGGCGAACCGGGCCCATTCCTGCTGGGGCGTACGGTCGATGGCCAGCGCCCGGCCGCGGCTGCGGGAGCGCCCGACGCGCCGGCCGGTCGTCAGGATCGAGTACATCGCGGTCTTCATGGCGACCGACTTGCCGGAGCCCAGCTCGCCGATGAAGACGGCGGACGCCGAGGCGTTCATGCGCGGGCCCAGGCTGAAGTCCACCAGGACCGGGCGGGCGCCGCCGCCGTTGAGCTGGAGGCCGAAGAGCGAGCCGCCGTCGTCGCCGAGCGCCTGTCCGCAGAACGGCAGGGACATCGCGAAGTCCTTGGCCAGCAGGAACTGGGCGTAGTCGTTCATGACCCGGGGCGCGGGTGCGCCGGGGAGCATGCTGTGGAAGAGGGATGCCTGCTCGCCGATGGGGCGGACCAGCGTGTAGTCGTTGCCGCCGAAGTGGTTGATCAGTGCGGCCGCCTTCTCCTCGGTCTCCTCCGGAGTCTGGCCCCAGACACACGTGACGACGCTGGCCCGGATCTCGACCTCGGTGGAGGACGAGGTGAGCCGTGAGCGGTATTCGTTGAGCGCGGTGCTGGCCTTGTCCAGGCTGGCCGGCACACCCGCCGTCTCCCCGTCGTACTCGCCTCGCTGGTGGGCGAGTTCGCGGGCCTGCCGGCGTGACTTGGGTTCGGCCTTCGAACCCTGCTCGATGTGCAGCCGGACCGCCCAGTCGACCGGGAAGCCGAAGTCGTCCAGGGCGGCCAGGTACTCGCTGCCCGGGAAGGCGAAGGAGTCGGGCATCTCCGCCAGGATGGAGAACGACTGGTAGCTGTCGCCGAACTCGGTGCTCGACTTCACGTAACGGTGCCGGAAGGGGTTGAGCGGTACGCCTCGCCGCTCCTGGACGCCGTCGCTGCGTCCGCCCTCATCGAGGATCACCTCGCTGTACGCGGCCACGGCCCGCCCGCGCCCCCTCACCGAGCGGGGTTCGTCGTACTCGGGAAGGAGCGGCTCGGCGAGTCCCCGGCGCGCGCAGTGGCCGTAGATCCAGAGGATCTCGCCCTCGGTGGCGGGCCGGAGCCGGATGGCGGACGGCCAGGTCGCCGCGAGGTGCCGGGCCTGCTCGGTCCGGCGCTCCTCCTCGGCCCTGCCGACCGGGGTGGTGGGCAGCCCGAGGGTGTTCATGATCTCGTAGTGGGCGGAGGACAGGACCGCGAACGCGCCCTGCTTGAAGTCGGTGTGCTTCATCGGGACGGCCAGGAAGTCGACCCGCCCCGAGAGCTCCATCTCCTCGAGCTCGTCCAGGACCCGCAGGGACAGGTCCACGTACTCGGGGGACGCGTCCAGGTCGATGCCCGCCGTCATGCGGGTGACCACGCTGGCCGCGTCCACCTGGGGGCAGAGGCTGAGCAGCAGGGCCTCGCCCTTGATCGCCTTGAACAGGGACTCCAGGGCGTTGAGCCGTTCGTGCTTGGCCGCCTTGGAGGCGTGGCTGTAGTTGTCGGAATCGACCCGCCACACGGCCCACACCGTCGCGTTGGTGGTCCAGATCAGATGGCCGCTGATGTGGCGCACGGGAAGACGCATGGCAGTTCATCCATCCTTCGGTTCAGTGCTGCCGCTCTGCTTCGTCGAGCAGTTCCTGGAGGCGGGTACGGGGCCGGGCCGGCGCGGTGCCGGACGCGGGCGGTGCCGCCTCGGCAGGGGGCCCTCCGGTACGGCCCGTCGTGGTGACGAGCCGTACCGGGCGGGCCTCGGGGGCGGGGGACGGCGCGGGCTCCTCGGGGAGCCGTACGTTGACGGTCACCCGTCCCGTCACCAGCTTGGTCTTGAAGGTTCGTTGCGGGCGGCCGGCCAGCCGGCCCCCCGGCGGCGATGTGCCGTAGGCCAGCAGCCCCAGCAGGGCCCGCGCGGGGTCACGGCCGTCCATCCGGGCGTACCGCATCAGCCACGCGAGTCCCCACGGGACCGCGACCAGGACCAGGGCGTTCCCGAGTCCGAAGAACGCCCACAGATCACGGAGGCCCAGCAGGAGCACGAAGACCACCACCATGGTGACGATCTGGGTGATCGTGTACGGGCCGCCGGGAATCCGCCCGCCGCCGGGGAGCTTGCCGATGACGAGAGGGTGCTTGCGTGCGCGCGTGTACGAACGCCCGATCAGCGGCTTCCCGTCGGACGGCTGCCCGCCGCTCACAGCAGGTCGGCCCGGCTCACCGTGGAGTCCAGCGGCTCATAGGGCTGGACCACGGAGATCGCGTCCTTCGGGGCGTCGGGAACCTCGCTGTCGACCATGTTGCTGAGCGCGTCCATGCTGCCGACGGCGAAGACCACGACGGCGCCCAGGATGGCCGCGGTCAGGGTGCCCGCCCACGACTTCGTCTTCACGTAGGCGAGGACGGTGCCGACGATCGCCATGGCCATGGCCGCCGAGACGGCGAGGGTCTGGACGTTGGTGATCGTGTCCTGGACCCAGGTGAAGACCTTGCCATTGGCCGCAAGTTGCACCATTTCGGTGTTCGCGTAACTCACTTGTGCTTCCCCTCGTGTGATCAGCTGGGTGGTGCGTCACTCCCCGGCGGTGTCCGCCGAGGCGTCTGAGGACTCGTCCGACGAGGCGTCCGGTGTGGACTCGGTTTCGTCGGCGACCGGTCCGGTCTGGTCCGGGGACAGCGCCGGGGCGGAGTCGAAGGACGCCACCTCCCAGCGCCCGTCCCGGGTGGTCAGGGTGAGTGCGTAGCTGAGCAGGTAGTCCTGGCCGCCGGTCGCCGCGCTCACGGAGACCAGTACGTGCCGCCGTGTGCCGTCCTGCGGGACGGTCTCGTCGTCCGCTTCCTCCGGTGCGTCGTCCTGGAGGCCGGTGACGAGCGTGGACTCGTACGGGGCCGGGGAGATCGCCGTGACCTGGAGGCCGGGGGAGACGTAGCGGTTCAGCTCGCCCTGCCCGGTCAGGTAGGCGGAGATGAAGCGGGTCACGGTGTCGGACACCGCGTCGTTGCGGCTGCTGCTGCTCTCCGATCCGTAGTCGAGCTCCCCGTGCGAAGCGGAGGCCGGGGCGTTCACCTCGGCCGGGAGGGAGGTCGCGGCGTACAGCGGGACCGGGCCGCCGGACGCGGTGGGGGACGCGGAGCCGGTCGGCGCCGGCGAGGCCGCGGCGGGGGCCGAACCCGGGGCCGAGCCCGAGGGGCCCGCCGGTGCCGGAGTCCTGGCGGGCTTGGACGGCTCCACCGTGCCGCCGGCCTCCGGCGTGCCCGAGACCTGGACGCCCACCCGGTAGTAGTGCATGCCCCGGTCGGTCATCTTGCCGGCCTTGTTCTTCGCCGAGACCCGGGCCGCGACTGTCACGGACCAGTAGCCCTTCTCCACCTGCTGGGCCGCCACGGTGACGACCCGGGAGGCGGAACGCGAGCCGGGCTCGTTCGCGAACGTCACGGGCTCCGAGTAGTACGGCAGCAGGTCGTCCTCCGTGCCCTCGCCCGCGGCCAGGTAGGCCGCGACGTAGAGCTCGGCGAAGCCCGAGGGGCCGGTGGCCGACGGGGCGGACCCGGTCCGGCTCTGCGTTTCCGCCGCCGTCGTCGCCCGTGACGAGCTCGCGACGGCGATCGCGAAGAACGCCAGCAGCGGCCCCGCCAGGACCAGGATCCACACCACGACGGTGACCATCTTGGTGAGGCCCGCCAGCTTGACGGTCGTCTGCTGCCAGCCGGTGGAGGCCTCGTCCAGCTCGTCGGTCTCGTCCTCGTCGGCCGCGTCGGGCACGGCCTGCGGTGCCGGGGCGTAGCGCGAGGTGCGCGTGGCCTTCGGCTGCGGGGGCGGTGTCTGCTCCGTCTTCTTCTGCTTCTTCGTGAGCCTGAGGCCGCGCTTCATCGCATGTCTCCCTGAGCGGTCCGCAGCACCGGGTGCCGGGGGCCGACGACGTCGTGTCCGTCCTCGTCCGAGGACGCGGTGGTGCTGGTGGTCACGGGGGTCCTCCGGGGCCTCTCGGTGGGTGGTGCGCCGGGCGGGACAAGGGGCGCGTACGGGGGAGGTGACTCCGGCCGTGTGGGTGTGACGCCAACTGCGAGCCATCCTGGGTGACTTGTGTCACCGGTTCGTCACTTCGCTGTCGCGAACCTGTCAGAGGTCGCGAGCGTGTCCGGGGCGGCGGATCCGTCGGAGGCCGCGAGCCTGCCGGAGGCGGCGACCGCGAGCCGGCGGACGGCCCTGCTGCGCCGCTGGCGCTGGCGGGCACCGTCCCGCGCGGAGAGGCGCGGGGAGACCGGATGACCGGCCGGCCGGTCCCGGTAGTAGCCCGTGATGAGGCGGGCGTCCTCCACCTCCAGGGCGCCCGACTCCAGTGCCCAGACGAGGAGTTCGACCAGTTCGGCGCGGGCGTCCCAGCCGGCCGCGCGCCCCGGTTCGTCGTCGGCGAGCAGCCGGTAGTCGGCGGCCCTCGCGAGGAGCAGGGTCAGTTCGGCCTGGGACGCGGGGCCGGGGCCGGCGGCGGAGATCCCGGCCGCGCTGTCCGGGTCCAGGGGCACGGCGGACGTGTCGTGCCCGATCAGGCGGCGCGTCAGGCGCAGGGTCTCCAGGGAGAGGTTGGCCGCGATGCGCCGGGGGCGGCGGTGGACGGGGTAGGTCCGGACGACCTCGTAGAGAGCGCCGACCGTGAGGGAGACCGTCTCCTCCCAGTCGTACTGCGGACGCAGCTGGCTGCGGGCGATGCGTATCGCCTTCGGGAGCATCGTCTGTACCACGGTGCGGGCGGCGAGTTGGGCGCCGGGGCCACCGGTGACGGCCGCCTTGAGCAGCGGCAGCAGGATGCGGTCCTGGGCGCCGGAGGTCCGGCAGGAGCGCAGGGTGTCGAGTACGGACTGCGGGCCGGTGAGTGCCGGGTCGCCGTACCAGCGGCGCAGATGCAGCCGGAACGTCTCGTCCTGGCCGAGGTCCGCCCACTCGGTGTTGAG
The DNA here is from genome assembly GCF_040632905.1 of Streptomyces sp. NPDC016469. Classification (NCBI taxonomy): domain Bacteria; kingdom Bacillati; phylum Actinomycetota; class Actinomycetes; order Kitasatosporales; family Streptomycetaceae; genus Streptomyces; species Streptomyces sp. NPDC016469. The sequence continues at coordinate 173,267 of NZ_JBEYCQ010000015.1, forward strand.
GCGGCCCACAAGCCCTTCGCTTCTGGTGCGTGGTGGTGCGTCGGTGCGCATTGGATCTTCTCCCCCTGGACGTGCTGTGGAACACGGCTGATGGTGCGCCTCACCCCTTGACCTCGCGGCGGGACCGTCCGGACAAGGGTGGTCGGCGGGTCCGCGGCCGCGCGGACAAGGTCTTGTCCGGCCAACTCGATGACCCCGCCGCGTCATTGACAGGCAAGTGATCGGTGTGGCGGGTGAGGCGATCAGATTCTGCTCATACGCAGGTCAGCAACCGGCCCTTCTGTCACCGCAGTCGGACACAGTTGTGACAGAACGGCGCCCGTTCGGCCTGGGGTCGTCGTGCAGAATGACGGCACATCACTTTCCGGACGCAGAAGACGATGCGCACCACGGCGCATGACCAGGGGGGTCCGATGGCACGCGGGAAGAAGGCCGGCCTGATGGCCTGTTCGGGGATGGCGGCCTGCCTCCTCGTACTGGCCACGGGCTGTGGCGCGAAGGACGACGAAAAGCCCGCCGAGCCCACGGCGAGCGCCACCAAGGACGACGGCACGACGAAGAAGCGCGCGGCCGCCGAGCGGGACGCGCTGGCGGCGTACCGAGGGATGTGGGAGGCGCAGACCAAGGCGTACTCCACGGGCAGCATGAAGGACGTGAAGCTGAGTGAGTACACGACCGGCGACGCCGGCGCGATGATCATCGAGGGGTTCACCTACTACCAGAAGACGGGCATCGCCTTCACCGGCCCGCCGGTCATCTCGCCGAAGGTCACGGCCGTCGATGTGGACTCCTCGGTGCACACCGCCACGATCAGCGACTGCGTCGACATGACGGGCATCGTGGTGCGCCGTGCGACGGGCAAACCGATTGCGGGTGCGAAGGAGGACAACCGTCGTCCCTGGACCGCGAAGGCCACCACGGCCAAGGACGGCAAGGGTGGCTGGCGGATCGTCGACTACACGATCGACAAGGACCGGACATGCTGACCCCCAGGCGGTACGCGCGCGGCGTGCTCACCGGCCTGGCTGCCGGCGCCCTGGCCCTGGCCGGAACGCAGTCCGCCGCGGCCGACGGCGGAGTGAAGTGCCCGCCCGGAGCGCAGGTCTGCGACATCACCGCCGAGGACCCGGGCGAGCCCGGGGACGACGGCGGCTCCGGAGGGGGCACGGGCGGCGGTTCCGGGGGCGGCCGCAAGTGCCACCGGGAGAACGGCCAGGAGATCCCCTGCTACGTGCCGGGGCTCGGCTTCTGGAACGAATCCTGCTACTGGATCCTGCTCGACCCGCAGCCGCCGGCCGACGACTACATGATGTGGGGCAACCACAAGCCCGACGAGGGCGACATCTACCACCCCACGAACTGCCCCGACTTCCCGTACAAGGGCGCCGGGACCTTCGTACCCCGTGACACGTTCTTCCCCAACGGTGAGATCGGCAAGGACGCCGGGCCCACCCCGGCCGAGGTGGCCGAGCGCGCCGTCGCCCAGATGACCCTGAAGGGCGCCGACATCGGCATCGCGCCGGAGCCGGGCCGCACGGGGCTGGTCGGGCTGCCGGTCTGGATGTGGAACAAGCAGCACCCGAACACCACCGGGCCGCAGGCCAGGACCGTCACCGCCGGGTCCGTCACGGTCACCGCCACCGCCAGGGTGTCGAAGGTCGTGTGGAACATGGGCGACGGCTCATCCGTCACCTGCACGAAGCCCGGCGAGCCCTACCGGGCGTCGTACGGGAAGCGGGAGTCGCCCGACTGCGGGCACGTCTACCGCCACACCTCGCGCGGCGAGGCCGGAAACAAGTTCAAGGTCACCGCCACGTCCACGTGGACCATCCACTGGGAGGGCGGCGGTGAGAGCGGCGACCTGACCGAGACCCGGCGGTCCGCCACCACCGTGGCCATCGGCGAACTCCAGGTCGTCGGCTGACGACCGGGACGCACCACCGCCCGATGACGAGCGCGCGCAGCGAAAGCACTGCTGGAGGCACCCATTGAGCAGGACCAAGACCGCCGCCCCGCCCTACCAGGGCGGCGCGCCCGGCACCCCCGGACCCACCCCCGTGGCACCGCCGCGGGCACTGAAGCAGCGACGGCGCCGCCCGGCCCTCATCGCACTGTCCCTCGCGCTGACCGCGGTCGGCGGGCTCTCCGGCGCCCTGCTGTTCACGGCGACCGGCGAGCGCACCGACGTGCTCGCCGTCAGCCACGAGGTGGCGGCCGGCGAGGTCATCGAGGACGGCGACCTCACCGAGGTCTCCATCTCCCTCGACCCCGCCCTCAAGCCCGTGAAGGCGGCGGACCGGGGCAGCGTCGTCGGCAAGCGGGCCGCGGTCGCGCTCACCCCGGGCGCCCTGCTCGCCCGCGACCAGTACACCGGCACCAGCCTGCTCAAGCAGGGCGACACCCTCGTCGGCGTCGCCACCAAGCCCTCCCAGCGTCCCACCTCCGGGCTGTTCCCCGGGCGCAAGGTGCTCATCGTCAGCACCCCGGGCGAGAACGACGAGATGGCCGACGCCCCGCCGCAGACCATCGCGGCCACCGTCGTCGCGGTCGGCGACCCCGCCGACGCCACCGGGGTCGCCACCATCGACGTGGCCGTCCCGGCGACCGACGGACCGGCCCTCGCGGCGCGGGCCGCCACCGGCCGGGTGGCGATCGTCGTGAAGAGCGGGAGCGGTTCCTGATGTCCGTGATCGCGCTGGCCGGCGGGACCGGGGCCCCGGGGGTGACCAGCACGGCGCTCGCCCTGCTGCTCGCCTGGCCCCTGGATCCCGGGCGCCGGCTGATCCTCGCCGAGTGCGACCCCGACGGCGGCGCCGTGCTGGCGGGCGCCCTCCAGGGCCGCATGGACGCCCGCTACGGGCTGCGCAACCTCGCCGTGGCCCAGCGGAAGGACGAACTGGTCGAGGCGTTCTGGCGGCAGCTGGTCGACATCTCCGAGGACAACAGCAGCAGCCGGCTCCTGCTGCCCGGGATCACCGACCCCGCGCAGGCCGCCGGGCTCGACCCCGCCTGGGGGGGCCTCGCCGAACTGTTCGCCCGGATCGAGGACCACCAGCACGACGTCCTGGTCGACCTCGGCCGGCGCGGCGCGTTCGGGGCCTCGGCAGTGCTCGCCAAGCGGGCGGACGTCGTCGTGATGGTCGTCCGCAACACCCTGCGCGGGGTACAGAGCGCCCAGGTCCGCGTCGAGGCGCTGCGCAAGTCGCTGGCCGGGCCCGGCGGCACGGGCGCCGACGCGCTCGCCGTCCTGCTGGTCGAGGGCGGGCCCTACAAGTCGGGCGAGGTCGAGAAGGCGCTCGGGGTGCCGGTGCTCGCCACCGTTCCCTGGCGGCCCAAGCAGGCCGAGGTGCTGTCCGACGGGGTGGACGGCGGCAGCCGCTTCGACCGCTCCGACCTGATGCGCGCCGCCCGCGCGGCCACCGGGCCGCTGCGCGAGCGGGTGGCCCTGCGCCGCGACCGCCTCGCACCCCGCGCCCCGGGACCGTACAACCAGCAAGGACCGTACGGGGAAGGGGACATGGCCCATGCGCGCTAACCCCCTGCACCCCGACCCCGTGATGCACCCCAGCCCGGCCGCCGAGCACACCGTCATGCTCAAGCGCGGCGAATTCGGCCCGCCCCGGACCGACCCCCGCGACGGGCAGCGGTCCACCGCCGGGGTCTCCTCGATCCGGGCGATCGGTGAGACGCGCCTCCCGCAGGCCACCGTGGACTACCGGGTCGCCGGCGAGATCAAGAAGCGGGTCGCGGACCGGCTCGCCCAGGAGATCAAGGCGTCGGCCCGGATGAGCCCGGAGTCCCAGGCCCAGCGCGGCCGGGCGCTGATCAACGAGGCCGTCGCCGTCTGGTCCGACGCCATCGCCGTCGAGCGCGGGGCCAGTACCACCCAGGCCGAGGACGCCGCCCTCGCCTCCGCCGTGTACGACATGCTCTTCCGGGCCGGCCGGCTCCAGCCCTACCTGGACGACGAGCGCGTCGAGAACATCCTCATCAACGGCTACGACGAGGTCTGGCTCGACTACGGGGACAGCGGGCGGGTCCGGGTCGCGCCCGTCGCCGACTCCGACGAGGAACTCCAGGAGATGCTGCGGGATCTGGCGCGCCGTACCGGCCAGAGCGAGCGGACCCTGTCCACCGCCGACCCGTTCCTCGCGCTGCGCCTCGCCGACGGCTCCCGGCTCCAGGCCGTCACCGGGGTCACCCCGAAGACCTTCGTCACCATCCGCAGGCACCGCGTCAAGGACGTGGACCTCGCGGGCATGATCCGGCTCGGCGCCATCGACGAGACCCTGGCCGCCTTCCTCGCCGCCGCCGTGCGCGCCGAGAAGAACATCATGATCACGGGCGAGCAGGCGGTGGGGAAGACCTCGCTGCTGCGCGCCCTGCTCAAGGAGATCGACCCGGACGAGCGCTTCGCCACCATCGAGACCGAGTTCGAACTCTTCGCGCACACCAACGGCTTCCACCGCCAGGTCGTGCCGATGGAGTCCCGCGAGTCCAACGGCGAACGCGGCGCCGACGGCCGGGGCGCCGGCGAGATCACCCTGCTCGACCTCATCCACCGCGCGCTGCGCATGTCGCTGTCCCGCGTCGTCGTCGGCGAGGTCCGCGGCCAGGAGATCGTCGCCATGATGCAGGCGATGACCAACGGCAAGGGCGGCAACCTCTGCACGATCCACGCCCGCCGCCCCGAGATCGTCTTCGACCGCATCGCCGAGCTGTATCTGCTGGCCCAGGACAACATGACCGAGCAACTGGCCTACCGTCAGGCGGCCAACGGGCTCGACTTCATCGTGTTCGTCTCGATGCGCGACGAGACCCGCATCGAGGGCAAGCGCCACCGGTTCGTCTCGCACGTCCTGGAGGTCACCGGCATGGGCGAGAACGGCCGCCCCGCCACCAACCGGATCTTCGCGCCCCGCCCCGGCGAGCCGCGGGCCGTCCCGCACATGCACCCCTCCTGCCTGGAGGACCTGGTCCGGGTCGGCTTCCCCGTACACCTGCTGGACAATCCGCGCGGCTCCTGGCCGCGCCCGCTGGATCTCCAGGTGATGGCCGGATGAACCTGATGCTGATGTGGGTGCTCGCGGGACTCGCCGTCGCCGGCGGCCTGGTGGGCCTGGTCGCGGGCCTGGCCGGTACGACGGCCCCCCGCCCGGTCCGCCGCTCGCGCAAGGGGCTCGGCGGCAGCGTGGAGCACGACGCGGCCATGCGGCGCCGGACCCGCTGGGTGGCGGGCGGCGTCATCGCCCTGGCCGTCTGGGTGATCACCGGCGTCTTCACCGGCGGGCTGCTCGTCGGCGCCGCCGTGGTCGGGGTGCCCTGGCTGCTCTCGCCCACCAGGAACGCCACCGTGCGCATCGACAAGCTGGAGGCGCTCGGCGAGTGGACCCAGCGGCTGTCCGACGTGCTGCGGCTCGGCATGGGCCTGGAACAGGCGATGATCGCCAGCCGGCGCGGCGCGCCCGCCGAGCTGGAGCACGAGATCGCCGACCTCGCCGACCGCCTCCAGGTCGGCTGGCGGCCCGCCGACGCGCTGGAGTCCTTCGCCGACGCGCTGGACGACGTCACCGCCGACAAGGTCCTCGCCGCGCTGATGCTCTGCGCGTCGGACCGGGGTCCCGGCCTCGCGCAGGCGCTGGAGGACCTGTCCGAAGCGGTGCGCGAAGAGGTCGGCAAACGCCGCCAGATCGAGGCCGACCGGGCCAAGCCGCGCACCACCGTGCGGTGGATGACCATCATCACGCTCTGCGTGGTCGGGGCCGGATTCCTCGTCCCCAGTTACACCGCGCCCTACGGCACCCTGCTCGGACAGCTGGTCCTCGGCCTGCTGACGGCGGCGTTCGCCGGGGTGCTGATCTGGATGCGCTCACTGGCCGACCACCGCCCGGTGGCCCGGTTCCTGATCGCCGATCCGCGCAGCCGGGTCAAGCTGCCGGAACCGCCCGAACCGCTCCAGGAGGCCCAGTCGTGATACCCCCGGCCGCGATCTTCGCGGGCCTCGCCGTGGGCGGCGGCCTCGCCCTGCTCATACGTGAACTGGTCGGCCCGCAACCCGACTTGGCGTCCAGCCTGCGCCGCCTGAACGCCACCGCGCCGGAACCGGCGGAGGAGACGGGGCCGGTCAGCCGCGACGACGAGTGGGGCGCCTGGCTGCTCGAACACCTCCAGGGGCTGCCCGGGGTCACCATCCCGCACAAGGACCTGGCGCTGGTCGGGCAGACTCCCGAGCGGTTCCTGCTGCTCAAGGCGGCACTGGCGGGCGGAGGCCTGCTGATCCCGCCGTTCGTCGTCGGAGCCTGGACGCTGATGGGCCTCGGCGTGCCGTTCTACCTGCCGGTCGTGGTGGGTCTGGTGCTCGGCGCGCTGCTCTGGTTCATCCCCGATCTGTCCGTACGGGACCAGGCGGCGCGGGCGCGCGAGGAGTTCTCGCACGCGATCGCCGCCTACCTCGACCTCGTCGCGCTCAAGCGGGCCGCCGACTCCGGGCCGACCGAGGCCCTGGAGCGGGCCGCCGCCGTGGGCAGGGGCTGGGCCTTCACCCGGCTCCAGGAGGCGATGATGCGGGCCCGCGTGGACAAGGTCCCGCCGTGGGAGGCGCTGGTCCGGCTGACCCAGGAGCTGGACCTGCCGGTCCTGGAGGACGTCGCCGAGATCATGCGGATGTCGGCGCACGACGGCGCGGCCGTCTACACGACGCTGCGGGCCCGGTCCAAGTCCCTGCGGACCGAACTGCTCGCCAAGCAGGCCGCCGAGGCGAACGAGAACAGCGAGAAGATGACCGCCCCCGGGGCGCTCCTCGCCGTGCTCGTGATGCTGATGGTCGCCTTCCCCGCGGTGATCAACATCATGGCCACGTAACAGCGGTAACAACCGGCTACGGGCCGAACCGACGTCACGGCCAACGGCGTCTCCTCACAGGGGAGTCGACGCACACGAGACGCACACGAAGAGAAGGAACGAGGAGGCTCGCAGCATGAACGCGATCAACAAGCTCACGAACCGGGCCGCTGTATCCCTGACCATGGTCCTGGCGGTGCTGGCCGACCGCGTCGAGCAGGGCGCGAAGGACCCCGACCGCGGCGACGTCAGCATCACCACGGTGATCATCTGGGTCGCCGCCGTGACGGGCGCGCTGCTCATCGCCGGCACCATCGCGACGGTCATCGCCAGGTACAACGGCAAGCTGGCGGGCATCTGATGAAGCCCGCGGTCGTCGCGCGCCGCCCGCTGGACGACCGCGGCGACACCTCGGTCCAGATGGCGATCGTCTTCCCTTTCATCATCCTGCTGACGATCGCGGTGGTGCAGGTGTCGCTCTGGTACTACGCGCGCAACGTGGCCCTGACCGCCGCCCGCGAGGGCGTGGCGGCCGCCCGGGTCTACGAGTCCGGCCCGGGCGCCGGCGCGGAGCGCGCGCGGGCCGTGCTCGGCCGGATCGCGGGCAACACGCTGCTCGGCCCGTCCGTCTCCACGGGCGGCAGTACGGCGGAGCGCATCCGCGTCCAGGTCACGGGCCGCGCCCCTTCGCTGCTGCCCGGGGTGCCGGGGCTGACGATCACACAGAGCGCGTCCGGACCCGTGGAGCGCTGGACGACCGGGGGATGAAGTGAACTGGGACGACCGGGGGAGCGAGGCGATCCAGGCCGCGATCGTCACGCCGTTGATGATCATTTTCCTCTGCCTGGCCCTCGCGGGCGGCCGGGTGGTGACCGCCGGGAACAAGGTGGACGCCGCCGCCGAGGACGCGGCCCGCGAGGCGTCCATCTCGCGCACCGCCGGGGCCGCGCGCAGCAATGCCCTCGCCGCCGCGCAGGAGACGCTGGCGGACCAGGGCCTCACCTGCTCCGGCACGCGCGTCAGCGTGGACGCCTCGGGGCTCAACGCCCCCCTGGGCACCGTCGGAACGGTCCGCGTCACGGTCGCGTGCACCGTTCCGCTGTCCGACCTGATGCTGCCGGGCGCCCCCGGCAGCCACACCCTCACGTCGACGTTCACCTCGGCGGTCGACGCGTACCGGGAGCGCGACTGATGCGTACGTACGACGACCGGGGCGGCATCGCCGTCTACAGCGCCATCATCACCGTGGCGCTCCTCGCCGTCATCGGGATCACCGTGGACGGCGGCGGCAAGCTGCGCGCCACGGAGCGGGCCGACGCCATCGCGATGGAGGCCGCCCGGGCCGGCGGTCAGGCCATCGACCCCGCCCAGGCCATCCCGGGCAAGGCCGTCGTCGCCCAGCCCGCCGCCGCGCAGGCCGCCGCAGCCGCGTACCTCTCGGCGGCCGGGGCGCACGGCAGCGCGACGGTGTCGGCCGACGGGAGGCGGGTGACGGTCACCGTGACCGACACGTACGAGACGCGCTTCCTCACGGTCGTCGGTATTTCCTCCATGTCCGTCCACGGGGAGGGGCACGCCACGCTCATCCACGGTGTCGTCGCCCCCGAAGGGTCGTGATCGCGGTGCGTACGGTTGGCAATCTGATACGGGCCCTGCTGAGCCTCGCCGTCCTGGCGGCGCTGCTCGTCGGGCTGCCGGTGCTGCTCTGGTGGGCGACCGGCGTCGTCCTCGACAACGGGATCGAGGACCTGACCCACCTGTTCTCCCGGCAGGACACCGGGGGCGCCTTCCTGCTCCTGCTCGCCGCCGCCGGCTGGGTCGGCTGGGCGGGCTTCGCCTTCTCCGTCCTCCTGGAGATCCCCGCCCGGCTGCGCGGCGGTACGGCCCGCCGGCTGAGCGGCCTCGGGGCGAGCCAGCGGGCCGCCGCGACGCTGATCGGCGGCATCCTGGTGCTCCTGCCGACGGCCGGCTCGGCCCTCGCCGCGCCCGCCGCCGCGCCGGTCTCCGTCACCCAGTCGTACGCCCACACCGGCACCACGGACACCGCGCACGCCTCGGACGCCCGCACCACGCGGCAGACCGCCTCGGCCGACTCGTACACCGTGCGGGACGTGCGGCCCGCCGAGAGCCTGTGGAGCATCGCGGAGGACCGGCTGGGCGACGGCAACCGCTGGCAGGAGATCGCCGCGCTCAACGAGGGCCGGGTGATGACGGACGGCACGGTCTTCCACGCCCAGGGCTTCCTCCAGCCCGGCTGGAAGCTGCGGATGCCGGCCGGCACGGGGGCCGCCCCCGAGGCGGCGCACTCCGGGACCTCCGGCGAGACGGCGACCGTCCGCCCCGGCGACTCGCTGGGCGCCATCGCGGACCGCGAACTCGGCGACCCCGCGCGCTACGGGGAGATCTTCGACCTCAACCGGGGTACGGAGCTGCCGGGCGGCGGCACGTTCACGAACCCGGACCTGATCATTCCGGGCCAGCAGCTGAAGCTGCCGGCGTCGGGCCCGCAGGAGACGGACCCGGCGGAGCCCCGGCCGGCGGAGCCCCGGCCGGCGGAGCCCCGGCCGGCGGAGCCGGCGAAGCCGAAGCCTGCGGAGACCGGGAAGCCGGACCCGGCGGAGACGGCCCGCCCGGCACCGGCCAAGCCGGCGGAGAGCGCCAAGCCTGCGCCTGCCGAGTCGGCGAAGCCGAAGCCTGCCGAGCCCGCGCCGGCCAAGCCCGCCGAGTCGGCGAAGCCGAAGCCGGCCGAGCCCGCGCCGGCCAAGCCCGCCGAGTCGGCGAAGCCGAAGCCGGCCGAGCCCGCGCCGGCCAAGCCCGCCGAGTCGGCGAAGCCGAAGCCCG